>CAZCXP010000235.1:0-1536 GCA_964502665.1 uncultured Dehalococcoidia bacterium | reverse complement strand
TTGTCGTCCAGCCTTTGAATATCGTCAGGATGTGCCAGAGACCTCGCCTGTTCGACGCCGAGAGCTATCAGCTCCTCCGGACTATAGCCGATGACCTGTGCGGACGCCGGACTCACATAATCGTATGTACCGGTCTCAAGATTCAGCCGATATATCAGATCAAGTGAATTCTCAAGTAGATTACGGAATTTCTGCTCGCACTCCGGCAGCGCCTCGCCAGCCTGCTTGCGCTCGGTGATGTCTCTTCCAATGGCCTGAATGCCCACTATGGCATTGCCAATTCTCATCAAGCTAACGCGACACTCACCCCGGCGTAGAGAACCATCCCTATGTACCCATTCAAACTCAAAGGGTTCGCGTGTCTTCCCCCTTATTATCGAAGCGAGGATCTTTGCGTATCGTGCTGCATGAATAGCAGGTGTGGTTGGAAGCTCCAGGATGGGCTTCCCAACGATTTCATCCTTGGAGAAGCCAGTCAGGGTTGTAAAAGCAGCATTGCACGATGTGACTATACCCCTCAGGTCCATCGTTAGTATGCCATCGGGAGCAAGTTCGATCATGCTTCTATATCTTTTCTCTGATTCTTTTGACTGCTGCAGTGCCTGCTTCCACTCGGTGATGGCGCTGGCTAACAGACGGGGTTTATCTCGCAGGGCTCCGCTTGTTCTCATCATCTCTCGCCTCCTCGATCAGAGTCAGAAGTCTGGGTGGTTCGTTGTGTCAAAGAGATTGTCAGGCTGTGTCCTAATAGCTAGGATGTTGTTGGACAGGCCGGGCGCCGTTTCCTGGATCGACTGCACCCGTACCTGCTACACAGGTCTGCCCCTCAGCGGGAGCAGAGCAAAAATCGCGAAGTGCATTCCGCAAATCAGGTGGTCTCGGCTGTGCACCTCGTGAGCGATTACCCTAGTGGGTATATTATACAGGACTAGTCAATAGCTTGCAGTCGTTCATAATCCTTGATGCGGGTGGCCTGGGGTGGGGGCTCACCAGATGAGATTGTACTACCATTGGGATTAAGAAAACATTAAGGAGGTATTAAGGAAGAATTACGAAGGGATTACAAAAAGATTACAAAAGGATTACAATCTGAGCCCCCGCTGTACGCGGGGGGCCGTTCATGGTTCGAGGCCGACAGGTCGGCCGTCCTACGGCCCAGGCTCACCACGAACGGCAACTAGAATTAGAAGGGAGAGGAATGCCCAATCCTCCCTCCCCCGGCGGGAGGGAGTTAGAGGGAGGGGGACGAAAGGGGAAGCTTCTCGCTGTAATGGCTTGACAAACGGGAATAAAAGGCGTAAGAAAGTAGGATGCGAGGTCGTCGGCCCATGACCATCTCGTTTCCACTTTTGGCTCTGCTCCCCATAGGGAGCATATTACGGTAGCAGGTACTGGTGTGGTCAACTTAGGAGAAAGCAGAGTGGTGCGGATGAGGAAGACGGGGATCGATGTTCTAGGCGATGTCCCCTGGGGCACTCACCTCTGTTTGTTTTATGATACCCCCAGAGACTTGCTTCAGATTCTCGTGCCCTATTT
>CAZCXP010000234.1:0-1807 GCA_964502665.1 uncultured Dehalococcoidia bacterium | reverse complement strand
CACTGCCGTCAGGATCGGACCGGCCTGGTCGATCACGCTGGCCGAGTAGATCCAGCCGCCCCCGTAGTGGCCAGCGACCATGAGGGCGCTGCCTTCGTACTCGGCCAGGCTGATCTCGGCGCTTTCGGGCGATTGGGCTGCCTGCATCGGGATGCCGGTCAGTCGCACCGCATCACCTGCGGCGTGGTCGGGCATCAGGATCTGAAAGCGTCCAAGTTGGACGATGCCGAGAAATTGGTCGTTGCCATTCATTTTGTTCCTCCTCTCTTTGACTTGGCCGTCAACCTATATCAATGTCAAACTCGATCGTCTCCCCAGATAAAGCGATCGGGTAAAGGCTCCCAGATCTGTCCTCCCTCGTCGCCCACGGCACAGGCTTCCAGCCGACGTATTGTCGTGTCCGGGTTACGGTGGAAGACGGTTCTTCTCTCTGCCAGCCCCCTCTATCCAATTGAGATCAACAATGGGCCAGCAGGTTCGCCACATAGTTGTTGGGCGGATTGGGTTCCCACCGATTCGTTGTCGTGTTCCATCCCCAATATCTCCCACCGTTATACCTCTGGAGGGTTTCTCTCTGAAGAACAGCTGCATTGCTCAGGCCAAGGCTGTTTGGGTAGTTGCCGGCTACCACGTGGGTGCTCAAGTATGCTGTCGCTCCATTCCGTTTTTGTCCCAATAGAGCCACCCCTGCGTTTACATTCCTGTTCCAATCCCAGCGCTGTGAGCAGGTGGCGGCCGGATTGCAGAGTTGCATGACCCCCACATCGCCTCCAGGGCCTAGCAGAGGATTACCGTTCCCGTCGAACTGCCTCCGACCGCTTTCATGACAGGCAACTCGGTCGGCATCGGTACCAGCACTACCGCATTGGGCAGTGATACTTGCCGCACCGGGATTGGTGCCACGGATGTCTACGGTGACCGATGTTGAAAGCGCCGTTCCACCTACGTTGGCTGCCGCCGTAATCACGGCCTGCCCACCCTGAATGGTGCTGAATGCAGGCGTCCAGTTCCCTCCCCTAATGTTGTTCTGGCTGATCGGGGAGGAGCAGCTTCCTATTCTCGAGCTGGCACAGCTGTCAGATGTTACGGCTTCTGTGACCTGGATTTTCCAGTTAAAGTCAGTATTAGGTGTGGGATCGGGCGTCGGGCCAGTGATTCGGGTGCGGCAGTTTATGGTTGGCATGGTTGGGGTCGCATTGATGTTGAAGCGCGTGCTGGCCGTTGGCTGGTCAATGACGAGGGCTGGGGTTGTAACAGGCGCTGATGGCGGCCTGGGTGGAGCCTGTGGTACACCACCAGGGAGAGGCACACCGGCATCTTCTTGGCGAGCTAACTGTATTGCTTCCCTCGGTGTTAGCTTAAAAAACTGACCCCTCATAATGGCGTCCACTACTGTCTGAGCTTCTTTCTCGGCCGATTGCGCCGGATTTGTCACCTCCAAGCTAGCTGGCAGCCCATCTGAAGCAGTGCCTTGCTGAATCGTATGAACCAACTCGTGTGCTAGCAGTCGGCGCCTCGCACTCGTCCCCGGCACGTATTGTCCTGCCCCAAACACCACACCCCGCCCCACCGTATACGCCAGCGCATTCACCGCCCGCGCCGACTCCGCCGCCTTGGCATCCGTATGCACCCGCACCTGGCTGAAATCGTGCCCGAAGCGCGGTTCCATGAAAGTGCGCGTGGCCGGGTCAAGCGGCTGGCCGGGCGAGCGCAGCACTTCGTGCACGATGGGCGGCACGGCGTGGTCAGGAGTGGAGCGGACGGCCGCACGCTGCAAGATACCGTGCGCTGATAGTGTCTTGGTCTC
>CAZCXP010000233.1:0-1819 GCA_964502665.1 uncultured Dehalococcoidia bacterium | reverse complement strand
CGTTTCTGGAGAAGAGGGAGCCGAAGTTTAAGGGGAGATAGCCAAAGAAATGGTCCGCTACTAGCGGAAATCGCTTTTCGTGAGCGGCACCATAGACCACCGGGACGCCTCGCCCTGCGTATTATACCGAAATCGAGCCCAAAACAAATCGACTCGAAAACAACCCTCCAGTCTCCTCCCCCCACGTGAGCCTTCGATAGCTATGCTATAATGGCTCCCAGGTGGTCTCTGCTGTCGCCCTGAAGGAAAGCACGTGTTTTTGGTTTGGCTAAAATTTCTTATTTGCGCTGCGCTTGTTATCTTCTTCGGGGCGAAGCTATCCCGCTACGGGGATATGATTGCCGGCAAGACGCGGCTGGGCGGCCTCTGGGTGGGGCTCTTGCTCCTGGCCGCCGTAACTTCCCTTCCCGAGCTGGTCACTGGGATAGGAGCAGTGGCCCTGGTGGAATCCCCCGACCTGGCGCTGGGAACCGCCTTTGGCAGCAACCTGTTCAACCTCGCTATCATCGCAATCCTGGACATCGCATATCGCCAGGGGCCGTTGCTTAGCTTGGCAGGGGCGGGACACAGGCTTTCAGCAGGCGTGGGCCTGGTGCTCATAGGATTCGCGGGCGGCAGCATCCTGCTGGGCGGGGAGTGGGGTGGGGCGCTGGGTTGGGTGAGTATATATAGCCTGGTGCTCGTCGTTTTATACCTCTTGGGGGCGAGCAGGATATTTCGGTTTGAACGGAAGCAAGTGAGATCCCAGCAGGCGAGGGCGCTTCGCTACGAGGATATCTCAGCAAGGCGAGCGTATGTAGGTTTCACCGTAGCGGCGTTGGCCATTGTCGGGTTGGGAACGTGGCTTGCCATTATCGGCGATGACCTGGCTGAGGCCACCGGGTGGGGCGATTCCTTCGTCGGGAGCCTGTTCCTCGCGGCTACCACGTCCCTGCCCGAGCTGGTAGTCTCCATAGTGGCACTGCGATTAGGCGCCATAGATATGGCCATCGCCAACATGCTGGGCAGCAATATGTTCAACATGGGGATCGTTATCGCCGGTTATGACCTTTTCTATCCTCAGGCCTCCATCTTTTCCGCGGCATCAACAAGCCATGTTTATGCTGCCTCCGTGGCAATCCTGATGACGCTCATCGTTATCGGGGGGCTCACCTTCAGAACAAAGAGAAAACTGCCCATAGGGATGAGCTGGTATTCGGTGGCACTGATTGCTGCCTATTTTGCAGGGGCCTATATCCTTTTCACCACGGGCGCGCCGGCAGGGTAGAGACCGTTATGGGGAACTCAACAGACCCTCGATGGCCTCAATAACCATCTCCTCCCTCTCCAGGTCGATGGATTTGACTACGTCCTCGATGGCTGGGATCAGTATCTCGCCGCGCTCGCACTTGACTATGTAGACGTCGTTACTGGCTGTGGCCATGATATCGGCGATTCGCCCCACGTTTTTGCCATCGGTGGTCAGCACCCTGAGCCCGATGAGCTGAAAGTTGTAGTATTCACCCTGCGGCAGGGGACGTATCTCGGAATGGGGTATGGTGAGGTCGTGTCCTCTCAGCTTCTCAGCATCCTGGATGCTGTCGATAGTTGCAAGTTTGACCAGAAGGTGTTGCTTGTGGGGGCTGCTGTTTTGGATTTCGAGTGGCTGGCCGTCGAGATAGACCAGCTTTCCAGGCGTAAAGCGATCGGGGAAGTCGGTCACGACCTGGACCTTAACCTGCCCCCTTGTTCCCCAGGGGGCGAGTATACGCCCCACAACCAAGAACTCGGGAGGAGCAAATTCCTTGCCCATCACCCCTGCCGTTTGGCCGAGCGTTCG
>CAZCXP010000232.1:0-1869 GCA_964502665.1 uncultured Dehalococcoidia bacterium | reverse complement strand
AGATAATGGCCAGGCTGCAAGCGGTAGGCGTGGCAGCGGGGGTGGTGCAGACCGGCGAAGACCTGGTGGACCACGACCTGCAACTGAGGCACCGGCACCACTTTGTGGAATTGGATCACGCCGAGATGGGATTACATCTCAGCGAGAGACCGCCCTTCCGGCTATCCAAAACCCCATCGGAGCCTCAAAGGCCCTTCCCCTCCTTCGGCGAGCACACCGAGCTTGTTTGCAAGGAGATTCTGAGCATGGGCGATGAGGAGTTTGCCGAGCTGATTGGCGCCGGAGTTCTCAGTTGACAACTGCGTGGCAATATGTTAAGTTCCAGCAGAAAAAGGCAGTGACGGAGACGAGTAGACGGGCGAATCCCAACAGCGAGTCTGGCACGGTGAGAGCAGATGGGTACTGACCCGGGCGAAAATCCCTCCCGAGCCGCCAACCGAAACCCCGCCTGAGGCGGGGCAGTAGACTTGGCCGGTTTCGTCAGCCGTTATCCCTGACGAGGCATGATTGCGTGCCTTAATGAGTGCCCCGACAGGTCGGGGAAGTAGGGTGGTACCGCGGGAATCAAGTCCCGTCCCTTCAGGGATGGGGCTCTTTGTTTTGGCGGGAGGACGGTATGTTTAAGCCGGTGGCGAGCAAGGTGAGTTTTCCTGAGCTTGAGCAGGGTATACTCAGCTTCTGGCAGGAAAGACGGATATTTGAGCAAAGCGTCGAGCAGCGTCAGGGTGGCCCTCAATATGTTCTATACGAGGGCCCTCCCACAGCGAATGCCAGCCCCGGCATCCACCATGTGCTGGCGAGGGTGTTCAAGGATGTATTCCCTCGCTACAAGGCGATGAAGGGCTACTATACACCGCGGAGGGCGGGTTGGGATACCCACGGGCTTCCGGTGGAGCTTGAGGTTGAGAACGAGCTTGGACTCAAGAGCAAGCCCGATATCGAGGAATATGGTGTGGCTGAGTTCAACAGCCGCTGCCGCCAGAACGTGCTCAGGTATGTCAAGGAGTGGGAGGAGCTCACCGACCGCATCGGCTTCTGGATAGACATGGAGCATCCTTATGTAACCTTCGACAACGGCTATGTCGAGACCTGCTGGTGGATAGTGAAGCAGCTTTGGGAAAAAGGGCTCATCTACCAGGGCTATAAGGTTACCCCGCACTGTCCACGCTGCGGCACCTCGCTTTCGTCTCATGAAGTTGCTTTGGGCTATGACGAGACAGACGATCCTTCGATTTACATAAAGTTTAGGCTTGTCTCAAAATTACCATCTGGCGCTCGTCCTGAAGTATATCGTAGGCTTTACAGTCCTCTCGTACCCACCCATTTCTTGGCATGGACAACTACCCCTTGGACTCTCCCAGGGAACACGGCTTTGGCAATAGCTGCAGATGCTATGTATGCTGTGGTGAAATATGATAGCGGCGGTGGGGAGGAAAGGCTCGTCTTAGCTGAGTCTTTAGTCAAGGAAGCCCTGAGAGGCGAGTATGAGGTGGTTGATACGATACAAGGTGAAGAGCTTATCGGCCTTGAATATCTGCCCTTGTTTGCGCCCTCTGAGTTTGAAGTCCCCGCTGGGCAACTATCGCCACATTACTACGCCAGAGCGCTTAGGAGAGGTGAAGCTAAACCACCCAAAAGCTACCCTGTCATCGGCGGCGATTTCGTCTCCATGGATGAAGGCACAGGTATCGTCCACATCGCTCCCGCTTTCGGTGAGGTTGATTACGAAGCAGGCCTAGCGAATAGCTTATATCTTGTCCAGCCTGTTGATCTGCAGGGACAGATTACTGGCACCTATCCCTTCGCTGGTCTATTTGTCAAAGATGCGGACCCGCTGATCCTGGAAGACCTGAAATCACGGGGGCTTCT
>CAZCXP010000231.1:0-1973 GCA_964502665.1 uncultured Dehalococcoidia bacterium | reverse complement strand
TCGCTGGATTAGCTTCTCTACATTGGAAGCGTGGAAAGTGCTCAGCACCTCATGGCCGGTCTGCATCGCCCCGAAGGCGATGGTGCCCTCCTCGCCACGGATCTCACCCACGATTATTACATTGGGGCGCTGTCTCAGTGCAGCCTTCAGCAGATCGAACATATCCACTTGAGCCTTCTGCTCCCCCGAAATCGGAGCCTTGCCCACCTCCCGCAGCCAGTTGGCATGGGGCACCTGAAGCTCCGGCGTATCCTCAATGCTCACGATTTTATGCTTCAGCGGGATAAAGGTAGTGACTGCATTGAGAAGGGAGGTCTTGCCCGAGGCCGCCTCACCGACGATAAACATATTCATGCCCTCCTCGATCATCAGGGAAAGATAGGCGGCCATTTCGTAGTTCAGGCTCCCGAAATCAATCAGATCCAAAATGCTTAGCGGTATTCCACCGAATTTCCGGATAGTGAAGTTGCTGCCACGCCGTGAGACCTCCCTGCCAAAGACTATGTTGATTCGGGAACCATCGGGCAGGGTAGCATCCATAATGGGGCTACGCAGCGTGACCGGCTTTTTTATCTGTTCGGAGAGACGAAGTACAAAACTGTCCAGATCCTCGTGGGATTCGAAGGCTACTGCTGCCTGTATGCCCTTGAAGATCTTGTGCTCCACGTATATGGGGCCCACCCCGCTGCAGTTGATGTCCTCTATGTAAGGGTCGCGTGTCATTGGCTCTATGACACCCATCCCCACTTTGTCTCTGACGATGATGTACTTCAAGGCCTTGAGCTGTTCGGCAGTCACGTGGACCTTATCCCCGGTGCCCTTGCTCTTTCCCTTTTTGCCTTTGCTACTTCCTGCACTGGACGATGTTCCGCGAGCCCCGTTGCGACGCTCAATGCAGACCTTCTCCACCAACTCCGTGAGGGCTTCCGTCCTTTCTTCGTCCGATTCAGCTTCGCTGAGGTCACTGGCGTCACCCGCCATTCTCTCCTCTACCATAGGAAGTACGGTGCTCAGGTCTTGAGTCAGACCCGGCTCTATTGGTATGTAGTTGGGCCTGCCACCGCCGGGGCGGGAATAAAGATGGATGAATATACCATCCCCTATAGGATAGATGAGGTTGTGTTCCTTCCCATCACCGTGCGCCCGTTTGAGCTCAGTATAGTACTCAGGGATGGCCACCTCATCAGGGGGAAGCAGGCACAGGTAGTCCCAGAGATGCCTGTTCTCCTGACAGGCTGTCTGCAATGCCTCAGGCAGACTCCGGTAGAGGTCATCGCTTTCTTCCGGGTCGCGCCGAGAAGACCCTGCCTCTTCTTTGCATTCAAAGGGCAACACTGTTCTTGGCATGGCAACCTCTAGGCCCTCGCTTTGGAGTAACGTATCACTTCGACGTTTTCGTCATGAGAGTCCCTGCTAGAACAGTCCTTCTTGTTGAGCCTTGGCCAGAACGCTGAGAAGCTCATAGAAATTAGTCACTCCCTTATCTTTGTGGAGCTTTTCCAGAATCCTCGCCCTTCTCTCCAGCACAGGATAGATATCCCACTTCCGGTTGGGAGGGATTCCACGCTTGATGGCGATCTTCTCCTCCAGAAGGTAGCTGTTCTTTTTGCCTACGAAGTCGAAGCTATCATTTGCCTGGTTCCAGCGAAACACCTCCACATAGGAGAAGGAATCAGAAACAGGATCGTAGCCAACAATCTCGCTGATGCTGGTTGCCCGGCGACCGGCCTTTCCGCTGGGCAGCTTCACAGCGTTTTGGCATACCACCACGTTCAAGTTGTCCATATACGTCTTGGGCACACTGATGGGATGCCCTGTCAGTCGCTGGATTAGCTTCTCTACATTGGAAGCGTGGAAGGTGCTCAGCACCTCATGCCCACTCTGCATCGCCCCGAAGGCGATGTTCCCCTCCACGCCGCGGATCTCACCCACGATTATTACATTGGGGCGCTGTCTCAGTGCAGCCTTCAGCA
>CAZCXP010000230.1:0-2056 GCA_964502665.1 uncultured Dehalococcoidia bacterium | reverse complement strand
GAAACCCGCCCCTACGTTTGAAACCCGCCCCTACGTTTGAAACCCGCCCCTACGTCTATGCTATAATTGCGCTGGATATTCTGGGACCAAGGGGTGATGGCAAATGGTTACCAATACGCGTATCCATGTTCAAACGAAGGGGGACTGTGACCTCATTGACATAACCCGGCAGGTAGGACAAAAAGTCGAGGAATCTGCCATGAAGGACGGTACGGTGACTCTTTTCATGGCAGGTTCAACGGCTGGCCTGTCGACTATAGAGTTTGAGCGAGGCTTGCTCAGCGATTTCCAGAGCATGTGGGAGCGAACGGTCCCCAGGGATATCCCCTATCGGCATGATGCCGCCTGGGGCGATGGCAATGGGCATAGCCACGTTCGTGCCTCGCTGCTGGGCCCTTCTCTGGTGGTACCTTTTGTAAACAAGAGACTGACCTTGGGGACATGGCAGCAGATCGTGCTGGTCGACTTCGATAACAGACCTCGCTCCAGGGATATCGTGCTCCAGATCATGGGTGAGTAGCGCAGTCGCCGTAGAGGCTGTTCTGAGGAAAGCATCTCCTGGGATGGCTGTTAAATTGCTCCGAGACGCGCCAGAATCGCATTCTGGCGCGATTTAGCCCCGCAGCCCTGGTTTGCTACCAAACAGCAATACTCCCATATCAAGAAGCCAGTGGCGACCCGGGAATCAAGATAATCAAACTGGGGCATCGGTGCTGGATCCGAGATTTTGAGTCCGCTTTTGTCATTGCGAGCAAAGCGAAGCAATCTCGTAACATAGCCGGCGATTGCGTCGTCGCTGTTGCTCCTCGCAATGACATTCTTTCTACCGCTCGAGTTGCGCATGAACGGCGACTAGGCAGTACAGTAGGGTGGGTGAAGTGAAACGAAACCCACCTTTTTCCAGCGGTGAGTTGGTGGGTTTCGCCTTGCTGCACCCACCCTACGAATCTGGGGGCAACGAGTTCCTCGTCGTGACAGGAATCACGACGCTACCGGCAAGCGTTCAGCCGTCAGCTATCAGTTTCGTTGCACCAGTACGCTGTTATACCATAGTACTGGTTCAAAATGCTTTGGTGCTGAACCCTTCTAGTTCGATGTCTTGCCAATAGCTATGGCGTGCCGTATAATTCTGGCTGATGTCAGCAAGCTCCAGTGGCAGCAACTAGGGATGATTGGGGGATTACGAAGATGTCCGAGGCATTTCTGGTAGCGCAAGACCTTCACAAGAGCTTCAATGAACACAAGGCCGTCGATGGCATTTCCTTCACCATCGGCAAGGGCGAGATCTTTGGCCTTCTGGGGCCCAATGGCGCTGGTAAGACCACCACCATTCGCTTGCTGTCTACGGTTCTGCAACCGGATCGCGGTGATGTCACGATAGGTGGTCATTCAGTTCGACATGAATCCGACGCTGTGCGCAAGCTCATCGGGGTCTGTCCTCAGGAGTTGGCCCTTTATGAAGAGCTATCAGCCGTTGATAATCTGGTCTTTTTTGGCAGGATGGTGGGGTTAGATGGCAAGGAGGCACGGGCCCAGGCTGCGGCTAATCTGGCGCTGTTGGGGCTGGCGGAGCGGGCCAAGGGAAGGGTCGATAAGTTCTCCGGCGGCATGAAGCGGCGCGTCAACCTGGCCATTTCCCTCATGGGGCACCCAGAGCTTCTCTTCATGGATGAGCCCACCGTGGGCATAGACCCTCAGTCGCGGAACAATATCTATGAGACTATCGAGGGCCTGCAGGGTAAGGGAATGACCATCCTCTACACCACCCATTACATGGAAGAGGCTGACCGTCTGTGCGACCGCGTGGCCATTATGGATGGAGGCCAGATAATCGCCATGGATACCCCCAGGGAACTAAGGGGTCAGATCGGGCCGCCGGATCAGGTGACCCTGGAGGACGTTTTCTTGCGTCTAACCGGCAGGAGCCTCCGGGATTAAAGGATATGATTACAGGGTGTCCAAAAAGGGTAGCGTTGCCACTCCCGTGGCAACGAATTCTCTGTCGTGACAGGAGTCACGACGCTACACAGGGTGAGGTTCTTGGACAGCTTCGTTA
>CAZCXP010000229.1:0-2061 GCA_964502665.1 uncultured Dehalococcoidia bacterium | reverse complement strand
ACGAAGGATTCGTTGCCACAGGAGTGGCAACGCTACACTTAATTCTGCTCTTTTAGCTTTGAGTTCTGAATTTGTTTGGAATTTCGATTTTGGACTTTGGAATTTGTTTCTGAGGCCAGCAAGATAAGCGCTAGCCCTTGATCACCCCGATTGGCCTCGCTTTGACCACCTTGGGCGATATGCCGGCGGCATCGGTTATATGCACTACCTCGGCTACATCCTTGTAGACTGCTGATGCTTCTTCGGCCAGTGAAGCGATGCTGGCTACCTTGATGGCGATCCCCTTGGCTGCTAGCTCCTTGGCAACATCTGCGCCGCTGATGCTTCTCTTTGCTGCCGAGCGGCTCATAACCCTCCCCGCGCCGTGACAGGTGGAGCCAAAGGTCTCACCCATAGCCTTCTCAGTTCCCACCGCTACGTATGAATAGCGTCCCATGTCGCCGGGGATGAGAACCGGCTGGCCCACTTTGCGGTATGCCTTGGGCAAGTCGGGATGGCCAGCGGGAAACGCCCTCGTCGCACCCTTGCGGTGAACACACACAGTGAGCTTTTTGCCCTCTACCTGGTGTTCCTCTATCTTGGCGATATTGTGTGCCACGTCGTAGACAATCTCCATGCCTAGATCGCGGGGGCTTCTGGCTAACACCCTGGAGAATGACTCTCTAGTCCAATGGGTAATGCACTGGCGATTGGCCCAGGCATAATTGGCGGCGCAGGCCATCGCTGCCAGGTAGGACTGCCCCTCGGGTGACTCTACCGGGGTGCATGCAAGCTGGCGATCGGGGAGCTCGATGCCGTAGTTCTTGACGGCAACCCCCATGGTTTTCAGGTAATCGGTGCAGACCTGGTGGCCAAGCCCTCTGGAACCTGTATGAATCAGGACAAGTATCTGCCCCACCCCTTCTATACCGAAAGCTCGGGCTGTCTCGGTATCATAGATCTCATCTACGACCTGGACTTCAAGAAAGTGATTGCCTGAGCCCAGGGTCCCCGATTGGGGTGTACCACGACTCTTGGCCTTGACGCTCACTTTGTCGGGGTCTGCCCCTGCTAGACAACCGCGCTCCTCGGTGAATTCCAGGTCTTCCGATTCGCCGTATCCTGCAGCTACCGCCCAGGCCGCTCCTTTTACCAGAAGCCTGTCAATTTCGTTGCCCCTGAGCCTTATCTTTCCCTCGGAACCCAGGCCCGATGGAACGTTGACGAAGAGGTCGGAGAGCAGCCTCTCTATCTTAGGTTTGACCTCGCCCTCGGTTAGATTGGTGCGCAGGAGACGCACGCCGCAGTTGATGTCGAAACCCACGCCTCCGGGAGATATCACACCGTCAGCCACCCGTGTAGCAGCAACTCCGCCTATGGGGAAGCCGTAGCCCCAGTGTATGTCGGGCATGGCCAGTGACCTGCCCACTATCCCCGGGAGGAAGGCGACATTGGCTACCTGCTCCAGTGATTGTTCCCCCTGAATATGGCGCATCATCTTCTCATCGGCGAACACCAGCCCGGGTACCCGCATCCCTGGCTTATACGTCTTAGGTATCTCCCAGCGGTAATCGTCTATTCTGATGAATTTTCCCTGCAAATCGGCTGACATCTCACCACCCCCTAAACGTCCAGAATCACCTGAATTCTGAATCCGTTTCCCTTCTCTATTTTGAGTAAGTGATAGGTCGCTGCCTTGACCGCTCCTTTCAATTGGTGACGCAAGGCGTCTATCTGCTCACCGAAGACCCTGGCTCGGAGCCGGCTCTGGTTCAAGTCGGTGATATCAAATCTGCTGAGTATAACATGGTCGACATCAAATATATAGAGGAGCTCGTTGAGCCAATCCACCAGAAGAGTCTCCTGGTCGGGGGCCTGGAGATCGATCTCCCGGCAGAACTCCTCACCCACTCCCTTGAGTTCGGCTATCAGGCTGAACATGCCGTAGGCTGTGTTGGCAAAGGCCTCCTTGAGGTCGCTGCCATAGGCGACTATGCCAACATCGGCGGTGTGGTCAATCACCTCGAACCGTGCCATGGTTAGCCCTCATCTGCAATTATACCATCCCTGCGATAGCAAACC
>CAZCXP010000228.1:0-2082 GCA_964502665.1 uncultured Dehalococcoidia bacterium | reverse complement strand
CATCTGATATGAACGCGAAACGTTCTCCAGTTTCAGCGCAAAATCCCCTGCTTCTCCATATTTCGAACTAGACATCTTGCTCCTTCCCGCTCCCTCCCGCCAGGGGAGGGAGAACAGATCCCTCTCCCTTGAAGGGAGAGGCTGGGTGAGGGTGTATCGCTCCCCCTCCCTCTAGCTCCCTCTCGCCAGGGGAGGGAGAACAAATCCCCCTCCCTCTAACTCCCTCCCGCCAAGGGGAGGGAGGAGCCTATACATCAAAGGCCGTGATAGGAGAAAACAAGCCTCTTAACCCCGGCTACGCTCTCTTCGGCGAAGCGGCGGGCTCGATCCTTTGCTCGGCTATCCAAACGCGGCTTCTCGGTATCCCTCAGCCTCTTCAGGCCATATAGCTCCTGATAGTCCGGAGGTATTTCATCAGGCCAGTCCCGGCCCATCATTATTCCATAGGCCAGAGTCCAACACCTGATCACTACACTTGCCTCGTAGCCACCACCACCCAGGGCAACCCACTTCGGCGCCATCTGCCGCATCCTGCTTACCAACCCGGAATAGCCCTCGGTGGTCAGACTAAGCTGAGTCAGCGGGTCGAGATAATGGCTGTCGCTGCCGAGTTGGGTCACCAGAATGTCCGGCTCGAAGCTGTCCACCAGCCTGGGCACTACCTGGTCGAAGGCCCAGAGATGGACTTCATCATCGGTAAAAGGGGCAAGGGGTATGTTAACCGAATAGCCTTCGCCAGCTCCGACCCCGATCTCGAAGACATCGCCAGTCCCTGGAAACAGATACCTCCCCGACTCGTGAATGGAGATGGTGAGCACCTGATCGCTGGCATAGAAAGCATCCTGCACTCCATCGCTGTGGTGGGCATCGATATCAACGTAAGCTACCCTGAGCCCCTTCGCCAGCAGATGTTTTATGGCTATCACGACGTCGTTGAACACGCAGAACCCCGAGGCATAACCGGGAGCAGCGTGGTGCAAACCACCTGAGCTGTTGAAGGCGACATCGACCTCGCCTGCGGACACCAGTTCCGCTGCCCGCAAAGAAGCCCCCACTACCAGGGTGGATAGCTCATACATTCCAGGGTAAATCGGGTTGTCGCCAAGTTCACTGAAATTGAACCGAGCGGGATTGAACCTCTTTTCACCGTTACTGAGGCTTCTCACTGCTGCCACATACTCCCCGGTGTGGAAAGAAAGCAGGGAGGTTTCGGGGGCATCCTCAGGGGTTACCAGCATCGAGGCCCGTGAGTCAAAGGCCCCGTAAGACTTCAGCAGTTCATAGGTATATTGCAAGCGCGTAGGGCCAAATATCTCGTCTACCCTGCTGTCGCGCTGTGTCAGTCCCTCACCGTAGACAAAAGCCGCTTTCTTCACATAGTACCCACTATTCCCTCAAGCTCTCTGCTCATCCTCTCCCAGTGAGTTCCTCGCCAGTAAACGCGCAGGCAGCGAGGACATTGCACATACTGGGTTTGAGTTTGGAACACATAGGGTGGCACCAGTTCCTCAACCTCCTCTCTTTCCCTGGGCACCAGGTGCTCATTGCACTCCACACAGAGGGAGAATGGCCTCAGTTGGCCCGCCAGATTGAGCGCGGTAAACACCTGGCGTAGCTGAGCTTGAACCTCGTCGTCCTCTATCAATATGACCTTCAGCCGGCCGCTGGTGACCAGGCGCCTCTTCGGTATCTCTCGATCCCTGGTGAGCAACACTCTATCCTCATCCAGAGCAATACGAACCAGCCGGTTGTCATCGATACCCTTGATGAACAGCGTATCAAAGCCCGCGATGCGGAGCCACCTGGCCAGCCTGCCAACGTTGGAGTCGCCGATGAACCTCATGGCAGGATTTTAACACAAAACCTTTGAATCATCAGATTCGCTCAGGACAGGCTCAGTGAGTCACGAAAGCAGTGCGTGTATATTACCAGGGGTAGGTCGCCCGACGTCGGGCGACCTACCCACAGATGCCGTTCGTGGTGAGCCCTTCGACCGCAAATAGGCTGTTGTCCATCTGGTGACGCAGGCTTGGCAATGTGGAGGGAGAGGCGAAGATAGGCAAAGTGTGAAAAATGGTAAGG
>CAZCXP010000227.1:0-2090 GCA_964502665.1 uncultured Dehalococcoidia bacterium | reverse complement strand
TGGCAACCCCTCCAGAGCCAAATGAACTCTCGGATCGAGGGATCAAGGTAGGATAATGCAGGTTGACAAAGCCGATATTGTGTGTTAAATTCCTCGTAATTGAATAAGTGATCGGCTGGGAACAAGAATAGTACGCCTCCAGCGAGGCTCAGAGAGTCGGGTTAGGTGTGAGCCGATGTCGGCGCAGAGGCGGAATGGACTTGGGAGCTGCAAACTGAAAGCGAAACGTTCTAAACGCTTAAAACGTTGAAAACGTTGAACGATTCGCCAGTAGGCTTTGCCGGAGTTGGTACCGTTATCAGAGCCTAGGGTATCGCCTCAGCCTGTGGGGGCTGTACCCGAAAAAGAGTGGGTTGTCATTCTCCTTAGGAGGTGGCGACCAACAAGGGTGGCACCGCGGATTAGACCCCGTCCCTTGGACGGGGTTTTTAATTTGCCTTTTTGGGGACAAAGCTATGGCGGTTGAATACTTTCCTAAACTAGAGAAATTTCGAGGGCTAGCTAAGGAAGGGAACCTGGTTCCGGTTTTCCGAGAATTATCCGCTGACCTGGATACCCCGGTCTCGGTGTTCCTCAAGCTAAGGCAGGAAGCTCCTACATTCCTCCTTGAGAGCGTCGAGGGCGGCGAGAAACTGGGCCGCTACTCCTTCCTGGGCATAGGCCACAACGTGGTGCTCAAATCATCAGGCAACAAAGCGATCATCCACCGAAATGGTGAGAGGCAGAGGGTGAATCTCGAAGGCAGGGACTGCCTGCACCTGGTGCAGGAGCTTCTCGCCCAGCGCCAGGTGGTCAAGATCCCGGGGCTGCCCCGCTTCTTCGGAGGCGCGGTCGGCTACATATCCTATGATACGGTGCGGTACTTCGAAAGGCTACCTGAGTGCTCCCGCGACGAGCTTGGCCTGCCCGAATGCGTTTTCGTCTTCACCGATACCATGGTCATTTTCGATCACGTGCAGCACAAGATGAAGATAGTAGCCAATACGTATGTCGATGGCCCCGCTGATTGCGTCTACGAGCAGGCGATGTCCAAGATCGATTCCATCGTTGCCAGACTGGCCAGGCCATTACCGCTGGAATCGGTGGGAGCAAAGAGCGTAACAACCCTTCCTCAAGACAAGGAGCTTGAGTCTAATTTCACCCAGGAAGAGTTTGAAGCAGGAGTAAGGGCTTGCAAGGAGTACATCACTGCAGGCGATGCTTTTCAGATCGTGTTGTCACAACGGCTGAAGCGCAAAACCAGCGCCCAACCGTTCGCCATCTATCGGGCACTGCGCATGCTCAACCCCTCCCCTTACTTGTTCTACCTCGATCTGGGCGATTTTCAACTCATCGGCTCCAGCCCGGAGATGCTGGTCAAAGTGGAGGACGGCATCGCTGAGACATGCCCCATCGCCGGCACCAGGCCAAGGGGAGCGAACGAAGAAGAGGATGAGGCTTTCATAGCCGAGCTTCTCAGCGACCCTAAGGAGCTAGCAGAACACGCGATGCTGGTAGACCTCGCCAGAAATGATCTGGGAAGGGTGTGCCAGCACGGCACAGTGAGGGTGCCCACATCGATGTCCGTAGAGAAGTATTCCCACGTAATGCACATCGTCTCAACAGTAGAAGGAAAACTGAGAGATGGCGAGAACGCCTTCAGCCTGCTAAGGGCTGCATTCCCTGCGGGCACGCTGACCGGCGCTCCCAAAATCAGGGCTATGGAGATCATAACCGAGCTTGAGGACTTGAAGCGCGGGCCGTATGGCGGGGCTGTGGGCTACTTCAGCTTCAGCGGGAATATGGATACTTGCATCACCATCCGCACTATCGTTATGATAGGGAACACCGCCTATCTTCAGGCCGGGGCTGGCATAGTGTATGACTCCGACCCAACACGGGAGTATCACGAGACGCTGAATAAGCTCAAGGCGCTGGAGAGCGCGGTGGAAATTGCGGAAGGAGAAGAGCATTACCCCGCTTCAGCCCTGAGCGCTGAGCATAGAGGAGCGAGACTAAGATGATTAAGGAAGCACTGACCAAGATCGTCTCCGGCAGCGACCTCACAATGGCCGAGGCTAAGGAGGTAATGGGAGAGATCATGCGAGGTC
>CAZCXP010000226.1:0-2092 GCA_964502665.1 uncultured Dehalococcoidia bacterium | reverse complement strand
CGATCTCCTTGAGGATTTCTTCTACCGGGCGGCAGCGATAAGTATGGCCGAAGAAAGAGGTAACTGAGCAGAATGAGCAGGAATAGGGACACCCTCTAGTGGTTGAGATCGTGTGCCTAGCGTAGTACGCCCCCTCGGCGAACAAGTCTCGCCGGGGGATGGGTAAGCTGAGCAAGCTGGGTCGCTCACGCTGCCTGTACACCCTTTGCAGCTTGTTTGCCTTGAAATCCTCGATCAAATTTGGCCAAATCCCCTCGGCTTCCCCGATGACCACGGCATCGGCATGCTGACTTGCCTCTTCGAGCATGATGCTGGGATGGATACCCCCTAAGATGACCTTCACCCCTCTAGCCCTGAAAGTATCGGCGATCTCGTAGGCACGTTGCGCAGTGACAGTTAGTGCCGTGATCCCCACTAAGTCGGTTTCCTTATGGAAATCAATACCTGTGACATTCTCGTCGGTTAAGGAGACCTCGACCTCTGGAGGGGTTAGCGCAGCGACTGTCGCCAGTCCCAAGGGTGGGGCCAGGGTCTTCTTTCGCTTTCGGGTGTTCTCTTGTGTAGCTGGAGCGATTAGCTCTAGTTTCATGAGGCCACCTTTCCCTGCAGACTAGACACCACTTGGTTATAGATGTAATCCAGTCCCAATCCCGCTCATAAAATGAAACATACGATTTGGGCCGCCTGTTCGCCTCATCCACATTCCCTTTTCCTGTCTGGCGTGCTAACTCGTGCTAAAGGCTGCGTTAGCAAAATTGATACTCCTTATGGAAGCGCTCAGCCCCATACTGCGAAGTACTCGCTGGCACTCCGCAGCCATCCTCTCACCGACCTTTCTTTCCTTGAGGTGCGAGGAAAGGGCTATGCCCTCAATCCTGGAGACCCTTCCCTGCTCCGGCAGCTCCAGGGGGACGAGCCTGTCCTCTACCGGGCTCACCTCCACCTCTATGATACCTCCTCCCCTGGGCACGTAGCCGGGGCGAACGATTTCGAGGCGGACATGGAGACCCATCCTGCGCAGAGTGGGTAAGAGGAATACTGCATGTGGTATGCTGAAGGGGCGAAGTCCTGAAATAGCCCCCCGGTGATGCGGCAGATAACCGGCCTTGAGGCGAAGCACGCAACTGGGAGCATGGTGAGGGCGAGCATGGTGGTGGACCCTGCGGTGCCAATGTCCCACTCAAAATAGCCCCCTTTTAGGGCACTCGTTGGCCTGAAGACTATCTCGCCAGAGCCCACCCTCCCCCCTTCCACCTCGCCCCCGCAGAGTTCAGCTAGCGCTTCGATGGCTCTGAGGTGCTGCGGCCTGAGGCCAGGCTTGTCCCTCTTCGCCCTGATATTTGTCAGCTGAAGCTGCTCACCGAGCAACGCCGCCAGCCCCAGCGCATAACGGACGATAGTGCCGCTCCCCGACCTTTGGCCCCCGTCGACACGGATCATGCTGGAGCCATTATAGCAGTTTCTAATCCCTGGTTGTGGAAAGGTGTCGCATAATAGGCCACTGTTGAACAACATACTATATTCCTGAAGGTCAATAGCTCCAGCTAAATTCCTATATCTTTAACTCACACCGGTGGGCAGACCCCAGCCCCTTTTTCCCTGGCTCCCAATTTAGCGGTTAGATACGGGCTTACTCCCGAAAGGAAGCTCCCATCATACCTCATACGGGTTTTGCCAAGAGGGCAGGGGCACCATGTTGTGCACACGGGTTTCCCCGTACTTGGTACAGGGTCCCAAAACCGAGAGCGGCGTCTCCCTGCCCACCCTGATGCAATTATGAAACATCCAATATTTTAGACTGCTACCAGCGTTAGTTCTGGTTTTGAAGCCTGATAGTAGGTCTGATTCTTAACCATGGCAAATGCCAAACGCAACAGCCTGTTGAGTGCTGCCCCGACTACTTCCCTTCCACCGAGAGGATTAGCATGAACCGGGCGTTCTCGCCTTTGCTTCGCCCAAGCACGGAAATCAGGGTTGAATCGCAGCATCGGGATGACCGACGTCCATGCGCAGTATCTCAGTACCGGACGACCTTGTTTACTCATCGGTGTTTTTGCTCTCTTCTTCCCGGCTGATTCCGATTCGGTAGGAT
>CAZCXP010000225.1:0-2094 GCA_964502665.1 uncultured Dehalococcoidia bacterium | reverse complement strand
CAGGGGCAACGTCAAGCTGGGCGAGATCCCCGAGAGGGAAAGGTCGGCTCGCTTTGAAGGGGTCTACATCGCCGGCGCCTTTGTCCCGGCGCAGCACGCTGCACTGCATCAGAAACTGGAACGGGCCCGAGAGGAGTTTGAGGGATCGGAGTTCAACTGGTACGTTGGCCCAGAGGAGGCGAAGTTTGTCATAGTCACCAGCGGCAGCGGCTGGTTCTACTCGCGGGAAGCGGTGGCAGCGCTGGGGCTCGATGGGGAGGTCGGGATTCTCAAAATAGGGACCACGTGGCCCCTACCTGAGAGATTCATCATTGACCACTTGAAGCAGGCCACGGAGATACTTATCGTCGAGGAAGTAGACCCCTTTCTTGAGCAGAACATAAAGGTTCTGCTGGCGGAGCAGGCGAAGACGCTGGGGCCAATTGAGGTCTACGGTGCCAGGTCAGGACATCTCCCTGGGTTTGGGGATATAAATCAAGACAAGGTAGCCAAGGCCCTGGCCAGCATAAAGGGGCTGGAATATCGGACCAGGGATGAGGGATACGCCAAGAGAGCAAGTGAGCTGGCGCTACCCAGCTTGCCCCCCAGAATGCCCACCTTTTGCGCCGGTTGTCCCCATCGAGCATCCCTGTGGGCAGTAAAGGCCGCCTTGAAGTTGGATGGACGGAACGGGTTTGTCACCGGTGACATCGGTTGCTATGCCCTGGGTGCAGGCCCGGCGGGCTTCTTTCAACTGAAGACCATTCATTGTATGGGGGCTGGAACCGGGCTGGCCAGCGGATTTGGCAAGCTAGGTCAGTTTGGCTTCGACCAGCCGGTGGTCGCTGTGTGTGGCGACTCTACCTTCTTTCATGCCGCCATCCCCGGCCTCATCAATGCGCGGTTCAACAACAGCAATCTGCTGATGGTGGTGCTGGACAACGGCGGAACGGCGATGACCGGATTTCAGCCCCATCCCGGCACAGGGTGCGATGCCCTGGGCAGGCCAGCGCCGGTAGTGGAGATCGAGGAGGTCTGCAAAGCCATCGGTGTCGAGGTTAAGGTAAGGGATCCCTTCGAGGTGGATCAGGCTATAGCGGACCTTTATGACTTGCTTCAGGACGATGGCGCCAAGGTGATGGTCTTCCGCAGGAGGTGCCACCTCGTCGAGTTCAAAGAGAAGGGGAAGAAAAAGGTCTTCGTCGATTCAGAAAAGTGCATTGGTGATGATTGTGGCTGCGCCCGGTTCTGCAGCAGAGTCTTCAATTGCCCCGGCATAATCTGGGACGCCGAGGCAAAGAAGGCGATGATAGACGAGGTTGTGTGCACCGGCTGCGGAGTTTGCGCCACACTGTGCCCGAGGGGGGCGATCGTCGTTGAAGGGGGATAGAAGATGGCTATTGAAAAGGACCCGCTAAACCTGATTATAACCGGCGTCGGGGGCCAGGGGAATGTCCTGGCCTCGCAGATCGTGGCTTCAGCCGGGATAAAGGAGGGGCTCTACGTAACTGTGGGGGAGACCTATGGAGCTTCCCAGAGAGGGGGGCCCGTGATGAGCCACGTTCGTTTCTCTCAACAGGCACAGTGCAGCCCCCTGATATCTGAGGGTCAGGCGGACATCGTAGTTGGAATGGAGCCCGTGGAAGCATTACGTGTCGTCGCAGAATTCGGCAACCCCAAGACCAGGGTCATCGTCAATCCCAGACCTATCTATCCCATCTGGGTCCTCTCCGGCCAGGCCAAGTATCCACCCGTGGAAGAGGTTTTGGGGAAGCTGGAGGAGCTGGTGGACAGGGTTGAGGTGGTCAGGGTAAGCGAGGACGGGGAGACACCCCTGCCTGCCAATGTGCTCATGATGGGCGCCTTAGCCGCTTCAGGTCTATTGCCCATTCCCGTCGAATCCTTTGAAGAGGCGATGAAGGAGATACTGGCCCCGAAGGATGTCGAATTGAACCTCCAGGCCTTCAGGAAAGGCGTGGAGGCGGTTACAAGAGGCTAGCCCTCGATGAGGGCGGAACCTTATCCCTCTCCCTTGCTGGGAGAGGCTAGAGCCTGTCCTGAGCCCTGGCCTTGGCCGGGCCCAAGGCTTGTCGAAGGAAAAAGGTCGCGAGATAT
>CAZCXP010000224.1:0-2111 GCA_964502665.1 uncultured Dehalococcoidia bacterium | reverse complement strand
GTGGGTATGGCCTCGCTTGACACTCGGTTGGCTCTATGCTAAATTTGTAAGCGGCTCTAACACGGCTTCAATTCAGTTTGTGTAGAGAGAGCGATTTTTTGTGCCTAAAGGAGGAAAGACTGTGAATTCGATTGTCTGCGTAAAGGAGATTCCCGATCCTGAAACCCCTGCTTCTGCATTCAGCGTCGATCCCGTGGCGATGCGTGCTATTCCCGCCAAGGACACGCCCCCGGTGATCAGCCCCTTCGACGAGCAAGCGGTTGAAGTCGCTCTTCGTCTGAAGGATGCGCATGGAGGCAAGGTAACGGTGCTCAGCATGGGGGCACCGTCGGCAGAGAAGGTGCTAAAGCACACATTATCGATGGGCGCGGACGAGGCGTTCTTGCTCAATGACAGTTCGTTCGATGGCTCGGACAGCGCGTCCACTGCCTATGCCTTGGCTCAAGCGATAAAGAAGGTGGGGGAATTCGACCTCGTCTTCTGTGGCAGGCAGGCGGGCGACTTTGATGCAGGTCAGGTCGGCTCTGGTATCGCTGAGGTCCTGGGTATACCCAGCGTGACGGTGGCCAAAAAAGTCGAGGCAGGTGATGGTAAGGCCACGGTGGAGCGAGTGCTGCCAGATGGCTATGAAGTGGTTGAGGTATCGCTCCCTGCGCTAATAACGGTGAGCAATGAGGTTGGTGAGCCCAGATATGCTACCCTCAAAGGGATCATGGCCGCTGCCAAGAAGACAGTTCCTGTCTGGAATGCCCAGGAAATTGGCGCTGAGCCGTCTAAGCTCGGGACTGCCGGGGCGCGGACCAAGATGCTTAAGCTGTTCATCCCGGTTCGGGAGGCTAAATGCGAGATAGTCGAGGGTGAAAACGAGGAGGAGGCGGCTTTCAAATTGGCTTTCAAACTCAGGGAAGTGAAGTTAATATGATGCAACATCTGAGGATGATTAGGAGGTAAACGAGATGGCTGATAGTAAAGGGGTTCTGGTCTGTGGAGAGTGTGTGGACGGGAATCTGGCTGCAATGACTTTGGAGCTGCTTGGAATTGGCAGGAAGCTCGCTGATGATCTTGGCGAAGACCTGGCAGCAGTTCTAATAGGAGAGAAAGTCGGCGATTTGGCTGAGGAGGCTATCCGCTTTGGAGCGGACAAGGTTTATGTTGTCGAAAGCCCTCTGCTCAAAGACTACCTAACCGATTCATATGTGGCAGCGATGGAGAAGCTTTGTCAGCAGGCTACGCCTAATATCTTGTTGATGGGTCAGACCTCTATGGGGCGTGACCTGGCGCCGAGGCTGGCGTTTAGATTGGGCACGGGGCTGACAACCGACTGCCTGGAGCTGAGGATTGACCCTGATACGAAACTGATGGTGCAAACGAAGCCAGTGTATGGTGGCAATGCTCTAGCGGAGATAGTCTGTGAGCAGACTCGGCCTCAGATGGCAACAGTCAGGCCCAAATGCATGGAGCCACTGCAGAGGGACGATTCCAGGAAAGGCGAGGTGGTCGCCTTTGACGCCGGGCTGGATGCCGCTATGTTAAGGGTGAAATGGTTGGAGAAGGTCAAGGAGGAGGTTGAGGGGATAAAACTTGAGGACGCCGAGGTTGTCGTGGTTGGCGGAAGGGGAATGGGTACGCCTGAGGCATTCGACCAGCTTCACGAGCTGGCCAGGCTTCTGGGTGGAGCTGTAGGAGCAACAAGGCCACCTTGTGACTCGGGATGGGTGCCGGCCAGCGTTCAGGTGGGACTCACGGGCAAGATGGTTGCTCCTACCCTCTATATCGGCGTGGCGCTATCGGGAACCAGTCAGCATCTAGCGGGGTGCTCGGGGTCGAAGAACATGATCGCTATTAACAAAGACCCCGATGCCAACATCTTCAAGGTATGCCAGTATGGGGTAGTCGCCGATTACCGGAAGGTGCTGACTCCGTTTATCCAGAAGGTCAAAGAGCTTCTTGCTGGCTAAGGCTACGACAATCAAAATACAAAAGAAGGTAGCGTCGTGACTCCTGTCACGACGAAGAATCCGTTGCCACAGGAGTGGCAACGCTACGCTTGCTGATAGTGCTCAATCCCGTCCTTGCAGGGTTCTTATCTTGTGGCGGGTGAGCGTTCCTTT
>CAZCXP010000223.1:0-2127 GCA_964502665.1 uncultured Dehalococcoidia bacterium | reverse complement strand
CCCACGATCGAGGAAAACGCGTCTCTAGTCTGCCAATTAGGCTGAGGAAGGGCTAGATGGGGTATCCTGTCAGGGGGGACGAAAGGCCAATGATTTGGTTGCGCTGACTGGCCACGTTTTCCGTGGCAAGCTGCATCGGCGGAATGCCCAGAAATAGCGATTCAGGACCAAGTTGGTGTTGCCACATCTCTATGTCATTGCGAGGACCCCGATTCATCGGGGGACGAAGCAATCTTGAATGTATTTGTGATGAGATTGCTTCGCTGCCCTTTCCCCTTCACTCGTTCAGGGTCAGGGCTTCGGCTCGCAATGACACCCAAAACCCCGATTTTTGAAGGTAGTCGCTGTTTTTGGGCGGATGCCGGCTGATTCACGGCGTGAGTGTTACAGGTTCTGCAGACCCTTGCCGCGCCGCTTCTTCGCCCACACAACCACTGCCACCGAGGCAAGCGCCAACGCGCCCAGTATGGCCAGCTTCTCAGCCAGAGTGGTATCGATAGCCACGGCGCTAATAGCTACAACAGGTGACAGCGCGACTCTCGCCACCGGCCTGACTGAAGGGTGGTCATTGATGAAGTGTGCCATCGGCGGGCTGAAAACCTCGTAGTACAGAGCAGCCACGCCGCGTCCCACGGGGTTGGTCATGAGGTACTCGTCGCGGAACTGGCGAACGACGTTCAAGTGTTCATCGTCGGTTGAAGCATAGGCGGCGGAGCATGCGCAGCAGCCTGCCGCTCCCTGCACTTTTTCCTCTGGGGTTGGGGTAGGCTCCTGAGCATAGCCGTAGCCAATAACAGCGAGGATAAGTACAACCGCTAACAGTGCAGTCAGCGCAATCGCTAGCTTTCTCATCCTGCCCCCTCTGCGGTGGAACTGCTCTATTATACCAGACGTGGCAAGCAGTTTGCAGCGGCCTGCAAGCTGACCTTTGACCCTGACCCCGTAGCACGATTATAAGGCCAACTATAGGCGGTTTGTCAATCACCGTTTGTTTCGCGGCCATCCAGACACTCGGATGTCCAGATGCTTGAGTATCTGGACGTCTTGACAGCTTGGTTTCAGTTTAATACTATAATGTGCAGGAGCTGCTCGTGCTAACAGTGGCTGTTTCCAACCAGAAGGGGGGCTCGGCCAAGACAACCACCGCCATCAATCTCGGGGCGGCGATTGCCATTCTCGGTAAGCGTGTTCTTCTTGTGGACACCGACCCCCAGGGCCACGTGGCCGAGGGCTTTGGTATCGCCGCGGGCGCTCTGGACAGGGAGCTGTCCCTCGTCCTTGACGGAAGGCTCTCGCTGCCGGAGATCATAATCACTGTCCGTCCCAACCTCGACCTGGCTCCCAGCAACATAAGGCTATCCTATCTGGAGGCCTCGCTGTTCAGCAGACACCGCCGCGAGGACAAGCTCAAGAACGCTCTGGCAGCAACCAAGAACAACTACGACATAATCATCATTGACTGTCCGCCCAGTCTGGGCCTTCTCACAGTGAACGCTCTTTCTGCTGCAGATAGTGTGCTCATACCCATGGTGTGCGACTTCTACACAATGCTGGGCGTAGGCCTGCTGCTGGATGTAATCGAGGAGATGAGGGTTGAACTCAATCCATCCCTGCGAATCCTGGGCATCCTCCCTACCCGCCTTAATCGCACAATCCACGCCCGTGAGGTGCTGGCGCGCACCAAGCTGGAGCTCAGGGACCGCGTTAGAATATTCGAACCGGCGGTAAACGAGAGCGTGCGCTTCAAGGAAGCAGTCGCCGCTGGCAAAACAATCTTCGAGCACGCGCCCGATATCAAAGGGGCAGAAGCCTATCGAAACCTGGCCAAGGAGATCGCCGATGAACTCTAAAGAGAGGACGCTTGGTACGCGAGCCAGTATCTTCAGGAAAACCGACAAAGTCATACCTGAACTGGAACAACCCGCGGAGGAGGTGAAGCGCCCCCAGCAGCGCCCCGCAAAGCAACGCCGCATCAAAGCCACCTTCTACCTGAACCCGGAGGATGTACTGGCAATCGATGAAATGCAGAGCAATGAGTTCAGGCGAACGAGCAAGAAACCGGAGCGTTCTGAGATTGTCAGTCAGGCCATCCAGGCGTTCAAACAACAACGGGCCTAGCTGGCCTGA
>CAZCXP010000222.1:0-2294 GCA_964502665.1 uncultured Dehalococcoidia bacterium | reverse complement strand
AGAGAAAAACGGTTGAAAAAATGGAAGAGAGAATGGAAAATCGAGATGATTGAAATGTGTAATCCCGAATGGAATGATTTGTATTACGGTTTGCTCCGGAAATAGCATTTTCATGATTCCTTGGTGAGCAACTACCATGGAGGTTTGCTAAGAGAAGATGAAATTCGATGAAAAGGGATTGCTCCCGGCAATAGCCCAGGACGCGCAAACTGGCGAGGTGCTCACGCTGGCATACATGAATCAGGAGGCCCTGGAGAAGACTCTCTCGACAGGGCAGGCCTGGTTCTACAGCCGGAGCCGGCAGGAGCTGTGGCATAAAGGGGCGACCTCGGGCAACTACCTGAATGTGAAGAAGGTGCTTATCGACTGCGATGAGGACACTGTCTTGCTACAGGTGGATGCCACCGGCCCCGCCTGCCATACCGGCAATAGAAGCTGTTTCTTCCGCGAGATCAGCGGGGGCCTCGGCGTCGTCGGCGATGACCCGCTTCAACGCTGAGATGGCAACTTCAAGCATGCTGTCGTCCGGCTCGCGCGTGGTCATCGACTGAAGAGCGAGGCCGGGGATGAGGGCAACGCGCACCAGCTTGTTCCTGATATTGGCGGCACTGAATTTTATCATCTCGTAGCTAACCGCACCGATCACGGGAAGGATAGCGAGCCGCTCCAGGAAGCGTATCCACATGGGAGGCCGCCCCAGGAAGGCATGAGCGAGGATGGCGATCACCAGCACGATGAGGATGAAGCCTGTCCCGCAGCGGGAATGTGCGGTTCCATACTTGCGGACATTGTCCACCTCCAGGTCCTCCCCCGCTTCGTAGGCGTTGATTGTCTTGTGCTCCGCCCCGTGGTAGGCGAATACGCGGCGAATATCGGGTATCAGGGTTATCGCCTTCAGGTAGATGAGAAAGACGACGAGACGAATAACGCCGTCGGCGACGTTACTTGTGGTGGCGGAGACATGGGGGTCGAGATAGTGGACGATCAACAGCGGCAGCGCCAGGAATAGTCCCAGGGCAATGATAAAGCCCAGGATAACCATGCCCCAGAGCAGTGTCGGGCTGATCTCCTGCTCCTCCTCAACCGATACCGAGGCCGAGTACAAGAGGGCGCGTATCCCCAGGACGAGGGTCTCAATCAGGACAACGGGGCCTCGCAGCAAGGGGATCTCTCGAATCCGGCCAGCGAACAGGGCCCCCAGGGGCTCGTGGCGGAGCGTGATCTCACCGTTGGGGCGGCGAACGGCGACTGCCACGCTCCTGCGACCGCGCATCATCACCCCCTCAATGACCGCCTGACCCCCGTAGTAGAATCTTTTGCCCAATGTCTCACCTAAACGAAAGGGGCGAGAGTAACTCGCCCCGCGCTACGTCCAGCCTTTGCTCTTACTCTTCCTTTATCTTATATCTACGCTTAAAGCGCTCCACCTGTCCCGCGGTATCCACAATCCGGCGCTCGCCTCCGCTGAAAAAGGGATGGCACTTGCTGCAGTGTTCGATCTTCAGCACAGGTTTGGTAGAACGAGTATTGAAGGTATTGCCACAGGCACAGGTTACTGTAGCATCCACATATTCAGGATGAATACCCTTCTTCATCAGGCATTCTCCCCCTGAGCGGCGTATACGCTCACCTTTCTCCGGTACTTTGTGGCCGGCTCATACTTAACCATGCCGTCCATAAGTGCGAACAGCGTATGATCCCGCCCCAAACCTACGTTGTTCCCCTGATGTATGCGCGTGCCCCGCTGCCTCACCAGTATCGTTCCAGCGCGGACAAGCTGACCATCGTAGCGCTTGACCCCCAGCCGCTTGGATTGGCTATCCCGCCCCAAGCGCGTACTGCCGCCACCCTTCTTATGCGCCATTTGCTTTACTTCCCTTCCTTCCACGTTTTCCAACGACTATCTCTTTGATAGCCAGCCTGGTATAGGGCTGGCGATGTCCCTTCTTTCTACGATATCTAACCTTCGGCTTATACTTGAACACGATCACCTTGTCTTTCTTGCCCTCCCCAACCACATCGGCGATGACCTTAGCTCCAGCTATGGTTGGCTTGCCCAAGGTGACCTTATCCCCGTCAGCGACAAGGTGAACCCGATCGAGCTCAATACTATCCCCCTCGACTGCAAGCTTATCGACGTCGATAATCTGCCCGGGGGAGACCTTGTACTGCTTGCCTCCGGTTTCGACTACAGCGTAGATCGCCAACCTCCAAAACTAACTCACAGGGGAAATTCTACCAACTCCAACCCAGACTGTCAAGCAAACTGGCGTGTCCCCTTATTTCGTGGATTC
>CAZCXP010000221.1:0-2467 GCA_964502665.1 uncultured Dehalococcoidia bacterium | reverse complement strand
GCTGCATAAGAGCGGGAGCATTTACGAAACCAAGCACACGATTGCAAAATACCAATCCGTTCATCAGCTCCTCCCGCCCCTCATATTCTGGGTTGACGGCAATATACCCGATGCGCTCCCCGGGCACAGCAAGGTCCTTTGAGTGGGAAGTGGCAACAATGGTTCGGGGATGGTACTGAAAAACATACGGGCACTCTACCCCGTCGTATACCAGCCTCCGGTAAACTTCATCACTAATCAGAAAGATCTCCGTTCCGTACTGACGCTCCTTCACCCCGAGGAGATCCCCAATGCCTTTCAGAATAGTGTGGCCATAGACAACTCCGGTTGGATTATTGGGGGAGTTCAGCAATACAGCCCGCGTTTTCGGTGTTATGTTGTCCCCCAGAAGCGTCAGGTCTGGGATAAACTGATCATCTGTGGGGACTATTCTAGGGAGACCCTGATAATTGTCTATATAGTAGACATATTCGACGAAGAAGGGGGCAAAGACTATAACCTCATCTCCCGCCTCGACGACAGTCTTCAGCACCACATTGATCGCCCCAGCAGCACCACAGGTCATCACTATCTCATTTGGGGTGAAGTGTAACCCAGTCCCGGATGACAGATGCGCTGCCACGGCAGCTCTTGTCTCCGCATAGCCAGCATTCGGCATATACCGGTGCATACCCGGGCTGCGGTCATTCACCCACCTGCGCAGCTCCTGCTGAAATGCCTCCGGCGGCTCCATTACAGGATTACCCAGGGAGAGGTCAAAAACATTGCTCTCGCCAAATTCCTTCTTGAGAGCAATGCCCTCTTCAAACATCTTCCTAATCCACCCACCCTCTGCTATTTGCTTCTGCAGCTTCTGAGAAAGAGCCATCGGCCTCTCCTCCCCGAATGTTGATTTATTCGTAACAGGAATAGGAAACGACAAGCCGCGTTCGTCAACGCAGCAAGCAGTTACTTTCTAGCCCCCAGACAAACCGTCGTGCCTGTTGCCCGGGCGATTGTCTTGCCTTGGGAGTCGAGGACTGTCATCTCCGATGCCCCCACTCTGTTGCCTGCATGCAAAACCCTGGACTCAGCATAAATGGTCTCCCCCACAGGTGCGGCTGCAAGAAAATGGATGTTCAGCTGAACAGCTACGTGTATATTCTCCGACGTATTGCAGGCACAGCCAAAAGCCTGATCGAGTAATGTGGCAATCACACCACCCTGAATCATGTTCTCCCAGTTAAGGAACTCACTCTTCAGCTCTAGCTTCACCTTGGCATATCCCTGCGAGAGTTCCACAAGCCTCATGCCGAGATGAAGAGCACAGGGCGAGTTGTCAAACCTGCGGCGCATCTCGTCAATCTCTACCATCTGTCTGTTGCTCTCCTCCCTATTTGCACAATCACCTGGAATCCTTACACTCAGCACGATTGTAGCAACAAATCGGCAGCAATACAACCATTCCAGCTTGCCCTATCATCCTACAAGCACCGTCTACTCGAAGGCTCAGCGAGGGGCATTGACAACCAGGTGCCAAGGGCTATTATTGGTGACAGCAGCGATGAGGCAGGAGAAAGATGGTTGAGTTGAGCGACAGGCAAATCGCAGAGTTCTGGCATCGCAACTACGTCTCAGTAGATGGACTGTGGTTCATGAAGGCTGAGGAGAAGCACGGATTCGATGCAGCCCTCGACATCGATGATGAAGTCTGGAAGGTTTTGCCGAAGATACAGGCTCGTATGCTGAAGTCCATGGTGGGAGTAGACAAGGGGATAGACGCGCTCTTCGAATGCCTCACAATAAAGCTCTCTCTGGAAGGTTTTACGTTTATGGCTGAGAGAGCTGGTGACGGGCGTGGTTTCAACATAGTACTCAGCAAATGTCCCTGGCACGATGCACTGGTGAAATCGGGCAGAGAAGGGCTCTCTGGAAAGGTGGGAACCCTGATTTGCAATACGGAGAATTCGGTCTGGGCTTCCGAATTCGGCGACGATATCCTTTTTGAGCTAGGGAATCAAATCTGCAAAGGCTCCGCGTCTTGTATCCTGAAGTTCAGTTCCGCCACTGCTAACGTGCCTCAGAAAGATACTTAGGCGGTTGGTTCAGGTCATCACAAGGGCACTTAGCGGGCACCAAAGGGTTGAGTCTAAGGCAGCACTAGCTTCTTCTGTTGCAGTTCACCTTTCTCTCTATTGATTCTACTCCAACCCTGCCAAACCTTCCTAACTTAATGTGTCCAGTATCAGGGGTTCACTCCAGGGTCATCTTTGCCCATGACTGAACAGCAGTGCACTCTGATTACTATATTTGTTGTCAAGGCTTTGCCAGAGCAAGATGGCGATTCTCCTTCCAATTGGGATCATAGGGTATACCTCTCTTGAGGATAGCATAGAATACAGAGAGAAGCTTACGACCTACGGCGACCAGGATGTGCATTTTCGCTTTGCCCTCTTTGACTCGACGCTCGAAGTAAGCACGGTACCGA
>CAZCXP010000220.1:0-2471 GCA_964502665.1 uncultured Dehalococcoidia bacterium | reverse complement strand
AGCGACCTCACAATGGCCGAGGCTAAGGAGGTAATGGGAGAGATCATGCGAGGTCAGGCCACCCAGGCGCAGATCGGCGCCTTTCTCACCGCCCTGAGGATGAAGGGGGAGACCGCCGACGAGATCGCTGGCTGTGCCCAGGCGATGAGGGAAAGCGCCATCGAGGTAAGGCCCAAACAGAATATACTGGTAGATACCTGCGGCACCGGTGGCGATGGCAGCGGTACCTTCAATATCTCGACCACGGTGGCCTTCGTCGCCGCAGGGGCCGGCCTCGCCGTGGCCAAGCATGGGAATCGCGCGGTGTCCAGCCGCTGTGGCAGCGCTGATCTGCTGCAAGCCCTCGGTGTCAACCTGGAAATAAGTGCGGAACAGGTCGCCCGCTGCATTGACGAGGTGGGGATCGGTTTCCTGTTCGCACCGCTGCTGCACCCGGCGATGAAACACGCCCTGGGCCCTCGCCAGGAGATCGGGCTGCGCACTATCTTCAACATCCTCGGTCCCCTGAGCAACCCAGCCGGGGCCAAGAGACAGCTCCTGGGTGTCTATGATAGCGCCCTCACCGAATTGCTGGCAGAGGTGCTTCGTGCACTCGGGGCCGAGCACGCTCTTGTGGTGCATGGCGCCGATGGACTTGATGAGTTATCGGTCACTGGGCCAAACAAGGTATCCCGGCTTCACGAAGGCCGTATCGAGACCTACTACCTGGACCCTCAGGAGTTGGGACTGCCACGAGCCGGGCTCAGTGACCTCGCTGGAGGCACCACCGAGGAAAACGTCGCCATAACAAAGGCACTGCTTGAGGGAGAGCAGGGGCCGAAGAGAGACATTGTCCTGCTCAATGCCGCGGCTGTGCTCATGGCTGGGGGCAAGACAAACAGGCTCAACGAAGGGCTTGCGCTGGCAGCAGAAGCTATCGACAGCGGTGATGCCGGGCGCAAGTTGGAGCAGCTTATCGAGTTCAGCCGAAGTTTTAGCTAAGGGAAAAACGTGATACTGAATCAAATTGTGGAGTCAACCATAAAATCGCTGGTGCAGCAGAAGTCCGAAACGCCTCTGGCTGGTATCAAGAGAGCCATAGGTTATCAAGACCCACCGCGCGACTTCGCCAATGCTTTGAAGGGAGATAGCATCAGCCTGATCGCCGAGGTGAAACGGGCATCGCCATCAAAGGGCTTGCTCCGCCCGAATCTGGCTGCCTCTTCTTTGGCGCGTATCTATAGTCAGAGTGGCGCTGCTGCCGTCTCGGTGCTGACGGAGCCCGACTTCTTCTGGGGAAGCTTCTCCGATCTCGAGGCAGTACGCGCGGAGGTGAAGCTGCCTTTGCTGTGCAAGGACTTCATTGTCGACCGCTATCAGATATACAAGGCCCGGGCTCATGGCGCCGACGCAGTCCTGCTCATTGCTGCCATCCTCACTCGATATGAACTCAGGATTCTGTTGGAGACCGCTCACTCTCTCGGTATGACAGCGCTAGTCGAGGTACATAACCGAGAAGAGTTGGCAAAGGCTTTGAAACTGTCTCCCAGGGTCATTGGCATAAATAACCGGAATCTAGCCGACTTCAGCGTTGACCCCGAGATAACCCTGAGCCTCCGTCCGCTGATTCCTCCAGAAGTTGTGGTGGTAAGCGAGAGCGGCATCCATACCCGTGATGACGTGCTCAGCCTGCAGAAGGCAGGCGTTGACGCTGTTTTGGTTGGCGAGGCTCTGGTCACCAGTCCCAAACCAGCAGCCAAGATCAATGAACTCCTAGGCCATGGAAGGCAGAGCACGGGATAAGTGCAATGGTAAAGGTAAAAATCTGCGGCATAACCAACCTTGACGATGCTTTGGCAGCAATAGAGTGTGGCGCTGATGCTCTGGGGTTTGTCTTCGCGCCAAGCCCACGGCAAGTGACCACCGAGGTGGTCAGGGACATTGTAACCAAGCTCCCACCGCTTATCTGTAGGGTAGGCGTCTTTGTCAACAGCGAACTCGCTCAGGTGCAGGAGACTATGTCCCTTTGCAATCTCGGCCTGGCCCAACTTCATGGCGATGAAGACCCTGACTACTGCGCCACTCTTTTCCCGAAAGCGATCAAGGTGTTTACCGCCGATAGCCTGCCATCCGGTCAGGAGCTGACTAGGTACCGTGTTGCAGCATATATGCTCGATAAGGATAAGAGAGCTTCCCCGAGTGATGCAGAGCGAAACCGACTTTGGCAACTCGCCCGTGGGATCAGAGACTATGGCCCGGTGATACTGGCCGGAGGCCTGACCCCGGAGACCGTGGGCCAAGCAATCGAGGCGGCCCACCCCTACGCTGTAGATGTGTCCAGTGGGATAGAGGCAGAGCCGGGGAAGAAGGACCACGATAAATTACGTGCCTTCATTGCGGCAGCAAAATTTTCGAAAGAGGCACGATCATCATATCTGTAGGGGCAGACCAGCGTGTCTGCCCTGATGAGAGGGCAATCACGTTGGATTGCC
>CAZCXP010000219.1:0-2473 GCA_964502665.1 uncultured Dehalococcoidia bacterium | reverse complement strand
ACGTGGAGCACATCCTTCTGGCACTGCTCATGCAGGAGGGCGGCGTAACTGCTGAAATACTCAAGGAGCTGGGTGTCGAAACCGAGCCGGTGCGAGACAAGGTGGAACAAGCCCTCAAAGGCAGCCCCACGGTAGCTTACGAAGGAGCGCAGATCTATCCTACACCCCGCATAGAAAGCTTACTTCGTGCTGCCGCAAGCGAGGCCGATAGATTCAGGGATGAGTTTGTGGGCAGCGAACACCTGCTCATTGCCATCGCTGGGGAGCGTGGTGGAGAGGCTGCCGGCATCCTGAAAGAGTTTGGCATAGACCAGGAAAGGATATACAGTGCCCTTCAGGACATCCGTGGGGGGCAGCGCATTACCGACGCCAGGGCGGAGAGCAAATATCGCGCACTGGAGAAATACAGCCGTGATCTCACTGAGCTGGCCAGGCAGGGCAAGCTCGACCCGGTAATAGGGCGTGACGAGGAGATAAGGCGGGTGATACAGGTGCTGACGCGGCGCACCAAGAATAACCCGGTTATCATCGGCGAGGTCGGCGTGGGCAAGACGGCCATTGCTGAGGGGCTGGCGCAGAGGATCGTGGCCGACGATGTACCCAATTCCTTGAAAGGGCGCAGGGTCATCGCTCTCGATATGGGTGCCTTGGTCGCCGGCAGCAAGTTTCGTGGCGAATTCGAGGAAAGGCTCAAAGCGGTTATGGACGAGATCCGCCGTGCCCAGGGTGAGATCGTACTCTTCATTGATGAGCTCCACACCGTCGTCGGCGCTGGCGCTGCCGAGGGTGCCATCGATGCCTCCAACATGCTCAAGCCAGCGCTGGCCCGAGGCGAGCTTCAGTGTGTGGGCGCTACCACGCTCGATGAGTACCGAGAGCATGTGGAGAAGGACCGCGCCCTGGAGAGGAGATTTCAACCGGTATTCATCGACGAGCCCAGTGTGGATGATACCATCGAGATGCTGCGGGGTCTCAGACCGCGATATGAAGGCCATCACAAGATCCAGATCAGCGATGCGGCGCTTGAGGCTGCGGCCAAGCTCAGCCAGCGTTATATCTCCGATCGCTATCTTCCTGACAAGGCCATTGACCTCATAGATGAGGCTGCATCCAAGATACGGATCGATGCTGAGAGCGCTCCCCCCGAGGTCAAGTCGCTGGAGAAGAAGCTCAAGCAATTGACCGACGAGGAGGAAGCAACGTCCCAGCGCGGTGACTATGAGCGAGCGGCCAACCTCAAGGCCCAACGACTTGCTCTGGAAAAGGAGTACGAGGGAATCAGGAGTAAATGGCTCCAGGAAGAGAAGATAGATAATGTGGTGAATGAGGAGACCATCGCTGAACTCGTCGCCAAATGGACGGGCATCCCCGTAAGCCGTATGCTGGAGGGTGAGACGGAGAAACTCATCCACATGGAGGAGGGACTACACCGCAGGGTCATCGGGCAGGATGAGGCTATAACCGCGGTTTCCGATGCCCTCCGCAGGGCACGGGCGGGGCTGAAGGACCCTAAAAGGCCCATCGGCAGCTTCATCTTCCTCGGGCCCACCGGCGTGGGCAAAACGGAGCTTGCCCGGGCTCTGGCCGAGTTCCTCTTTGACGAGGAAGAGGCGATGGTGAGGCTTGATATGTCGGAATACATGGAGAAGCACACTGTGTCACGTCTCATCGGCGCCCCTCCGGGGTACATCGGCTACGAGGAGGGGGGACAGCTCACCGAGGCGGTACGTCGTCGTCCCTACAAGGTTATCCTGTTCGACGAGGTGGAGAAAGCTCATCCCGATGTGTTCAACATACTGCTCCAGATACTGGAAGACGGCCGGCTCACGGATGGTCACGGCAGGACCGTTGATTTTAAGAACACGGTGGTCATCATGACCTCGAACCTGGGGAGCCAGGAGTTTCAGCGCGGTTCCCTGGGGTTTCGCCAGGAGGCGCAGACGAAGAGCGAGCAGAAGCGGCTCCAGAGTTCTATCGAGAGCGCCCTGAAGCAGACCTTCCGTCCAGAGTTCCTTAACCGCATCGACGAGATCATCATCTTCCAGCCGCTCACGGAGGAGCAGATAAGGCAGATCGTTGACCTCATAATGAAAGAGGTGCAGGCGAGGATCGAGGACCGCAAGATAACTGTGGCGCTGACTGATGAGGCCAAGTCCTGGCTGGCCAGGGAAGGCTTCGACCCCAATTTTGGCGCTCGCCCGTTGAAGCGGACCATTCAGCGTGAGGTGGAAACCCCGCTGTCCAAGAAGATACTTATGGGTGAGTTTAAAGAGGGGGATAAGGTCAAAGTCGATCTTAGTCCCGAGGGATTGGTGTTCAGCAGAGACACCGGTTGAGAGTAGTAGGGTGGGTGAAGCCTGGCGAAACCCACCACAGGGGACTTGGGGTCAGCTATTGGTTAGCCTCAGAGTTTGTTGTAGTTCCCCTCCCCTGGAGGGAGGGGATCAAGGGGAGGGGGAATTCACCCTCACCT
>CAZCXP010000218.1:0-2492 GCA_964502665.1 uncultured Dehalococcoidia bacterium | reverse complement strand
GAATGGCGACCCGCTCCCAGCTTTGAATCTCCACCACCACGTCGAAGGTCGGCGGTGCCTTCCGCTCCAGGATCGACTTCTGGGTTCCCCGTCGCCTCGCTTCCTCGTCGCCCAAGGTAACCGTCTGGATGCCGCCGATGAGGTCGGAAAGGGTGGGGTTCATCATCAGATTGTCCAGGGTATTGCCGTGCGCAGTACCCACAAGCTGCACCCCCCGTTCCGCAATGGTGCGCGCCGCCTGAGCTTCAAGCTCAGTGCCGATCTCATCGATTACTATTACCTCAGGCATGTGATTCTCCACCGCCTCGATCATCACCGCGTGCTGCCTGGCAGGAGTGGAGACCTGCATTCGTCGCGCACGTCCAATTGCGGGATGGGGGATATCGCCGTCGCCGCCGATCTCGTTTGATGTATCGACAATGATCACCCGCTTACCGAGGTCATCGGCGAGAACACGCGCCACCTCACGCAGCATGGTAGTCTTGCCCACCCCAGGCCGCCCCAGAAGAAGGATGCTTTGCCCTGACTCGACCAAATCCCTGATAAGAGCGATACTGCCAAAGACAGCCCTCCCAACTCGACAGGAGAGCCCCACAATTCGCCCCTCGCGATTGCGAATGGCCGAGATGCGATGAAGGGTGCGTTCGATGCCGGCACGGTTGTCGTCGCCAAACGCGCCGATATGCCGCACCACGTACTCTATATCCTCAGGGGTCACCTCTTTGGAAGTTAGAACCACATCCCTGCCAAGATAACGCGCCTCGGGCTGACGCCCCAGATCCATAACTGCCTCCAGGAACTCTGCGCGGTTCCCCAACTGGTTCAGCGGTTCGGAGATATGAGGAGGAAGCACCTCGAGGAGCGCATCCAAGTCATCGGTGATCACCCGCTGCATGATCTGCAACCACCCCCTAGGCTGACAAGGGCACAAGCTGTGGCTCACGAACCCGGACTACGAGCTGTTTGCTCAAACAGCAATATTCGGCCACCTGACGGAAACCCCGGTCTTCGAGAATACGCCTCAACTGCTGCTGAAATTCAGGTACAAGGCAGTATACAGGATTTCTGCCGCTCAGGGCAGACAAGCAGTAGTCCACCAGACGCCCTAACTCGGTTGCCCCCAGATCAGTCACTATATCGAATTGCCCGGCCATCCTCTCAGGCCTGATTCGCAACGAGGCTGTAATCTCGCCTCCATTTTCAAAGACTAGCTCCCTAACAGCGACTCTATCCCTGCTCTGGTGCCATTCCTCAAAGGTCATCCCCTCCACGCTGCGAACCTGAAGGGGCACCGTGGCGCTATATAGCCGAAACAGCCCATACTCGTCAGCGCTGACCTTAGCCCTGAGGACAACCGGTGGTTCTGGTGACTCCACCCGCGGCTGCTCCCCCAGGCGGTAGAGAAACTCGGTGAGGTACTGGCTGAAGCCAGCTTGTCTTGCCATGTCGACCGTGTAACTGCTGGACTCGATACGCAGGAAGATTCGTCCTGCCCCGACCTCGTCACCAGCAGAGCCCAGTCCCTCCAGCAGGCCAAGGCAGCACTCCTCGTGGCCTGAGGCCAGAAGGAGGCGCTCTATCTCCCAGGCGCTGGGCCCGCGGCAGCTCCGCAGGCAGGCCAGGCCCTCAATGAGCCCGCGGCGAACATAAACGAAGCTACGCTGTTTGTCCCCTGAAACCAGACAGCCCTTGAGCAAAGGGAAGACCGATCCCAGTTCCCATCCCTTGTCGCTGAGCCTATCTCGCACCCTCGCTTCGTTGATTGGGGACTTCCCCAAGAACAGAAGCAGTGCAGCGACGTCAGCTAGACGAAGGGAACGAATCATCTCACTTATGCCGCCTTCGCTTCGACCTTACCGTCGACGAGGGTCAAAAAGTACTCATGGAACCGGAGATCGGTAGTGAGCTCAGGGTGGAAGGCTGTGGCCACCAGGTTTTTCTCCCTGGCAGCAACTGGCTGCCCGACGGGCAGCCTGGCCAGGATCTCCACGCCCTCCCCCGCCCTAACGATCCAAGGAGCGCGAATGAAAACAGCATGGAATGGAGATTGGCCCAAGGCCGGCACGTCCAGGTCGGACTCAAAGCTGTCCACCTGACGGCCAAAGGCGTTGCGCCTCACCTCGATATGCATCGCGCCCAGGGGCCGTTGATCCAGCCCAAAAACCCTTTTCGCCAGCAGGATCATGCCGGCACAAGTCCCGAAAACAGGGAGGCCGTCGGCAATGAGCCTATTTAACTCGTCCACCAGGTGATACTCCGTCATGAGCTTGCCGATAGTAGTGCTCTCGCCGCCGGGTATCACCAGCCCGCCGAGCCCCTCGAGCTCACCAGGTAAGCGTACCGGGAACGCCTCCACCCCCAGTCGGCGCAGGGCAGCGATATGCTCCACAAAGCTACCCTGCAACGCCAGAACCCCGATCTTCTTCATCAGTCTTCTCTACCAACCCCGAGGCGCCAGCAATTCCACTTCGGGGATCGTCCTCACATCCAGC
>CAZCXP010000217.1:0-2514 GCA_964502665.1 uncultured Dehalococcoidia bacterium | reverse complement strand
CTATCGAGGTACCCCCGAATATAGCTTTGTACTGCTGCTGCCGGCTGGTAGATTCCAAAGTGGCCCTCACACAGTATGTCCGCCTTTAGCTCCAGGAGTCTCTGCAGTGACAGCTTAGCCTGTGCGACATCCGCTCCCCATTCGGGATAGTAGGGGCCGTGAATGTCCTGCCCGAACAGTACCCTTCTGTTGTCCGTGTCCAAATACGCGGCAATGCTCCCTGGCGTATGACCTGGAATATGAATCACTTTGAGTTCGTGGTTTCCGAAACGCAAGGTCTCCTCAGAACCTTGAATTCTCAGGTCGACATGGCAGGGGGTGTAGTCCACGCCGTAGGCCTCAGCCGCCACTCCCCTCCCCTCCTCTATGGCTCCGGCATCAAGCTCGTGGGCTATGACCTGAACGCCGAATGCCTCCTGAAAACGGTGCAGGGAGCCGATGTGGTCGATATGGGCATGGGTTACCAGGACGGCCTTGAGTCTCTTCGCCTCGAAGCCAAGCCTTTCTATGTTGGACACAAGCTTGTCGAAGCTCCTACCAGCCCCCGAATCGATAAGCACCAGGTCGCCGGCATCGAGCAGGTAGACGCAGCAATCATAGGGGTGAGAGAGGTCAGTATCGCCAACCATGTAAACGTCTTTCCACACTTCAAACGGCTTCGTCACCAATTTCCTCCCCCGGGTCGCACTCCCCCTACTCTCCTGCCACTACTCTCCCTGCTGCTTAGCCAACTCCCTTTGATATGCCTTCCACCCGGGGCAGAACTTGGTATGAAAGCGCCAGATGATGCTGATTATCGACCGGGGGTTCTTTTCTGCACGGGCTCGCATTCCGCACGTTTCGCATTTGGACTGCATTGGCAGACCTCCTCATCGTCTAATCTGCGAAATACTGCATCGTGGCATCGGGGACTACGGCCACCCTTGCGCTGTCGCCGTGGGTTTGTGTGAGCAATTCCAGCACCTCGGGCCATGTCTTTGCCCAGACGATGGACTCGCGCGCTGCCAGCCAGTCGCCGCCTGCTATGTCGATGTAGCCAGTAAATACGATGAGCCTTTTTACATTTGGCGGCATAGACGTTCGGGGAAACCAGAACCTGCCGCCTGTCTTTTTGCCGAAACCTCCCGCGAGATAGTGCGTCACCTGGCCCTCAGGCGCATTGGCGATAAGCACCAAATCCCCTGCGCCCCCCTGGAGCAGCCGCGAACTCAAAGGAAGGGCGAGAAATGCCTCGCTGCCCTTGCTGTAGGTATTCAGGACAGCGATATCCTGGCCCTCAACGGGCTGTGTCGCATAGACCTCCCTAGCCAGCTTGACGCCTTCGATATGGCCGCTGGTGGGATCGCCGACAAAGAGGGCTGTCGTCTCGCCCCGGCCGTTTATGACGGCGTCTATCTTGATGTCCAGCCCGGCCATCCTTGCTGCCTCGGCGGCATCAAGACGCAGCTCGTTCTCTTCAAACTTGCCTATCCATGTCCCGATGTCCTCCCCCCTCCCCATAGCCGCCGCTGTCAAGGTGCCGTGGTTGTGAGCGATGCCATCTATGGAGGCCACCCCGGGCAGGATGATCTTCCCCCCACCATTGAACCCGGTAAGGGGATGAGGAAGTATGGAGCCGATGCCGATCTTGAGGTCGCAACCCATGAACTCGCTGTTGATTGCCAGAGGGGTCCCCCTGCTGGTATTGCCCACGAAGGTACAGTTCTCATAAGGATTATGGTTGTAGACCGGGAACCTGCTGAGCACCGCCTCGCCCAGCTTCTTGACAAAGTCCACGCGGGTAAGCGCCCCGTGGGTACCTAGCGCAGCGATGAATCTAATGCTGTCGTCTTTGACACCAGCAGCCTCCAGTTCCTCCAGAAGGTAGGGGACAATTTCGGCGACCCTGGTGGGCCTTGACATATCGTCGAACAGGACCGCCACCTCGCTCTTGCCGCGGGCAAGCTCTCGTATTGACTTCGTGCCTATGGGGTTGGCGAATGCCTCCCGGAATCCTTCTTCGCTCAGCGGGGGCCTGCTGTGGCCTCTCATATAGCAGACGGTCAGCTCCCAGGAGGAGGGGAACTGGAGCTCAAGCTCGTTGTTGTCGTACCAGGCCTGCTGAGGCACGCTAACGGTATTAGCAGTCATCTCTTGCTCACCCTCACCTAGCCTCTCCCTTGAAGGGAGAGGAATTCGAATTCACAGATCAGTTGGTTGGTTCCGCCATGCTGCACCCACCCTACAAATCTGTTCCATGGTGTCATTGCGAGCGAAGCGTGGCAATCCCGTGCCTGTTTACGCATCTTAGGCTGAGATTGCTTCGTCGTTACACTCCTCGCAATGACATATCTCGCGACCTTTTTCCTTCGACAAGCCTTGGGCCCGGCCAAGGCCAGGGCTTAGGACAGGCTCTAGCCTCTCCCTTCAAGGGAGAGGAATTCGAATTCACAGATCAGTTGGTGGGTTCCGCCATGCTCCACCCACCCTACAAATCTGTTCCATGGTGTCATTGCGAGCGAAGCGTGGCAATCC
>CAZCXP010000216.1:0-2549 GCA_964502665.1 uncultured Dehalococcoidia bacterium | reverse complement strand
ATGTGACCATTGGTGATGGGATCGAAGGTGGCCGGGTAGATAGCGATGGTCATAGTAACCTCCAACGATTATGGCCTATGGCCACTGAGCCGCCTGCGCGACAATTTCCTCAAATCGATTATCAGAAAAATCAAAACAAGTACGCTGAAGATAATGCAAATAGTTCTAATTATAATCGTCCATGATGATTTGGCGAGCATGTCGCTAGGCGGTATATCGAAGACTCTGATCTCATAAAAGGGCAGCTTTAAAACCGGCCTAGTAGAAACAAGTCCATCTGCAATCGTATTGGCCAGTAACACACCAGATAAACTGAAAGCAAGTAGTACTCCTTTCCAAAAAGCTCTTTTGCTAATCTGGCGAATTTGATGTCGGGCAGTTATCCATGCATTGTTAGACTCCTGAATTGGCTTAATGAACCGGTCATGGGCCAGTTCATACCATCGGGCACCGGCTCGCCACTCCGCTCTGATGAGGTGCAAGTTCTCAAGCACGTTCACTGCCAAGTTTGGAATCCCACCGGTCTTCTTCCTTCCCCCATAGACAATTCCCCGTGTTCCTGCCGGAGTGATTAGATTGCACTCAAACCATTCGCGCAGGTCTCCCTCCTTCACCTCAGACTGCTGGGCTGCCGTCTGGATAGAGCTCTCATAGAATTTTGAAAGTGCTTGGCTCACATCGCCAAAGGCTTTAAGGTGATTCTGTGTAATAACTATGACACTGGACGGCAGATCTTCCCATAAGCTTTGACAGACTACCTGAAGTTGAACAGGCTCTACGAACTCCCCCGTTATCAACTGGGTCTTACCCGCAGCGGTCTCAATTCGCACTTCCAGCAGATCCTCGACAAGTTTTTCTGCGACACCTCCGGCGAAGGAGCGGTTCGTATCTTTCAGGGGTCCTGCGATGGCCGAAAGAGCAGCCTTCTTACGCAGGCGCTCCAAACGGAAACGTATCCTAAGCTTTTCGGGCAGGAGAGGAGCATAAGGGTCCAGTTCGGCTATGTAATCCTCCCGAATGACGAGAACTACACGCAAGCGGGGGTCCTCTTCCAATGCATCACGAACTTGCTCGAAGAAATCCTCTCTATCCCTCCACCGCTCTGGATAGAAAACAAACATTTCCTCGAACTGATCGAAAATAACGGTCCGTAGGATAGGCCGCGCATGTGCGTCAGTGGCACGTGGACCCTCCTCCAAAAACGCAGCAAGTGACTTGTTTACTAAGGTCTGTGGGGTAATCTCGGGCTCCAAGTTCAGCAAGGCGTCAAAGACGTACAGGTTCACTATGTCCTGGCACTCAACGTCTTCAGGGATGGCCCCCCGCACCCGCGCCAGTGGCAGGACCTCAAATTCTTCCTCTTTCAGCAGAGGAATAAGCCCGGCATTTATGAGTGAGGTCTTGCCTGCGCCTGACTGAGCGTAGAGAAGCACAACCGGGTGGGCAACAACGAGGGACACTAGCTCATTGGTCTCCCAGTCGCGTCCGAAGAAGCGCTCCCGGTCCCTTTCCCCGAACGGCCGCGGTCCAACATAAGGATTCTCGGCCTTCAGTCCAGTCGCCATCATCGCACTCTCTCCCAATGCTTCCGCAGATCCCGGGCAAAGTTACGGGCTTTGCCCCAGTAGACCCGCACGTTGTCCCTGGCAAAGTAGTCCTCCAGATACCGTTGCACCTGCTCTGGAGTAAAGCCCTCGCCCGGATCTGGAACCAACTGGACAGTAATGCGGATGCGGCCCAGGCTACGTGGCAAGGAGCCGATGATGCCTCGAAACAGAACACGGAAGCTCCAGTCGGCAAGTCGGTAGCCGATAAACATTAATGAAGTACTAGCCAGCGCTTTCTCGATCTGTCGGGGGATGATCTCCGGATCCTTGGAAATGCTCACCAAGAAGTCCAGGTAGTCATCTTCAGTCAGGACAAGCGATTCGGTCACCTTGTCATGCCCGTGAAAGTGAAAGACCACAGGATTAGCCACACTCACCTCATCGCCAGATCCTCGGTCGAAGACGGAGGGCAGATCGCTGAGGAAAGGATTCCAGCGGCACAACTCCCGCCTAGGGTTTCGGCGTCGGCTGCGCAGAGCCTTGACCATGAAATCATCGTAATTGGTGGTAATGTATATCGGCAGAGGTAAATCAGCCAAAACGCCGTGGGGCTCATCAGGAGCATTGAAGTCTGGCGGAGGAATGGTTTGCAGGAGCCTCACCATCTTGTCCTTTGGGAACTCGGGATAGCGCTTAATGGACAGACACTGTGCCACGCAGGTCAGGTCCCACGAGTCCTTCAGGGGGTAGTTGTGCTCTTGAGCCCATTTCTGTGCGATTTCGGAGCCAAGAGGGATAGCCCCGGCACACGCCCCCGCGCCGAGAAAGGGCGTGCAATTACCGTCTCTGATTGTACCGATAAGACTATCCCAATCTCTCTCTTCTAGCACGTTGAGCATTATCAATCTCCTAGAGGTAGTGCCAATGTCGGCTAACTGAGATCCCCTTCTCCTCTCCAAAACTCCGTCACTTTACGAGCCAAAAGGCGATGCTCCGGCTGGC
>CAZCXP010000215.1:0-2556 GCA_964502665.1 uncultured Dehalococcoidia bacterium | reverse complement strand
TAAATTTGAATTGCCTTTTTCCATTTAATTCTCCTTCATCCATTCCTTCACCTCAAACTGCCTCATCATGGCCAGAGTCCTGCCGCCGTAGATAGCAGCCATCACAGCCTGGATTCCGGCGACGTGGTACAGCGGCACGGTGAGCAGGTTGGTCTCCTCTATCTCAAGGTCGACAGGGGTTACGTTTCCCAGAACATACGTCGAAAAGCTATTGTGGGTCAACGGTACCCCTTTGGGCCGGCCGGTGGTCCCTGCTGTGTACATCAATATGGTGACGTCGTCATCGTCGATCTCGGTGAATACCTCTTCGGGAGAGGCTGAAGCCAGCAGCTCCTCGTAGTTCAGCATGCCTTCTGGTTTAGTCTCCAGGCAGATGAAATGCTTCACCTGAGGTATTTGGGGGCGTAGAGAGTTCACCATGTCGACGTAGCGCTCGCCAACAAATAGTACTTTGGCCTCACAGTTGTTGATCATGTATTCAAGCTCGTCGCTCTTGGCCCGGAAATTGAGCGGGATGAAGATTGCACCCAGTTTTGCTACGGCGTTATAGGCCTCCACGTACTCATTGCAGTTGACCTGTAGAATCGCCACCATGTCGCCCTTCTGTACCCCGAGACCGGCAAGGGCGTTTGCCAATCTGTTTACCCGCTCGCTGAGCTCTGCGTAGGTACGTTTCTTGCCCTCGAAGGTTATCGCTGGCCTATCAGGCACGATGGAGCTGGTTATCATCAGAAACTCTGTAGTATTCATCCTCTTACCTCCTGCTTTAGTGGTTGACTAGTCGGCACCGAGCCTTTTCTTAACTCGCTGCAAGACGTCTGACATTATCTCGCCAGCCTTTGCCCAGATGCGAATATGGGCAGCGTGATCTAGTCCAGTTTCGCCCTCATTTATTATTACGATTTTGGCGCCGGAATTCAGGGCATATTGGGGCATGAGCGCCGCGGGATAGACAACGAGCGAGGACCCAACCACGATACAGAGGTCGCACATCCTGGAGCGTTTCTCGGCCTCCATAGTCTCCTGCACCGGCATCGGCTCGCCGAAGAAGACGGCATCCGGTTTCAAGATGCCGCCGCACTGGACGCACTCCGGCTCCTCAACGCCGCTCGCGACCCACTTCTCTACCTCCTCGTAGTGATAACGCTGGCCGCAGGTAAGGCACTTCGCCCACTGCATGTTGCCATGTAGCTGGATAACCCTGTCTTCGGAGTTACCCGCTTTTTGGTGAAGCCCGTCCACATTTTGGGTAATGACACAGTCCAGCTTGCCGAGCTTCTCCAGCTCGGCGACGGCGTGGTGGGCGGGGTTGGGTTGAACACCGCTCCAGGCGAGCCCAACGGTTTTCTGCATTTGCCACAGCCTCTTTCTCGCCTCGGGGTCACTGATGAACTTCTGATAGGTGAAATCGTCGGGGTCGACTTTTGTCCAGAGGCCGTCGGGCCCCCTGAAGTCGGGAAGTCCTGACTCGGTGCTGATCCCCGCGCCGGTGAACACCACCAGCCGTTGTGATTGCACTATGAGGTCTGCAAGCTCATCGATGAGCTCTTCGTGCGTTTTGCCGCCTGTTTTGTCCATTTCCCTCCCCTATTTTACCCTTTTTGCCTGATTAGTAAACCTGGGGCTTCTGCCCTCCCGAAAAGCCCTGATTCCTTCCCTGGCATCCTCTGTGTTGAGCACCATAGCGAATAGCCTGTTCTCCATCTCCAGGCCCTGGTCCAGGGCAAGGTCGAGGCCGCGCTTTATCGCCTCCTTGGCACGCCTGACAGCGATTTGGCCACGGGACATCACCTTATGCGCTACGCTTTCGGCAGTGGGAATGAGGTCGGCTCGCGGCACCACCTGATGGATCAGCCCTACGCGCAGGGCTTCGGCGGCATTGATGATCTCGCCGGTGAGTATGGGCCCTGCCGCCATACCCAGCGGCACCAGTCTGGGCATGGTCTGGCTGCCCCCGGCCGTGGGGACCATACCTATTCCTACCTCCGGCAGACCGAACCTTGCGTCCTCGGAGGCGATTCTGATATCACAGCACATCGCCATCTCCACCCCCGCTCCCAGGGCGAAACCGTGGATAGCTACTATGAGGGGCTTGGAGACGCTGAGGAACTGCCCCCAGAGGTCTCGCTCCCACCTCACCTGGCGGCCGATGGCCGGGGAGGGAACGGTGCCAAACTCGGTGATATCGGCCCCTGCGGAGAACCCCCTTTCCCCTGCCCCCTTAAGGAGGCCCAGCATCACCTCAGGGTCGTCGTCGATTGCTGGCAGCACCTCGTATAGCTCGTCCCGCATCTTGATGTTAACAGCGTTTAGAGCATTGGGACGGTTCAAGGTAATATATGCGATGCCGTCCTTTTTCTCGTAGATGATGGTTTCGAAGGCGTTCATAGGGAAATTCCAAATACTAGTTTCTAAGCACTAAACAAGTTCAAATATCAAAATGCAAAATGTCAAGTGCAAAATGGGTAGAGTAGCGTCGTGACTCCTGTCATGACGAATGATTCGTTGCCACAGGAGTGGCAACGCTACGCTTGAACTTTGAATTGCCATTTCGCT
>CAZCXP010000214.1:0-2578 GCA_964502665.1 uncultured Dehalococcoidia bacterium | reverse complement strand
CTCCTTCTCTTCCTCCTCCTTTGCCTCAACGAGGACATTTACATTGGCGGTTACATTCCTGGTCAATCTGATCGATACCTGGTGGCTTCCCAGCTCACGGATTGGCTCCTCGAGCTCTATGTTGTGCTTGTCGATCTCATGTCCAATGAGCCGCTTTATCTCCTTGGCGATTGCCGCGGTTGTGACGGAGCCATATATGCGGTCTTTGGCCCCAGCACGAACCTTCAAGGCTACGGTGAGGTTCCCTAACACCTCAGCCAAAGACTCGGCTTCTTGCTCCAAACCAGCCTGACGACGGGCATCGGCCTGACGCCGCGATTCCAGTTTCTGTAGCTCAGCGGGGGTGGCGAGCGCAGCGAGCTTCTTGGGAAAAAGGTAATTCCTGGCGTAGCCATTGGCTACCTCTTTTACGTCGCCGGCACTGGCCACGTTAGGAACGTCCTGGAGGAAAATTACTTTCATTTTGTCCCCTATTCTATCCCTGGCCATCTGTCGGTGGTCAAGGGGCTTTTCCACGAACTTTTCCACAAAGTTTCCACAACAGGCTGCTGCCCAAAAAGGGTAGCGTTGCCACTCCTGTGGCAACGGATCCTTCGTCGTGACTCCTGTCACGACGCTACGCAGAGTGAAGTTCTTGGGCGACTTCTTATCCCATCGCCTTCTCCAGCCCGCTTTTCCACGCACCTGCAACCTCAGCGAGCGGCAAATCCACCACGTCCTTAATCAAGAAGCGGTCGCCCCCGGCAACACCGAGCTCTCTCAGGGCCACCCGATGCCTGGCGGCCAGATTGCGAAGCTCGCCCAATCGAGCGGGCTCCAGGGAGACTACAATCCGCGACTGCCCCTCGCCGAAAAGCTCACTGTCGATTCTCCCTGCTGTTCTCCACTCCCCCTTGATGCCGATGCCGCCGGCGATGCAACTCTCAGCCAGTGTCACAGCAAGCCCGCCATCGGAGCAGTCGTGGGCCGAGCGTATGATGCCCTGCCCAATGGCGTCCAGACAGCACCGCTGCACCCTCTTCTCCAGGTCGAGGTCGATCGAGGGGGCTCCGGCAACGATACCATGTATCACCTCGAGATACTCACTGCCGCCATTATCGTCCGTTTCCCTCCCGTCACCTCCAAGCATTGCCACCAGGTCGCCCTCGTGCTTGAACCCTATGGTGCTGTGGTGGTCTATGTCCTCGATCAGCCCCAACATGCCTACCACAGGGGTGGGATAAACCGCCTCGCCCCTGGTCTCGTTGTACAGGCTGACGTTGCCGCTGATGACCGGGATGCTCAGTATCTGGCAGGCTTGAGCTATACCCCGTACACATTGCTCTAGCTGGTAGTAGACCTCAGGCTTTTCCGGATTGCCGAAGTTCAGGCAGTCGGTTATGGCCAGAGGCTCGGCACCGGTGCACGCCAGATTGCGCGCTGCCTCAGCGACGGCTATCATGCCCCCTGTATACGGGTCGAGATAGCAGTAGCGCCCGTTGCCATCTGCGGTCAGGGCGATGGCTTTCTTCGTGCCCTTGATCCTGAGCACAGCGGCATCGCTCCCCGGCGGGACTGCTGTGTTGATCTGAACCTGGTGATCGTATTGCCTGTAGATCCATTCCTTGCTGGCGATATTGGGGGAGGCGAGCAATTGCAGCACTATGGAAGAGGCGTTCTCCCCAGTGTCGGGAATGGTGCTGAGGTCGAACTTCTGAAGCGCGTCAAGCCATGCAGGTTTGATCCCCTGGGGCCGGTAGAGGGGTGGGGTGGTCAGGAGCTCAATGGGAACCTCAGCAACCAGCTCCTCTCCCTCCTTCACGCGGGCCATGCCGTCATCGGTCACCTCGCCGATGATGTCGGAACGGAGGTCCCATTTATCGAAAATAGCCTTGACCTTATCCTCGCATCCCTTCTTCACGATGGCCAGCATACGTTCCTGCGATTCGGAGAGCATGACCTCGTAGGGAGTCATCCCCTCCTCACGCCGGGGGACCTTGGAGACGTCGACTATAACACCACTGCCGCCCTTCGAAGCTGACTCAATAGCAGAGCTGGTCAGTCCTGCGGCGCCGAGGTCCTGTAAGCCCACGATGTAGTCGGTTTCGGCAAGCTCAAGGCAGGCCTCCAGCAGCAGCTTCTCCATGAAGGGATTGCCCACCTGAACCGTTGGCCTCAACTCGCGCTCATCCTCGAAAGTCCTTGACGCCAGCCCCGAGGCGCCGTGAAGGCCGTCGCGACCGGTATCGGCGCCGACAAGCATCAACACATTGCCTTTGCCGCTGGCCTTGGACCTGATCAGCTTCCTCTTCTCAGCTATGCCCACGCACATGGCATTGACCAGCGGGTTGGCCGAATAGGTAGGGGAGAAGCAGACCTCGCCGCCGACATCGGGTATGCCGAGGCAGTTGCCGTATCCCGCGATGCCCGCCACCACCCCGCTGAAAAGATAGCGGTTTCGCGGCTCGCTCAGCGGTCCGAACCTCAATGAGTTGAGCAGGGCGATGGGCCTTGCCCCCATGGTGAAGATGTCGCGCACTATCCCCCCCACCCCGGTGGCCGCCCCCTGGTAGGGCTCGATGGCCGAGGGGTGGTTGTG
>CAZCXP010000213.1:0-2651 GCA_964502665.1 uncultured Dehalococcoidia bacterium | reverse complement strand
TTCAGCCGATCAGGGTGGACACCAGTCCACTACATGTTCCGCAGTTTGGAACGAAGTGAACTCCTCGCCTACTACCGTGCTGCTGATATTGCCCTAATCACCTCCCTAAAGGATGGAATGAACCTGATCGCTAAGGAGTATTGTGCAGCCAACGTAGATAAGAGCGGGGTCTTAGTGCTCAGCGAATTTGCCGGTGCCGCTACCCAGTTGCGTAGGGATTCTCTACTAGTTAATCCGTATGACATCGAAGGCGTAGCCGAGGCAATCCACCAGGCATATGCTATGAGCATAGCTGAGCGACGATGGCGAATGCATAGACTTCGAAAATCTGTAGCCAGACGTGATGTCTTCTGGTGGGTGGACTCCTTTTTACAGGCCGCCGTTGCCAGAGAGCAGACAACTTAGGGCTCCAGGGCTGCTCATTCAAGTTTCGATGGTTTCTACAGTAATCCACGGCTTCCGCTGCAATGTGGACCTTTCTCTCCGCAGGCATCACCAAGGTGAAAATTCAGCCAGATTGTGAAACGTATCGCCGAATCTGGGGAGCGTCCCCACAAGGAGCTAAACCAGTCCACTTCCAGGGTGTCGCCAGACCCTGGCATTTCGTATCTCCAGACCCTCGCCACCCTCAGAAGGTACCCTCAGGGTGGGGGGCCCCCCCCCGGGACTATCTTGCCTCCTTTACAAATCCTCTAGGTTGCGCGACCCTCGACCTGCTCCGATCCCCAAGGGGAAAGGTAGCTGTTTCCATTTCTCAGGCTGCCGGGTATTGGATATCAACACTGTCTAGCTTTCAAATTGGCGAACGCTTCGGCGTCTTATTGCGCCCAATCCAGGTATCTTTAGGGAAGACCGGCGCGAAGATACGCATTTTGCAGATATTGGCCTACCATGCGTTGCGCATTGAAGTAGGAACCGTTCAGAGCAATGGCTGAGCGCATGATGCTGGCAAAGTCATCGGGCTGTTGGTAAAACATTGGGAGGATAATCTGTTCGAGCTTGTCATATAGACAGGAGACTTCACTATCAGGTTTGCTTTCAGATCGCCAGCCGTCGCCTATAGACCACCCAGTTACACCCTCCACGTGTCCCTCGATCCACCATCCGTCCAAAATGCTCAAGCTAGGCACTCCATTAAGGGCGGCTTTCATGCCGCTGGTGCCCGATGCTTCCTGTGGCTTTTGCGGAGTATTAAGCCACAAGTCGGCTCCAGAGCATAGATACTTCGCCAGTGCAATGTTATATTCCTCTAGGTAGACTACGGGTATTAGCCCCTTCAGAGCAGTCTCTGCCTCGAATATATGCCGAATAAGGGCCTTACCACCTTCATCTCTTGAGTGTGCCTTCCCACCGCAGACGATTTGGAGTGGCCCAACACGACGGACTATCTGTGTAAGTCGTTCCAAGTCGTGGAACAGCAGGTCAATGCGTTTGTACGCAGTGGCACGCCGAGCCCAACCGATGGTCATGACCGCTGGATCCAGGCAGACTCCGGTACGTCGTTTCACCTCTGTGAGCAACTGTTGTTTGGCCTCAAAATGGGCGTGCAGAATCTCGTCTAGTGGTATTTTTACGGCATACCTCAGGTACAGATTGTCGCGGCGCCACTCCGGGATGTAACTGTCATATAGCTGTTGAAAAGCCGAGGACGTCCAAGTCAGTGCGTGCACACCATTAGTGACGGAGTCAATATGATGGTTGGGAAAGATGGAGCGAGAAGTCTCCTCATGACGCATTGAGACCCCGTTGACATAGCGCGAGAAGTCCAGAGCTAGGTCAGTCATGCTCAGAACTCCGTCACGGTGACATTGAGTCCTCACTAGGAAATCGGTTCGCTCGTCTCCCAGAACCTCCCGAACGAGTTCGAGTGGGAAATTGTCGTGTCCGGCTAATAGAGGAGTGTGCGTAGTAAATACGCAGCGTTGATGAACTGCCTCTTTATCTGTGTCAGTGGCGGAATTAAGGCCCTTTCCCCAAGTCTGCTCTTCCATGAGCGCTAGAACAGCAAGGGCAGCATGTCCTTCATTCATATGATACGCTTGAACCCTTTGGTATCCAAGGGCGCGTAGCATTGGCACGGCACCTAAGCCGAGCACAGCCTCTTGGCATAGACGGTAGCGGTCATCGCCGCTATACAATCGGTGGGTAAGGCTTCGGGCCCAGGGTATATTTTCGGGGATGTCGGTGTCCAGAAAGTAGACTGGTGCGGTGTGTCCGAATTCACCGCGCACAAGGTATCGCCATGCTTGCACCTGCACTTGCCTACCAGCTATAGTTACCAAAATCCGGGGCGGGAGGAGTTCCAGAAACTCCTCGGGAGACCAGTCCACCTCACTCTCCGACTGGTTCCCCCCCTTGTCTAAGTGCTGGTGAAAATAGCCTTTGCGGTGCAGCAGCGTCACACCTGCAGCCGACAAACCCAAGTCAGCCGCAGCCTGCATGGTGTCGCCAGCCAATACCCCCAGGCCACCGCCGTAGGTAGGCATGGCGGAGTCAATGCCAAACTCCATAGAGAAATAAGCGAAGGTCAGTGCATCCACTTGCTTGTTGCTACTATATTACTCCAGCAATGCCCGGCAATGCAAGCGTAGTCCCAACAATCCATCGGAATGTTAACCTCAACGGAAATGACTTGGTGCGCCTCCAACTTG
>CAZCXP010000212.1:0-2678 GCA_964502665.1 uncultured Dehalococcoidia bacterium | reverse complement strand
CAGATGGGATCGCTGGTGGCTCCGGACCACTTCAGATTCGATTTTTCCTACGAGGCGCCGGTGCTCAGGGAGGAGCTGGACCAGATACAGCGAATAGTGAATGAGAGCATACGCCAGAACCTGCCGGTGACGAAGAAAGAGGTGCCCTATGCTCAGGCCGTGGCCCAAGGGGCGATAGCCCTCTTTGGCGAGAAGTACGGGGATGTGGTCAGGGTTGTGAGGATCGGACGGGGCAGGTCTCCCGTGAGCCAGGAGGTCTGCGGTGGCACCCATGTCAACAGGACGGGCGATATCGGGTTTTTCCATATAATCAGCGAGGGCAGCATCGGTTCCGGCATGCGCCGCATCGAGGCGGTGACGGGGAGTGGAGCGGAGGCGCTGATCGAAGAGCGCGTTTCCACGCTGGAAAAGATAGCTCATCAGCTTCAGGTGCCCACCGCCGACGTGGAGGACAAATTGGGGAGCGTTCTCCAAGAACTCGATGCGGAGCGCAAGCGTGCCATTGCTCTGGAGCGACAGTTGTCCAAGGAAACCGCTGAGTCGCTGCTTGCGCAGGTGGAGTCGGTTAACGGGGTCTCTGTCCTGGCGGCGAGTGTCGCCGCTTCGAATATCGATGTTCTGCGCCACATGGGCGACGTATTGAGGGAGCGGCTGGGCAGCGCAGTGATCGTGCTGGGTGCGGTCTGGGCCGACAGGCCCAACTTTCTGGCAATGGTGACCTCTGATCTCGTCGCTCGCGGGCTGAACGCTGGGGACATCGTTAAGGAGGTAGCTCGGGAGGCAGGTGGCAGCGGTGGGGGCCGCCCTCAACTGGGCCAGGGTGGCGGCAAGGACAAGGGCAGAATCGAACAGGCGCTGAACTTAGTTGCCAAGCTGGTGAGGGAGAAGCTTTAGGGAATGCGTATGCTGGGGCTTGACATCGGGGAGAGGCGAATCGGAGTGGCGCTTAGCGACCCCGAGGGAATCATAGCAATCGCTCTAACAGTAATCGAGAGAAAGTCAGAGGATGCCGCGCTGAAGCAGCTCATCGACCTCACGCACGAACGCGAGGTTGAGCGTATCGTCATCGGGCTGCCTCTTTCGCTGGATGGCAGCCTGGGCAAACAAGCGCAGGCTGTTCAGAGCTTCGCCAAGTCGCTTGCAAGGCGCACCGAGCTTCCTGTAGTTACCTGGGACGAGCGGCTGTCCACGGTTGCTGCCGAGCGGATGCTGGCAGAGGCCGGGGTGAAGCGAGATAAGAGAAAAAAGCACCTCGACTCCGTGGCGGCAGCCATCATCCTGCAAGGCTACCTCGATCGAGAGAGAAGCGATAAGTGATGGCTTGCCGGTAGCGTCGTGACTCCTGTCACGACGAAGGATTCGTTGCCACAGGAGTGGCAACGCTACTATTCACTGCATTAAGGCAGCTAATCTGACGAGGGCATTTCATGACGATCGGGTAGGTTGCCCGACGTCGGGCAACCTACCCGAGTAAATCAGGGGCAGGCTCAGGGCGAACGTAGGAGAGGTTGTTTTCGGAATAAATTGAAATCTACTTGACAAGGGGCACTTGATGACGGGTTCTGTTGGGCTGATCGGGCATGGCTTGAAGCATTCGATCTCGCCGCTGTTTCAGCAGGCTGCTTTTGACCACCTGGGCCTCGATATTCGCTATGAGGCTTGGGAGACGGAGCCATCGGAGCTGGAAAATGTTTTGGAGAAGGTGCGCGGGCCTTCAATCGTGGGGGCGAATGTCACCGTGCCCCACAAGGAGGCGGTGCTGTCCTTGATGGACGAGCTCGATGACCTCGCGCTGGAGATTGGGGCGGTGAATACCATAGTGAATCGAAGGGGCCGTCTTAAGGGCTACAATACCGATGCCGGCGGTTTCTTGAGGGCGCTGGGCCAGGAGGGAGGCTTCGACCCGGCGGGCAGGGGCGCGGTGCTCCTCGGCGCTGGGGGGGTAGCACGTGCGGCAGGCTTCGCCCTGGCAAGGGCAGGGGTGAAGTCGCTCCTTGTCACAGATATTATTAAGGAAAAGGCACATAAGCTGGCCTCGGACATTGAGCGAAGCTCGGCTCGAGGGCGGGAACTGGCCCTGAAGATAAGGGCGCTTTCGCCGGATGACCCTCAGTTTGAGGAGGCGCTATCGGGCTGCGACCTTTTAGTCAACTGTACCCCGGTGGGCATGAAGCACAGCGCCAGTGAGGGCGAATCGCCCCTGGAGGCGCGGCTCATCCCGAAACGAGCGCTGGTCTACGATGTGGTGTATAATCCGATAGAGACGCCACTGCTCGCCGCTGCCAGGGGGGCAGGGGCGCGCACCCTGGGCGGGCTTGCCATGCTGGTCTACCAGGGGGCAGCGGCATTCGAGCTCTGGACAGGCAAACCGGCTCCAGTTGACATAATGATGCAGGCAGCAAGAAAGGCCCTGGGGGAGTAGCAGAAGTAGGGTGGGTGGAGTGGAACGAAACCCACCACCAGTTGGGGTAGGTTGCCCGACTGCTTAATTGGGCAGCGTAGAGGTATTTTCTATGTTTCGTTTTCTAACCGCAGGTGAATCTCACGGGAGGGGGCTGGTGGCCATCATCGAGGGGGTGCCCGCCGGACTGGCCCTCGATGAGGAGTATATAGCCCGCGATCTTGCTCGCCGACAGGGTGGATACGGCAGGGGCGCCCGCATGGATATCGAGCAGGAC
>CAZCXP010000211.1:0-2782 GCA_964502665.1 uncultured Dehalococcoidia bacterium | reverse complement strand
TCCCGACTCCAGCAGATGAAGGCGATATTGTGATCAACGAGGTTCAGTATGATCCTATTCAGGCGGGCGGGGATGCTGCCTTTGAGTGGCTGGAACTCCTCAATCGAACAGGTTGGACGGTTGATCTAACGGGTTGGGGAATCGCAGATAACTACGGTGTCGATTACATCGCAAGCCTGCAGCTTCCTCCTGGGGGCTTCGCCGTGATCGCTGCTGGAGACGGCTTCTACGATAACTTCCCAGACTTCAGTGGCGATATAGTTATGATAGCTGATGGCAGAGTCGGCAATGGGTTGAACAACGGGGGAGATCGCCTGGTGCTTACGGATTCCACAGGTAAGACCGTTGACGCGCTTTCCTATGGTGACGATGCCAGCATAATGTCGCCGCCCTGTCAGGGTGTGGCTGAAGGTCATTCTCTGGAGCGCCAGCCTGCAGGCCTCGATACCGATCAGGCCAGCGACTTTGTCGACAATGGGGCTCCTTCTCCCGGCTATGGCTTGGAGTTTGCCGCCACCACGTCAACGCCTATCCCAACGCCAACCCCCGGGCCAACGGCGACACCGATACTTGCACCTGTTCCGAGGCTGACGCCAACACCAATGCCCACACCCACGCCCACGCCTACGTTCACACCTGTGCCTATCGTAGACGGAGCTGCGCCGCCTCAGGAGATAGAATGGTGGTTGGTCGTCAGCACCATCGCGGGAGCAGCGTTTATTGGGCTGGCGGTCTTCTACGTAGCACGCAGCAGAGGGCGGGGCTGAGGTTTGCGCTATGACTCACGGTGGGATATAATTTGGCAATCTGGGCCTTGTTACACGCGTGGGCCATGTTCAAACCAGGACAGGTGCTATAGATGGCAGGGAGCGGCGGGGAGGCCTCAGCCCGCCGCCGGTGCTGACATCGCCAGCACTGATGGCCTCGATGTGGGACAGGTGCCAGCCCAGATAGTTGGCATTATCGAAGCACGCCAATGAGACTATTCTACGATGCCGCTACCACTCTAATGAAAGTCCTACTCATAGCCCTGACCAGGTGGCGGGTCAAGGGCAAGGAGAATGTTCCCCGAAAAGGTCCCCTGATTATAGTGGCCAACCATCACAATCTCATCGACCCTCCCCTTCTCAGTGCCAGCGTCCCACGAAGGATCAACTTTATGGCTAAGGAGGAACTTTTCCGCTCGCGGAAAGTAAGGGCCATAATGCAAGGCTATGGTGCCTTCCCCGTGAGACGGGGGCAGTTGGATAGGGTGGCAATGCGCAGGGCGCTGGCGGCACTCCAAAATGGGGGGGTACTGGGCATGTTCCCTGAGGGAAAGAGGAGTCCCAATGCTCAATTGCAATCGCCCCAACCTGGCACATCGCTTCTGGCTGCTCGCTCCGGTGTTCCCGTACTTCCCGTGGGCATCACCGGCAGCGAGCGGGTGAAAGGTATTGGCTTCATCCGGCATCGACCACGAATTACCGTGACCATAGGCCGTCCTTTTCTCTTGCCTCACGCAGGAGACAAACTGACCCGTTCCCGGTTGGCTCAACACTCTGACTTGATCATGGAGCATATCGCTGAGCTTCTGCCCGAGAGCTATCGAGGTGTCTATGATCATCGAGGCAGCTTGAGGGGTGACAATGGAGGTTGAAAGAGCCTCTGAAATGGGATTTTGCTTTGGGGTGAAACGGGCTATTGAGCTTGTGGACAGAGCAGCGCGGGAACGAGGTCCGCTTCAGACCCTGGGTGCGCTTGTCCATAACCGGCAGGTTGTCGATAGGCTTGCCTGGTGTGGCGTTAGCGTGGCAGCGAGTTTGGATGAGATACGAGGCGGTATCGTTGCTATTACCTCGCACGGTGTCAGCCCGCAGGTTATGGAGGAGGTGCATTCCCGGGGGCTTGAGGTAATCGATGCTACCTGTCCCTTTGTGCGCAAAGCGCAGGTCGTGGCTCAGAGGCTGGGGAAGGCGAGGTTTGGGGTGCTGGTTTTCGGCGATGCTGCCCATCCTGAGGTTCGGGGTGTGCTTGGATGGGCTGGTGAGAAGGCGACTGCTTCATTGGAGGTCCCGCAGTTCGATGCTCTGCCTCGGCGCTTGGGCATTCTCTGCCAGACCACTCAGAACCAGCAGCGCTTTAGTGAATTTGTGGCACGGGTTGCCTCCCACGGATTAGCCAGGCTCTCTGAGCTACGCATCTTCAATACCATATGCGATGCCACGAGCAAACACCAGGCGGCTGCCCTTGAATTGGCAGAAAGAGTGGATTTGATGTTTGTCGTTGGCGGGCAAGATAGCGCCAACACCAAGCACCTCGCCGAAATCTGCGCAGACACTGGTGTTGTCACCCACCATATTGAAACTGGGGCAGAGATTGATCCATCGTGGCTTCGGGGACATCGCCGCGTCGGGATTACCGCGGGGGCGTCCACTCCCAATGAGGTCATTGATGGGGTGGAGCTGGCGCTGGATGAGCTGGTGAGAAAGAACTGGCAAGGAGGTCCATGATGCAGCATGACGAGTTCGGGATCTACCTCAACGTCAAAGAAGGCAAGGCGATGCGCATCACCTCCCCCTACTGGATTCCGTCAGGGGATGAGTGGGCGCTTCTCACTCCCGAGGTTAACGCCACTTTGCTCAAGATAAGGGAGTTGGCCAAGGAGAAGGGGGTGTTCAGCGATGCTGAGAAGATTACCTGGGGCGACTGGAGCCAGGTGCCTCAGAGGGACTAGTCTAAGGTATGTAGCCCTTTTTTGACTAAGGGGTTGTTCAGCGCTATATTTCTCCTTTAAAGCTTG
>CAZCXP010000210.1:0-2809 GCA_964502665.1 uncultured Dehalococcoidia bacterium | reverse complement strand
AGACATGGGATATCGTCCTCTCCGACTACGCCATGCCGCGCTTCAGCATGCCTGCCGCGTTGGCGATGGTGAAGGAAAGAGGGCTCGACCTGCCATTCATAATCGTTTCAGGCGCTATCGGCGAAGAGGCTGCGGTGGCAGCAATGCGAGCCGGCGCCCACGACTACGTAATGAAGGGCAATCTGGCGCGACTTGCTCCCGCCATCGAACGGGAGCTGCGCGATGCAGAGGTGCGCCGTGAGCGCAAGCAGGCTGAGGAGAGAATCATACACCTTAACGCCGTGCTGCGTGCCATCCGCAACGTCAACCAGCTCATCAATAAGGAGAAGGACCGCGACAGGCTGCTCAAGGGCGTCTGCGAAAGCCTTGTCGAGACCCGCGGTTACCACAACGTCTGGGCCTGCCTGTTGGATGGATCCGCGCAGTTTATAGCAAGCGCCGAGGCCGGGCTGGGCAAGCGGTTCGCTCCGATGATGGAGCGGCTGAAGCGCGGCGAGCTGACCGCTTTCGGGCGGACGGCACTGGCGCAATCGGACGTTGTGGTAATCGAAGACCCTCCCTCCGCCTGCCCTGACTGCCCCCTGTCGAATTCGTACGCTGGCAGAGCGGCGATGTCCATCCGGCTTGAGCACGCCGGGAAGGTTTACGGCCTGCTGTGTGTGTCGATCCCCACCGAGTTCACCGCCGACGATGAGGAGCGCTCTCTGCTCAGAGAGGTCGCAGGCGACATTGCTCTAGCGCTGTACAGCGCAGAGATGGAAGCAGAGCGCAAGCGGGCTGAGGAGGCGCTGTGGGAATCTGAGGAGAAATACCGCGACGTGGTAGAGCGGGCGCACGATGGCGTTGCCATAGTTCAGGATGCAATCGTCAGATACGTCAACCCGAGTTTCCCAGCGATGCTGGGCTATGCGCCTGAAGAGATGATCGGCACACCGATGACCGATTTTGTGTACCCAGACGAGCTTGCGAGGGCGGTTGACAGGTACGAGCGACGCATGGCAGCTGAGACGTTCAAGCCTACAACCGAGCTAGTCCTTCTCAACAAGGATGGCAGCGCAGTACACGTCGAGGTAAATGCGGGGCTAATCACATTTCAGGGGAAGCCAGCAGACCTAGCCCTAATCCGCGACATCACCGAGCGCAAGCGAGCGGAGGCGGCACTTCGAGAGAGCGAGGCCAAGTATCGAGACCTCGTGGAGAGGGAAAAGGACATAATCTACACCCTCGACGCCCGGGGAAATATCACTTCCGCCAGTTCTGCTGTCAGGCTGCTGTTGGCTTATGGACCGGAGGAGCTGATTGGCAAACAATACGTCGAATTGATACCCTCGGAATGGCGAGAAAAAACAATGAAGGATTTCAAGAGTTTGCTTAAGACGGGTGAAATAGTTGCTGAGACGGTACTGCTTGATAGCAAAGGCGAACCGCATTTTGTCGAATACAGCTCCACCACCATAGAGGAAGACGGCAAAGTTGTAGGAACGCGGGGGATTGCTCGCGACATAACCGAGCGCAAGCGAGCGGAGGAAGCGCTTCGTGAGTCCCAGGAGAAGCTACAGCGGATATTTGAGGCTGCAAGTGACGCAATAGTAGTTACCGATGCGAACGGCGTTATTTGTGCTGCGAATGAAAACGCGGCGCTTATGAGTGGGTTCGGCTCAAAGAGCTACATCCTGGGCAAAAACGCCTTTGAAGCCATTGCCACCAATGACCGTGAACGGGCAATGAGCGATATGGAGCAACTTATCAAAGAAGGCGCTGTTGCAACTGAGGAATATGCTCTGATAAGGGCGGATGGCTCCGAGTACCCAGTAGAAGTAAGCGCCGGTGTACTGAAGGATAAGGCTGGCAATCTAACCGGCTTCGTTAATGTCATAAGGGACATCACAGAGCGCAAGCGAGCGGAGGAAGAGAGACGGAGGATGGAGCAGCAGCTTCAACTCGCCGGGCGGTTGGTCGCAGTAGGAGAGCTGGCAGCGGGCGTCGCCCACGAGTTGAACAACCCCCTGGCGGCAGTCCAGGCGTTCGCCCAGCTTCTGAATGACAGGGATGATCTGGATCAAGCCATAAAAAGGGATGTGGAGACTATCTACAAAGAAGCACAACGCGCCACCAGAATCACCGGTAACCTGCTTTCCTTTGCCCGCAGGCATATGCCTCAGAAAAGCCTCATCTCCATCAACGATGTCATTGAGAAGGCTCTGGAACTGCAGGCCTACCAACTGAAGGTCACCAACATAGACCTGGTGACGGAACTGGACCCTGACCTTCCAATGACCATGGCTGACTCCCACCAGATGCAGCAGGTCTTTGTCAACATCATCAACAATGCCGAGCAGGCTATGATAGAAGCCCACGGCAGGGGGAAGCTCTGTGTCAAGACTCAAAAGGTGGGCAAGATGATCCGAATAGCTTTTACCGACGACGGGCCCGGCATCTCGGAAGAGAACCAGAAGAGAATGTTTGACCCGTTCTTCACCACCAAAGAGGTGGGAAGGGGAACAGGACTAGGGCTTAGCATTTGCTATGGCCTTGTCCAGGAGCACGGCGGCCGCATCTCTGTCAGGAGCGAGCCCGGCAAAGGAGCAACTCTTGTGGTAGAGATACCCGTCGTCTCCGAAGGTGAGCGCACCGCTCAAGAAGCCGACTCAATCCGGGTCGAGGAAAGCTGAAACGGACGAAGCCAAAGGAACAGACTCAAGAAGGCAGGAGCATCACTGTCTGGCCAGAGCAGCTTGCCACTGGTTCTATCCTCTATCCCACTCCACCCTGGCAGCAGAGATAGCATGTGGAAAACAGCGAAATTGTG
>CAZCXP010000209.1:0-2838 GCA_964502665.1 uncultured Dehalococcoidia bacterium | reverse complement strand
CGGCTACGGCCTGGCCCGAAACAAGGGCTATGGCACCTACGAGCACCTGGTGGCATTACAACGCCTGGGCCCCTGCCCCATCCATCGCAAGACCTTCGCTCCGGTGCGGGTCGCTGGCTTCACTGGCCCGACAGCCCCCTGGCAGACGTTACACCATACGGCCATGACGGCCGAGCGCAGACGTCAAGAGAAACAGTAGGGTGGGTGCAGCATAGCGAAACCCACCAGCCAGCGGCCAGCGGCCAGCGGTCAGCCGTCAGTAGTCAGTAATCGGTCTTGGCCGAAAGAATACTAGCGTCATTCATTCGAAGACTGAAAGCTGAGAGCTGGCAACTGATGGCTCTGGCAAGGTGGGTTCCATTTCATTTCACCCACCCTACCCCTCCACCCCTCCACGCTTCTCGTTTGACCCCAAGCGCTACTCTTGGGCGAACGTTGAAATCCACTCAGGCTTTCTTCATAATTGATGTATGATTTGATGCGGCGGTAAACCCTTCTGGAGCGAGAGGAGAACAGTATGACAAGAGACCGGGGGTTTGGACAAGGTTTTCCCCCAAGAACAATGGCCATCGTCGGCGTGTCGAGAAGCGAGCACATGCGCCACCCTGGCTACACGGGGTCGAGGCTCTTTCGAATTCTCCGAGAATCGGAGTTCCAGGGACGCCTATATCCCGTCAATCCCAAGGCCGATACGATCGACGGGGTCAAGGCCTATCCAAGTGTAACCTCAATCCCTGAGCCTTTGGATTTGGTCACGATAGGCGTGCCCGCTGCCGCAGTGCCTCAGGTGCTGGAGGACTGCGTAGCAGCCGGGGCACTCAATGTGCAGATACTTACCTCCGGTTTTGGTGAGACGGGGGAAGCGGAGGGGAAGAGGCTGGAGAGCAGGGTACGTGAGATAGCACTAGGGGGAGGGCTTCGGGTAATAGGGCCGAACTGCATGGGCTTCCATATACCCTCCATCCGCATGAAGATGTTCGAGGAGGTCAAGTTAGTGCAGGGGCCAGTCGCTTTCGTCTCCCAGAGTGGGGGCCATGCGCGCATATACCTGCTGCAAGGTCCGTACCTCGGGATTGGCTTCAGCAAGGTGATAAGCTATGGAAACGCGCTCATGATGGATGCTACCGACTTCCTGGAGTACCTTGCCACCGATCCCGAGACGCAGATCATTTGTATGTATCTCGAGGGTATCAGGGATGGCGGGAAATTTGCCAGGCTCGTGAGGCGGCTAAACCCCACGAAGCCTGCCGTTATCTGGAAGGGCGGCCTCACATACTCAGGGGCCAGGGCAGCTTCATCGCATACCGGTTCTCTGGCAGGAGACAGGCAGATCTGGGATGCCTTCTTCAAGCAGACGGGGGCGATAAAGGTGGACTCGATCGACGAGATGGCCGAAGTCACCCTGGCACTCCTCCGTTTGAAGCCGTCGCCGGGCAAGCGGGTGGCGGTGTTGGGGGCCGGCGGAGGCGATAGCGTAGCCACCGGCGATATCTGTGCCGAGGAGGGGCTTGAGATGCCGGCCATCTCCCCACAGACGAGAGCGGGGCTGCTTGAGTTTGTCTCTCTGGTAAACCAGGGTGTGATGAATCCGCTGGATGTACCCAGTGTGTTTACGGACCTTTCCGCTCTGCAGCGAACCTTCGAACTGCTGGCCGCTGACCCTCTAATAGATATTATCGTTTTGCATGTGAGCGCTGAGTTCTTTCCGAGAATCTTGGGCCATAGAATAGCCGAGCTCGGGGAGTGTATCTCGAACGTGACGCAGAAGGGGGGCAAGCCGATAGTCCTCGCCGTGACGGATGAGGGTAAGACCGACGCGCCCGAAAAGTACGTCGGAGAACTGGTAGCGGCCGGCATGACCGCCTATACATCCCTGCGCCGGGCCTGCCGCGCCCTGCGCCGATTTGCCAGCTACCACGAATTCTTAGCCGAGAGCGGGAGGGAAGCCCCTCAGCCTACGGCGGGCACTTGGCGTGATCGAAGCAACTCCGGCTAGGGACTCAGATGCTGAAGATGTTGCAGTCCCGGCATACCTCGCACTCGGTTCCCCGGCCCTCCTCGTGCATGGCAACGTAGCGCTGGCGCCCCTCGGAGAACCACACTTCGGCCACCGTCTGATCGTTCAAATCGCCGAATATCTGCCTGCCAAGCGGGTCCATGCAGCACAGGTTCACCCTGCCATCCCAGAGGACGGTCATGTGGCTGGTGGCGTGGATACAGCGGGTGAAGTTGTTTTCCCGCAGAGGGCAGGTAAGCCCGGCGAAGTTCAGGTGCTGGAAGACATAGGGCGTTCGAGATGAGGAACTCGACGTCGCCCGTCCCCATCTGCGGTTGAAGGCCTCTTCCTCCTCCTCGGTGATGGAGGGATGCTGCACCAGCGATACGGTATGAGGTATGCGAAGTGCATCGACATAATCTATCATCCCGGCCACGTATTCGTAGTCGTCGAGCCCCGTCAACCTCTCCCTGGTCTCAACACAAGCTCCGTTTAGCGAGACGTTAAGGCGGAAACCGGGTATTTCCGAAAGCTCCCTGACAATCTCCTCCGTGAGAAGGCTGCCATTAGTGTACAAATGAATCTCACTCCTGGGCAGCGCCGCCCGTGCCTCTCTCGCCCTGTCCACTATATGCAGGTCGAGAAAAGGCTCTCCGGTGAGCATGGGGATGAACGTTTCGGGATGAGGGTCGAGCTTGCTGGCATCGGACAGAATCTTGGTGTATAGCCTGTCGGACATGGTGCCGTGCTGCTCAATCCGGCCGTGGGCACAGAAAATGCAGCGCGCATTGCAGAAATTTGTGGTCTCAACCTGAAGCACTTCCAGCATATGCCTGCTTACC
>CAZCXP010000208.1:0-2848 GCA_964502665.1 uncultured Dehalococcoidia bacterium | reverse complement strand
AAAGGCACTCGATCGGCAGACACGATGTCATCCCCGCGCAAGCGGGGATCCAGAAGCAGTGGGGTGGGTGAAGTGGCAACGGACCCCACCGGTGAATGTCATTGCGAGGAGCTTCAGCGACGAAGCAATCTTGCAGGTATGTTACGACACAGCGATTGCTTCGCTGCGCTCGCAAAGACAGCGAGTCTCTCTCGGCCAATGCCCCCAGCGACTCCCTATAAAATCAGGTTCAGCAGCCCGCCTACAACTACCGTGGCGGCGATCATTACTCCGATTGCCATGAGCAGCCCCCTGAAGCCCAGCTCCCTGGCAAGGACTACAAAGGCAGCGATGCAGGGGAAAAACATCGTCAGCACGACGCAGCCGATCACCAGTTGCCCCGCGCTCAGCGACAGGGGGGCCAGCAGGCCGATAGCCACGTCCTTGCGCAAAAAGCCAACCACGATGGCGACTACTGCCTCTTTGGGCAGTCCAAAAACCCCGCTCACAACCGGGGCGGCGAAGTCGGCGATGGCATCGAAAACCCCCAGGGTATAGAGAATGCCGATAGCAAAGATTGCCACTAGAATTATGGGCAGGGCCTCTCTAAGGAAGCCATAGACCCTTCCCCAGAGCTTTATCAACACTGCTCGCCAGGAGGGTAGGCGATAAGGGGGTATCTCGATGAGGATCTCGGGGCTGAATCCCCTGACAGTGTGGGCTAGGATGAAGCCCAGGACTAGCCAGACTACAAACAGAGTGCCAAAAACCATGGCGACATACTGCGCTCCCTCCGCCCCCACCAGGCCGAAGATCATCGCCTGGGAGGCAGCACAGGGGATAGCGATGGAAATCAGCGTGGCCGCGATAAACCGCTCTCGCCGGCTCTTGAGGATGTGGGTGGCCATGATTGCCGGCACATAGTATTTTAGTTTGAGTATGGTGGGAATTATGGCGTAGCCGTGCAGGCCGATTCGGTGCATCAGGTTGTCGAGCAGCACCGCCAGCCGGGGGAGGTAGCCCACATCTTCAAGCAGGCCCAAGATGAGGTAGAACGCAAGGATGTAGGGCAATACAGCGCCCAAAGGGATAAAGAGGCCCGTGGTCAAGACCCCCATGGACTGAAAAAAGTCGATCTCTCCATCGAACAATTCGCCGATGAGCATATCGTGCCAGAAACCACCCGAGCCCAGAAGCTCGCTCAGTTTCATCATTAGCGGGGCCCAGAGCTTTTCAAAGAGAGGCTCCATGACATAGCCGATCAGGCCCTCGCCGATAGAGCGGATCGCAAAAAAGGAGGCGGGAAGCACTAGAGCGGCGATGGAAAGGCCAGTCAGGGGTTTGATGGAGGCATCCTGCAAGTGCTCCAGCCAGGTATGGTGGCGATGGGTTATGGTTTGAACCTGGCTAACGAGGGCACCGACGGCGGCCCACCGCTCATCAGGGGTGCGCTCGGGCATCGGGGGGGAGGCAGCTTCAGGGATACGATCTACCAGCTCCTTTATCCCCTGCCCGGTTACCGCAACCGTGGGGATAACCGGCACCCCCAAGAGACCCTCCAGCTTCGCGACATCGATGCTTATCCCCCGGTGTTTGGTATCATCCCACATATTCAAAGCCACGACAAGGGGGATTTGTCTCTCCAGTAGCTCCTGGGTCAGGTAGAGATTGCGCTCCAGATTGGTGGAATCCACGATGTCGATCACCAGGTCGCCATCCTGGAGCATCTGAGAAGCCACCTCCTCTGCCTTGGAGGTGGGCTCCAGGGTGTAGGTGCCGGGGACATCGATAACCTCAACCTGCTCCTGCCCCAGCTTCATGGAGCCTTTGGTAAACCCCACAGTGGTGCCTGGGTAGTTGGAGGCGATTACTCTTGTTCCGGTGATGCGAGAGAAGAAGGCGCTCTTGCCCACATTGGGATTCCCCATGAGCAGGATACGCACTAGTCTACCTCAACCACGATCTTGCCCGCCATGCCAAAGCCGATGGCAACCTGGGCTCGATCTACCAGGAGAGTCACCGGGCCCCGCATGAACATCGCGCTCACCTTGGTTATGCGCTTGCCCGGTCGGATGCCCAAGGAATTGAGGCGATTGACCAGGCCGTGTCCCCCCATTATCTGAACCACCATTCCCGACTGCCCGGTGTGCATGTGGTTCACTGTTATTTGAGTCTTTCCGCTCAAGAGGCCTCTTTCTCAGAGAGGGTACCGGCTTTAACGCTACTCATCAGCCCTCATTTCCTTTAGCACCATCCTAATGTTAGCAGCGACTAACTTTCAACGATGAAAAAAATAGACCTTTAGCTGTCTGCCCCGAAGCATCTTGCCACTATATCTTGATCACGCTCGCCATGCTCGATGTAGTACTTGAACCCTTTGTGCCACAGAGGTTCTCCCTTGGGGCAGCTCAAAACAAACTCTACGAACTTCGCCAGCCTCTCCAGGCCAGTGTGGCTCAGCGAGTGCTCCATCTTGCAGGCATCCTCCTGGGCTATCTCACGATCAACATCCAGTACTTCGGAGAGGAAGCGAAAAAGCACCTCGTGGCGGCGCATAACCTCCTCTGCAATCCTTCGGCCCTCGCGAGTAAGCTCGACATGTCCGTATCTTCTATGCTTGACAAGGCCGTCTTCCGAAAGCTTGTGCAGAGCAGCAGTGACGCTGGGCTTCTTCACCCCCAGCCTTTTGCTGATCTGCGTCACTCTTACCTCGTTTTCCTCCTCGCGCAGCTTGGCTATCGCCTCGAGGTAGTCTTCCATGCTGGCAGTCTGTTGGCTTACCATTCCGGCCCCTGAACTGTTAGGCTTGACTAACTATTCTTATTATAGAAGGCATTTACCCTTCTTGTCAAGCCCTTTGGTCGGAAAA
>CAZCXP010000207.1:0-2863 GCA_964502665.1 uncultured Dehalococcoidia bacterium | reverse complement strand
GCGGTCGAGGGCCGCGATAAGGCATTCATCCAGGATTTGGCCAAGCGCCAGGTTGATAAAGGAGCTACCTATATCGACCTCAACATCGGCCCTCAGAAGAAGGCAGGGGCTGAGGTCATGTCCTGGATGGTGGAAACCGTTCAAGAGGTTACCGATGTTCCCCTATCTCTGGACACCACCAATGCTGTCGCTATGGAAGCAGGGCTTAAGGTCTGCAGGAAAACGCCGCTTATCAACAGCACTGACTCCACCGAGGAGCGTCTCAGCGCGCTCATGCCGCTCGCAGCCAAATACAATTCCAATATCATTGCCCTTACCCTGGCCAAGGCCGGGCTTCCCACCACCGCCGATGCCCGTGTCGAGCTTGCCGCTGAGTGCATCTTCCCTTCTGCTGAGGAGAATGGCATCCCCAACGAGAGAATCTTTCTTGATCCCCTGGTGCTCACGGTCAATGGCAACCAGGATCAGGCGCAGCAAACCATAGATGCCGTCAGGTTCTTCAAGCAGATGACGGACCCGCCTCCCATGACCACCTGCGGCCTCTCCAATGTGTCGAACTCCTGCCCGGCGGAGATCCGCCCTCTGCTCAACCGCGTATTCCTGGTAATGATGATGGGTGCCGGTCTCGACTCGGCGATCATTGATACCCTGGATGACGAGATAATGGAGACCATACGTATCGTCGAGAGCAGGGATGAATCCACGGCGAAGGGCAAGCTCTATGTCGCCCTGTACGATGCTTATGCCGCCATGGAGCAGTTCAATGTCAGCACCGTGGACATGAGCGACCCTGAGCTCAGTGACATAGCCAAGACCATTAGGGTTATGCAGAACGAGACGCTTTACGCCCACGGCTATCTGAGGATGTAGGCCAATTTGCCATAAGCGTTCGGCCGCCAGCCTTCAGCAGTCAGCAAATCCCAAAAGCTGCGACCTTGTTCGAGTTTTTGGCGTTCTAGGTTCTAAGTTCTACGTTCTAGGTTAACGTAGGACTTAGAACTTTTCCAAAGCTGAATGCCGAGCGCTGATAGCTGACTACTTTCGGTTTACCTTCTACCGAATCCCTTCTCGAGTTGAGAGGCGCTGAGGTGGATCATAGTTGGTCTGCCGTGGGGGCAGGTGCGGGGCTGGGAGCACTGTTCCAGTTGCCTCACAAGGTCCTGCATCTCTTGCTGGCTCAAAGCCTGCCCGGCCAGCGCGGCGCTATGACAGGCCAGCGAAATAGCTATCTGCTCTCCCCAGTCGCTCTTCGCTCCCTCACCAAGGAAATCCAGAAGCTCGGTCAGCGATTGTGCCACGTTCTGCCCGCGTAGCATGGCCGGTACAGACCTCACCAGGCAGGTTCGCTCCCCGAAGTGCTCGATGCCAAAGCCATACTCGGAGAGGGCTTCTACATGCAACTCCAGCAATTCCTGCTGGCGCACTGTCAGCTCCACCGGCACCGGCTGGAGCATTCCCTGAATCTCCACCGACCTCCGCTGCCGCTGATCGCGAATCCTCTCGAAAAGGACCCGCTCGTGCGCTGCGTGCTGGTCGATGAGATACATGCCGTCAGGCCCTTCGGCGATGATGTAGGTGTTGGCCACCTGGCCGACGACGCGCAGGATCGGCAGTGACCTGGCGAGGGGCTCGGCTTCGGTCGGCGGGGCAACCGGAGATTCGGCGGCAGCCACCTGAGTGCCCGCTTCAAAGGCGATGAGACGCTCTGTAGAGGCCGCTGGGGCGGTCTGAGGGCGATGCAGGGTCTCCAGAGTGGGCATCGGCGCCTGGGCGACTAGAGTGGCTCTGGCAGCCTTCTGCACCGCGCCGAAGATTTCGCGCTCATGGCGGAATCGGACCTCGCTCTTGGTAGGATGGACGTTGACGTCTATCTCCTGAGGGGGCAGCAGGATATTGATGGCAGCGATAGGGTGCCTTCCGGTCACCAGCAGGCCATGGTAGGCCTCCTCCAGGGCGTAGGTCACCATCCGGCTCTGCACCCAGCGCCGGTTGACGAAGAGGCTCAGATAGCCCCGTGTGGCGCGGCTGAGCGAAGGGGGACTGATGAACCCGGTGACCTGCGGCAGCAGAGGCTCCTCGATTTCATCCCCGGCCTGTACGTGGAGCAGCGCCTTGGCATTTTCCACCCCGTAGACCACCCCCAGCACCTCCCTCAGGCTGCCGCTGCCCGGTGATCGAAATGCGGTGCGCCCATCAATGACAAGAATGAATCTCACCTCGGGGAAGGCGAGGCTGTACTGGGTGACGAGCTGGCTGATGTGCCCGTTTTCAGTCGCTGTGGACTTGAGAAACTTGAGGCGGGCGGGGAAGCTGCGGAACAGATTGCGCACGGTTACCGTGGTTCCGGTGGGGCAGCCGCGCTTGGCCTTCTGCAAAATGGCGCCATCTCTTATGTTGAGAAAAGTCCCCGCCAGCTCGTCCCGGCTGCGGGTGACCATGGTCACCTCCGAGACCGCGGCGATCGAGGGCAACGCCTCTCCCCTGAAGCCGAGGCTTGAGATGCTCTCCAGGTCATCGGCGGTGGCGACCTTGCTGGTGGCGTACCTCTCAAAGGCGAGGTCCACCTCCTCCGGGGGTATCCCGACGCCGTTATCCACCACCCTGATCAGCCGCACACCACCCCCCTGCACCTCGATAGCGATCTGGGTGGCACCGGCGTCCAGTGAGTTATCCAGCAGCTCCTTGACCACCGACGCCGGCCTCTCCACCACCTCCCCCGCGGCGATCTTGGACGCTACCTCAGGAGCAAGCACTTTGATTGGCATGATTGAACCTTACGTACCGTATTATAGTGAGCGAGCCGAAGGCGAAGCAAGCTCAGCGAGATTTCTCATTCGTCCTCAGAACAGACTCCGCAATCTCA
>CAZCXP010000206.1:0-2914 GCA_964502665.1 uncultured Dehalococcoidia bacterium | reverse complement strand
TGGCAATTATTGATAGGAAAATAGTATGACAACTCCTCACGGGGAAACGGCGCCAAGACTCGCTGGTGGGAAGACTTACCCCATGCCCTCGCTCAGCTTTCCCAGCCAGCCAGCAGTAGAAAGCCATCTCTCGTAGTACGGGGTGTATTCTTGAACCCTCTGCTGATTTGGCTCAACTACCCTGGACGTGGGGCTCATCGCCGCAATGGCCCGCTCAGGGTCGGGATAGGCGCCGCAGCCAACAGCAGCACACATAGCCGTTCCCCACGATGTGACATGTCGGACTTCAAAAGCAGTCACCGGCATACCAAGCACGTCGGAGAGGATTTGAACCAGACACTGGCTCTGCGCCAGCCCGCCACCAATGGTCACTTCCTTGACCTTCAGCCGCGAGATCTCCTCCAGTTGAACGCAATTGGCCTTAAAAGCGAAGCACAGGTTCTCCAACGCCGCCCTGATTAGATGTTCCCTCTTAACGTCTGTCACACTCGGCGTCACGGGGAAAATGAACCCGCCGAGGCTGGGCCTCATGCAGGTCATGTCCATCACAGTTGGCCCGATGAAGGCAAGCACCCCTCCGGCGCCGGGCAGCACATCTTGCGCCAGCCTGTCCATCAGCGCATATATCTCCCCCGTATCATTCGACTCGTCAAACAGAATACCCTTGAGCCAACGATAGGCGCCTCCCGATTGCTGAGCGTTGCTTTCCAGGATCCATTTCCCGGGAAGGACATGGCACGTTGTCCAAATCCTGCCTTTGGAATCGATGATGGGCTGCGCCGTCACCATTTGAACAGGGCCGCTCCAGCCAGCCACTATCCCCACCTGCCCCTCGTCCTTAACCCCCATGGCCAGCAGGCCACATTGGGTATCGGCTCCGCCTACGACCACTGACGTGCCAGGAGCCAGGCCTGTCTGATCGGCAGCCGCTGGCGTGACCGTTCCAACGCAGGTCCCGGCAACAGCGATCTCCGGGCAGACCCCCTGGGGCAGCTCAAGCATTTCGGCCAAACGACTGGACCACCTCATATCACGAACGTCAACCAATCCTACGCCGCTGACGCAGGAAGCTTCGCCCACGCGCTCGCCAGACAGTCTATATATGATCCAGTCGCTTATGGACAGAACTGTAGCTATCCGCTCGTAGACATTGGGGCGGTTCGTCTTGAACCATCTCAGCTTGGCCGGCGTGAAAAGAAGGGAAGGTGTGTGACCCGTGATGCCGTAGACCTCACTGCCAAACTCACCATCTATGCTGAAGCCTTCAACTATTCCCCTGAGATCAGTATTGGGCCCGGCATACAGCTCGTGTCCATCCTCATCGAGGAAGACTACACCCTGCCTCTGGCTGGCAGCGCTCACAGCGATAATGTCAATGGGAGCTATGGCAGACTTCTCGATGGCTTCTGCAATGAGTTGGCAGATTATACCCCAGAACCGTTCGGCATCGAATTCCTTGCCCAGGGGGCCAGCGTCAGCAGATACATCATAGCTCCAATCCTGGGAAGCAGACGAAACCAGGTTGCCCCGCAGATCGATAATAAGAACGCGACCTCCGCCGGACCCAGCATCTATAGCCAGAACGTATCTATCCGACATCCTTATCCCACACTTGAGGATTGAGCAGATTCTTGGGACGCTCTCCTCGCAGGAATCTCTCGATGTCATCGGCGATCATCTGGGAATGCCGCACTACAGTCTCGTCCGTAGCCCCGCCGATGTGAGGTGTAAGGACTACGTTGTCCAACCCCAAGAGAGGGCTATCAGGCCGCACCGGCCAGGTCTCATAGACATCGAAGGCAGCTCCGGCGATGCGTCTCTCCCTCAGCGCCTGGACAATCGCATCCCCATCGATGACGAGAGTGCTGGCAGTGTTCACCAAGTAGGCGGTGGGCTTCATCAAAGCTATCCGGTGAGAATTGATCAACCCCATGGTCTCAGTGCTAGCCGGGCAATGCAAGGTGACAAAATCCGACCGCGCCATTAGCTCATCCAACTCCAGCGGCTCAGCGCCCATCTCCTTGATCCTATCAGGGTCTACATAGGGATCGTATGCCAAGATGGAGGTCTCAAAGGCGCTGACTCTCCTGGCCACCTGTCGCCCAATAGCCCCAATTCCAACTATTCCTATGGTCTTCCCCGTTAGTTCAGTGCCGCGTAGCGAGAAGTAGGCAGCCGTTGGGTCAACCCACCCACCTGAGCGGACCATGTTGTGCGCCGCGGGGATATTCCGCACCAGAGCCAGCATCAAACCCAGCGTCAGCTCTGCAACAGCAACGGCATTCCTGGCGGGGGTGTTTACCACGAGGACACCATACTCCGTGGCCGCTTCCATATCAACCTGAAAGGCATCACCCCTGCAAGCTCCCAGCAGCTTAAGTTTCGTCGCCTGCTCAAAAACCTCGCGGGGAACAAAGTCCGCTTCGATCACCACTATCGCTATGTCCCGGCCCTGGATACGATCGATAAACTCCTCTGGGGACAGCAGCTTCCTTGTATCCATCCAGCTTTCATAGGTGACCTCCAGGCTCCGCCCCAGCCTTTCCAGAGAAGCGGAGTGGAATGGAGCCAGCACAAGCGCTTTCATATCACACCCCGAAGAGATTATAACATCATGCGCCGCAGCTCGCTCAGGTGACTACCTTATACTCTTTGGCCCCCAAGCCGTGCCTGAGAGCTGTTGCGATCTGGGGAGAATCGCAAGGATTTGGCAGCAGTCTTGCTCAACTGATCAAGCCGGCAAGCGCGGCGATGCCAATTCCCAACCCTATGCTAGCGAAGCTCAGGGCAAGAGCTAAGTAAACCCGAGCGGGTTTTTGGTTCCCTGTGATTCGCTTTTCAACCTCTTTCCTAATCTCGCCCGTGATTCTTGCAACCTGTTCCTTGATCTCACCGGCGAGTCTTCCTTTGACAT
>CAZCXP010000205.1:0-2926 GCA_964502665.1 uncultured Dehalococcoidia bacterium | reverse complement strand
CATTTGGTCGACCTTTTCGTTGCTTTCCCCGGTCAGCTCTACATAGGCGGTGCCTGGAATATCATAGGCCTTCTCCCTTATGGCATCGAGATACCGTGGCTCTGCCTTAAGCATGACGCCGCTGATTACGGGCAGCCCTCCCACCAGCTCCTGCGCCTGGCCCAGGGTCACGTAGCCATAGCTGCCCATTGGCTGGTCTACGAACCCCGCTACTTCGATCTCACCTGGACCCCAGGGAGAGAGCAGGGTGATAGCATCGCCGATATCTACGTCCAGCGTCTTCCGCAACCCTTTGTTCAACAGGATTCCCTCGTCACTGACATTCACCCTGTCGCCGGCGGTGGAGTACAATCCATAGAGCTCAGAGCCCGGAGAGAGCCCAACCGCCAATGTGGAGTAGCTCTTGTCACCATGCTCCAGCCTGACGGGGATCTGCAGCACCGGTTCGGCCTTCTCTACCTCCTCCCAGTTCTGCACCTCGCTGACTATGGTTGCCGGTTGAGGTTGGTCTGGGGAGAAATTGACCTGAGCATCGTATCTCTGAACCTTGTTGAATTGTAGGTTGACGAAAGCATCTATGGAGTCGATAAATGCAGCCGAGACCAGGATGAGGCTGATGCCGAAGGCGACGCCGATGATGGTGTAGAGGCTGCGGCGCCGATTGCGAAAGATGTTGCGCAGGGGGATCTTCCATAGGGAAGACAGCCGCCTCAGGAAGGGGAAGATGCGTTCCAGCAGGAGCTTTCTACCGGTGGTGGGGGCGGGAGGGCGCATGGCCTCGGAGGGGGGTAGGCGCGAGGCAGCCCGGGCGGCAATAATCCCCGCAATCACGCAGGGGATAATCCCCAGGAATAGCCCTTCCTCTATCGCCATCCACTGCATGAAGTCCATTTCTGTCTTGGTGTAAGGGATCCCCAGAATGCCGGTGTAGAGGTCGGTGATAACCTGTGACAGGAGATAGCCGGCTATGGTCCCCGTTACCGCGCCAGCGACTCCGATAGCCAGGGCGAAGCTGAGGTAATGGAGAAGGACCTGGCGGCGGGAATAGCCCATTGCCCGCATCAGTCCTATCTGCGACCGCTGGTTCTGGACGACCCTGGTGAGCAAAATGTATGTCGCCAGTGCCCCCACTATGAGGAAGAGAAGGGGGAAGACCTCCGCCAGCTCCCCGAACTCCTGCAGGTCCATACTAAGGGCAGCGTTGCTCGGCTGGTCCTCCTGACGGACTACGTCCATTACCAGGTAGGGCTCAAGTATGCTTTCGGCCTCTTCGATTACGGCCTCCCTGTCTGCGCCCTCATCAATCAGGAAGCAGAACTCGTTGATGAAGGACCCCCCTTTGAGCTCGGACACGGTTTCCTCGGGAACGAAGACGACTCCGAAGGTTTCGGGAGAGACCAGTATTTCCTGCCGGCTCTTGGCAAACCAGATGTACTCCGGGCTGGCGACGACACCGGCGACGCTGAAGCTAATCCTCCGCCCATCTACGGTGAGGGATAGGGTATTCCCAGGTTTCAACCCGTGGTGTTCGGCGAAGGTCTTCTCCACCAGCAGGACGTTGCTCCCGTCCTCCTGGAAGTAGGAGCCTTGCTCCACCTTGACATCGTTGACCGCAGGGCGGGAATCTGAGGGAAGCGATATCACTCGCGCCAGCACCCTTTTCTCCTCCGCTGCCGGAAGAGTGAGGGAAACGTCGCTGTTCAGCCTGCCGGTAACGGCCTCGACCCCTGGTATCTTCTTGAGGCCCTCGAGCGCCTCGCCTGCGTCCTTTTCAACTTTGACGGTGAAATCAGCGAAGCGAAGCGTTTCGTAGGTGTAATCGTAGGAGCTTCTCAGATTCTGGTAGCCCATGAAGGAGGCCCCGAAGAAAGCCACGCCCAGGAAGATCACCGCTGCCACTGCAAGGAACAGCCACTTCGAGGCTGCCAGGTCTCGAATGAATTTACGCTGAAGTTTGCGCTGATGCATGCTCCTCAGCTTGTTCATGGCACTCTACCACCTCAGCTCCTGCGGGTCTATGGGTGACTCATTAAGCCTGTCCTCGACAACCTCGCCGCTGCGGAGCCGGATAACCCTGTGGGCGATACCCCCGATGGCGGTATTGTGGGTGACGAGGAGCACAGTCTTGTGATTAATCTCGTTTATCATTCTCATCGCGCTCAATATGTGTTTCCCGGTCTCGAAATCCAGCTCGCCCGTGGGCTCATCGCAGAGCAGTATCGGCGGGTCCTTGGCCAGGGCCCTTGCTATGGCCACCCGCTGCTGCTCACCGCCGGAGAGCTCGCTGGGGAAATGGTCTGCGCGCTCCCTGAGCCCAACCAACTCCAGAACCTCCAGCGGGTCTCTGGGTTCCTTGACCAGCTCGGCGGCGAACTCAACGTTCTCTCTGGCCGTCAGCGTTGGGATCAGGTTGAAGAACTGGAAAACGAAGCCAATGTGGTTGCGCCGATAATCCGTCAGCCCCTTCTCGTCGAGCGCCGTTATCTCGGTTCCATCCGCTGTGATCTTTCCCGAGTTTGGGGAGTCGATTCCGCCAACCAGGTTCAGCAGTGTGGTTTTGCCCGAGCCGCTGGGCCCGAGGATGACAATGAACTCGCCTCTCGTTATGTCAAGCGTTACCCCAGTGAGCGCTTTCACCTCCACCAGCCCCATCTGATATGACCGCGAAACGTTCTCCAGTTGCAGCGCTAAGTCCCCTGCTTCTCCATATCTAGAACTAGACATCTTGCTCCTTCCCGCTCCCTCCCGCCAGGGGAGGGAGGACAGATCTCTCTCCCTTGAAGGGATAGGCTAGAGCCTGTCCTGAGCTTGCCGAAGGATGAGGGTGTATCGCTCCCCCTCCCTCTAGCTCCCTCCCGCCAGGGGAGGGAGAACAGATTACTCTCCCTTGAAGGGAGAGGCTGGGTGAGGGTGTATCGCTCCCCCA
>CAZCXP010000204.1:0-2995 GCA_964502665.1 uncultured Dehalococcoidia bacterium | reverse complement strand
TGCCTGGCCTGGGAGGCGAGGCAGTGGGCCTGGCGGTGACCGTAGGCTATTGCGGAAAGAACAAGCCATCGCCTAAAACGCCGCTGCCCGGGCTCTTCTACGTAGGCCACGATGCCGGTGGCGGCGCCTTCATCGGTACCCACCAGGCGGTGAGCTCCGGTTTGAAGGTGGCGCCGTTGGTGCGCCATTATTTCCTGGAGAGGAAATCGGTGCTCCGGCTTTGAATCCAGGGGCTGTGACCATCCAGTGTCAAGCTAACTCTCAACAACAGATAAGGAATGGGCCTTTTGCCAGGTACAAAATGGACTGCTGTTCAGTCACGGGCAGGTCACTTCGTGCGGCTGATGGGAACGGCGCCAAATCTAGGGAGCCGTATCTCGTATCATTACCAGACCAAAGATGGTGGTGGAGTATGCCATTCCTTCAGGGTGAAGGAAGAGCGAACCAGCCCAGTTGTTGTACCCCAGTCCTGTGCCCGTTAGTTTCTTGTAGACCGTTTCACCGGTTGTGAAATCCAGGGCAATGAGGTACCACTTCTCCTCTGTAATCAGCCCTGACTCGCCCTTCCCGTACATGTACACCAAGCCGTTTCCCAAGGATAGTCTGAAACCACCCAAGCTCTTCTCAGTGCTCGCCCAGACCTCTTCACAGCTATAGGTGCCGTCATCATGTCTCGTGGCGTCCACGCGAGTGAGGCCCGGTTTGGGATGGGATAGGGGGAATGTATGGTGCGCCCAGTTGTTCTCCACAATCGCCGAATATACACCGGTACCATTGCCATTCTCATCAGCATGCTCAAAGGCGATGGCTGTGAGGTCTGTGCCGCTTTTGCCTTCTTCAAACAGCGGTATGCTGCACGCCACAGCGCCGTCGGAGCGCCTGATAAATAGCAGATTTATCCTTGGCTCGGCATTGTCTGTGATGACAACCAACCCGTCTTCCGGAGTTCCCGCCAGCGTTACCGACGTTCCCGAGCCCCGGGTGATATGGCCAGGTTTTTGTTGAGGACCTCGGTCGTACTCTGTGCGCCAGTCTATGATGATATTTCCAGCGCTATCGCGGCTGAAGCGATACATCGCATAGTCAGAGATAATGAAGACCCCATCCTCGCCGACGGCGAAGGAGTTCTCGATCAGCTCCCCCTCCAGCCGCAAAGTGTGGACTGCACCAGAGTCCACATTTAAGGTGCCCACAATTCCTTCCGTGGTTGCGAACCAGTAATACTCTCCACTCCATTCCGGCAGCACCCAGGCAACGCTGTCCTCTTCCCCGGGCACGACGTAATCCGCAAGATCATATTTCCGCACCAGCTCGAACTCTCCACTGACCTCGGGATCGGGGACCTGGACGACCTGGATGGTATTCTCAGTCGTTGGCACTATGGCGCGATCCTGATTGTCGAGGTAGAAGTAGATGCCTGCGCCGAGATACTTCCAAGGCAAAACGCCCTGGAAGAAGAAGTCCCAGGGCCGTGGAGGTAGATCATAGGATGCCAGTTCCTCCAACGTGTATGGGTCCATAAGCTCGAGTTGAAATGCTATCGCGTTGCCGTACACCCCGACAAGCCATCCCCTGCTGTCAAAGGTAATCGTACCATACCCCCCAAAGCCCTGGGTTCTGGAAACGACCTGTGGACTCAAGCCGAGTGGCCCGCTCGCCTCATAGGTATCGCTAATATAGGCGTCAGAGTGCATGTTGCTGCCGGGATTCGGCGCCATATAAGGATGTTGGGGAATCGGTACATGGGCTATTGGTTCTGAGTAGTCCACCGGGTGATATCGGATGAACTTCTCATGCTCGGGCACCAATGGGTAGAGCAGCCCATTAGGTATCGTCTTTGCCAGGCCGCTGTCGTCGAATACTACCGCCGATAGAGAAACCGCGGCAAAAGGGAGCACCCAAACTAGGATTATGGATAATACGATTATTATCTTAATTCTTGTGTTCCTCTCGACAGCGGCAACCGCCCTTGGCACCCAGCGCAGCAGCGCGAAGATAACTGCGGCTAATGCCGTGATGATGTAGAGAGCGACTATGATAACCCAGCCGATGGCGGGAAGGTTGGCCGCCAGTTCAAGCGGAACGCCCCCACGCACGAAAAACGCCACCACCGAGACAGAAATCGCAATAAATAGCGGGATCCAGAGCACGACCAGGGATGACACCACTATGCGCCTGGCTCTTTTCTTCTCGGGCGCAGCGGGCGCCGCCACCGAGGGCATCCAGCGCAACAGCGCGAAAACAGTCGCGCCCAATGTCGCTATGAAGGTGAGCGGGGTGACGATAAACCAGCCGATAATGGGAAAGCCGGCCGCCAGTTCAAGCGCGGCGGTGCCACGCACGAATGTAGCGGTGGAGGAAACGCTGTTGCTGGCCTGCGGCGCCAGCTTTTCGCCTCTCCTGGCAGCTAAACCTGCCCTGCTCAGGACGGTGAGGGCAACGACAACAAAAAACAGTGAGCAGCCCACGGGCCATGCCAGCGTGAAGGGCAGGTCAAGCAAGATGACAATGGGGGGCAGCACTATAACCGTGGCCACGGCGCCCAGCCAGAAGCCAGCCGCCAGTTCAAGCGCAATGTTGCCATTCAAGGATGCGGCGGTCGAGGATACGCTGTTGGTGTGCGGCACCAACCGTCCACCCACCATGAGGGCCAATCCTGCCGCGCCCAGCCCAGCGAATGCGAGGACGATATAGAACAGTAAGCAGCCCACGAGCCTGGTTAGCTCCAAGGGCAGGGCAAGTAGGATGGCAATGGGGGGCAGCAATATGAACGTGGTCAAGCAACCCAGTAAAAAGCAATGCCAGGGCGTATGATTAAGTCGCAGTCGCGCACGCTCGACAGTAGCCGGGAAGAGCAGCCACCAGGCGGTGAGGATGCCGGGGAAGACGATCACCAGCGCCAGCAGTATGCCAAAGATTGCGAGTACCTCCTGCACCACTCAAACCTCCCTGAGCACAGTTTACTGCGCCGACCGCTTACAATCAATAGCTAAGT
>CAZCXP010000203.1:0-3040 GCA_964502665.1 uncultured Dehalococcoidia bacterium | reverse complement strand
CGCGGCCTAGAATCGCTTCGTGGCAACCATCAGAGGCACTTACGCTCTCCTCCTCGTCCTGGATAAAGAAACGGCCATCACCGTGGGGAAGCTGGCCAGCTTCTCCTTCCCGTCCGGCTACTACCTCTATGTGGGCAGCGCGCTGGGAGGGCTCTTCTCCAGAGTCAGGCGGCACATCCGGGGCGGTAGGAAGCTTCACTGGCATATCGATTACCTGAGGCAGGAAGCGAGAGTGGTCGAGGTCTGGTATCTGGTTTCCGACGAGAGGCTGGAATGTCGCTGGTGTCAGGCTGCGGCGGCTATGCCTCAGGCCCAGGTACTACTCGCTGGCTTTGGCTCCTCTGGCTGCCGATGCCAATCCCACCTGGTCTTTTTCTCGTCTGCGCCATCCTTCGACGATTTTCGCCGCCAGCTAGGTGAGAAAGGGCGGGATTTGCGGAAGATGGCCCCGGGTCGGAAGCGTTGGCCTAGGCCCGAGCAGGCGGCTTGAGCGTATCAGCGAAGAAGGCGGCAACCCTGGGAGCCACCTCGCCCTCATAGCCCCACCAGAAGTGGTCAGCCCCGGAGATTACCTGGTATTTTTTCGGCTCCGGCAGTTCCTCGGTGAAGCTCTTAAGGTCGGCGGCGGGCAGCGCCAGGTCCTGGCTGCCCCAGAGGAGTAGCTTTGGCTTGACATAACGCTCTATTGGAGAGGGATGGGAGAGGATGGGCGACACCAACGCTAGTGCCTTCACCTGCTCATTCCTGGCAGCGACTTCAAGGGCGACGCCGGCGCCAAAGGAATAGCCGCAAAGCCCAAGCCTATCTTGGTCAACCGTGTCCATTGACGAGAGGAAGGAGAGCGCTGCCGCGACGTCATCCTGCTCACCAACCCCGTCGGCGTGTACTCCCTGGCTTCTACCAACGCCGCGAAAGTTGAACCTTAAAGAGGCGATGGATGCTTGCAGCACGGCCCGGCAGACGGCGATGACGATGTTGTTGTCCATCATGCCGCCGTAGAGCGGATGGGGGTGGCAGACCACCACCGCAGCAAAAGGCCCTTTCCCTTCGGGCACGCTCGAGATGCCCTCGAGGGAGAGATCGCCACAGGGAAACGTTACTCTGGTCTCGGTCATGAAGTCAACCAACGAGATGCTAGCCGCTACCTATTTTCGAAACCCAAAAGTGCCCACAACGATACTGGCAATCATGGCGAAAACCGCTCCTTGCCGAGTCACGAAGCACGATTCTAACACCTTTGCTCAGTCAGCACAACACAGGTGGTGTTGCTGAGCAACTAGAGGACGAGGCATCAACCGAGACATTGAATGTGAAGCCCTGTAGTCGAAATCTGAGGGCTTTCTGTGTCTGTGTGGCAATATTGCTGACTTCGCCCCTTGTCATGCGGCTAAGCCCCTGGCATAGCTACTGCTACAGGTATAAGGCTCTTCACACAACATACCTTTGCTTAACTTTTCCCACACCAATCAAGAGAAGTTATCCACATTTTTGGGCAGTTTTCCACAATAATCGGCGAGTTATCCACGTTTCGTGGAAAGAGTTGTCCACATCATGCTGTAAGTTTTCCACACCATTAGCTCGATATTCCGTACGGTGGTCTTGCTAACATGCAGTAACGAGAATCATCGGACAAGGGTTCAGTCCACTTGAGACGACTTAGGGGTCAAGTAGACTAGGATGTCGGAGGCCCTCTAGTCAAAATCTGAGGGGTTTCTGGGCTCGGTCAAGGCTTGTCTTTCTGAGTTCGGGGCTCACCCTTCCCCCTGCTGCGCCATTTCTTGAGCCGGCCCTCGACCTCTCTCTCGAAGCCCTGGTCGCTGGGCTCGTAGTACTTCCTTCCTTTAAGGGAATCGGGGAGGTGCTGCTGCTCGACGAAGTGTCCGGGGAAATCGTGGGCGTATTTATAGCCCTTGCCGTAGCCCACCCTGCGCATCAGGCCTGTGACCGGGTTGCGCAGGTGTAGCGGCACCGGCTCGGTCCTCGTCTTCTCCACGTCCTGCTGCACCCTGGTGTAGGCCTTGTAGAGGGCGTTGCTCTTGGGCGCGGTAGCCAGGTAGACCACTGCCTGGGCCAGCGCCAGGTTGCCTTCGGGCATGCCGATGAAGTGAACCGCCTGCTGGGCTGAGGTGGCGACTACCAGCGCCTGGGGGTCGGCCATGCCTACATCCTCCGAGGCAAACCTCACCAGTCGCCGCGCGATGTACAGCGGGTCCTCCCCGGCCTCCAGCATGCGCCCCATCCAGTAGAGGGCGGCATCGGGGTCGGAGTCCCTGAGCGACTTATGAAGGGCGGAGATGATGTTGTAGTGCTCCTCGCCGGCCTTGTCGTAGAGCAGGGCGCGGTGCTGAAGGGCGTCCTCGATGTCGCCCAGCTTGACCCGGCGCTTGCCGTCCTTCGAGGGCAAAGTTGTGGTGGCGGCAAGCTCCAGAGCATTTAGTGCCACCCTGGCATCTCCACTTGACATAACTAGCAAGAAGTCAAGGGCATCCTTGTCCAGTTTCACCTTCATATTCCCCAGCCCCCGCTCCTTGTCCTCCAGTGCCTGCTGGACTATGAGCCTGACCTGCTCCTCGGTGAGCGCGTCGAGGGTGAACACGCGGCAGCGGGAGAGCAGGGGGGAGATCACCTCGAAGGAAGGGTTCTCGGTGGTGGCGCCGATGAGGGTGATGGTGCCGTTCTCCACGTAGGGGAGTATGGCGTCCTGCTGCGCCTTGTTGAAGCGGTGTATCTCGTCGATGAAAAGTATCGTCCTCTGCTGGTACAGGCCGCGGCGCTCCCTGGCCTCGTCCACGATACGGCGCAGGTCGGCGACGCCGGCGGCCACCGCGGATATCGGGCTGAAGTGCGACCTGGTGACGCTGGCGATGATATAGGCGATGGTAGTCTTGCCGCTCCCCGGCGGCCCCCAGAAGATAATCGAGGGGACCTGGTCGGCCTCGATGCTCTTTCTCAGCACGTGCCCCTCCCCCACGATGTGCTCCTGCCCCACGAACTCGGCAAAGATCCGAGGCCTCATCCTCGCAGCCAGTGGCGCTTCGTG
>CAZCXP010000202.1:0-3046 GCA_964502665.1 uncultured Dehalococcoidia bacterium | reverse complement strand
TAAGTCGGCTTAGTGAAGAAGAAAGAGAGGAAGCCCTTTCCCTGATTGAAACCTTGAACGACCCCGCCATTGAAGACAAGAACACGCCCATGGCCCGACTTGGAAAGTTGATATCCAAAGCTGACTCATATGACCCCTTGCCCCACGACAGCGAGATACTGGAATGCCAGTACGATATCTATCAAAGTGTATGGGGACAAGCTAGAGAGCTAAGAAGCAGCGGCAAGCTTCTTGAGCTCGGGAAGAGCATCCAATGTCCTGTAGTCGCGATCCACGGTGACTACGACCCCCATCTTTCCGAGGGGATCAAAGAGCCGCTTTCTCGCGTTCTAAAAGACTTTCGCCTCATCCTGTTGGAAAAATGCGGTCATTGTCCCTGGATCGAACGCAGGGCGAGAGACAGATTTTACAGTATCCTTAAGAAGGAAAGCTAGTCAGGAACCCTTGAAAAAGATACAGTATTGTAGTACCGTAGCTTGCAAAATACACGTGCGCGATCTGCGCAAATCCGCTTCTTGACTTTCCGCTTTTCAGAGCAACCCTCTAGAGGGTGTGTCGGTAATGAGAGGAGGGACATATGTCAGAACAAGCTTTGTCAGGGGCTCGGGTGCTGGATGTGACCCACTATGTCGCTGGACCCTACTGCACCAAGATATTGGCTGACTATGGCGCCGATGTTATCAAGGTCGAGAGACCAGGCCTGGGAGACGCTGCCAGGGGTATGGGGCCATTTCCCCACGACAAGCCTCATCCTGAGAGCAGCGGGCTTTTTTTGTACCTCAACACCAACAAGAAAAGCATCACACTGAACCTGAAGAGCGTCACGGGGGTGGGGATTCTAAAGGAACTGGTAAAGCAGGTGGATGTCGTGGTTGAGAACTTCAGCCCGCGGGTGATGCCCGGCTTGGGGCTGGATTATGAGACCTTGAAAGAGATAAACCCCGGCCTGGTGATGGTCTCAATCTCCAACTTCGGGCAGACCGGGCCCTATCGTGACTGCAGGGCGACCGATCTCACTATCTGGGGATTGAGCGGCATACTCTACGAGTTGGGCGAGCCGGACCGGGAACCGCTGAAAATGGGCTCTAATGTAACTGAGTACGTGGCTGGTCTCTACGGCGCACTGGCCGCACTATCGGCCCTATACTACCGGTACGAAACCGGCGTGGGGCAACAGGTGGACGTCTCAATGCTGGAAGCTTTCCACACCATGCAACCGTCGATGACATTGGTCTTTTCCATGGCCGGATTCGTCAGGAAGAGAGCAGGCATTCATTTCCCCTGGGGTATTCTTCCCTGCCAGGACGGTTATGTCGGGTTCTATCTTCCAACTCAAACCCATTGGGAGTCACTCTGTGCCCTGCTCGGGATGCCTGAGCTCAGGGACAAGCCTGAGTACGAGACTCCAATGATGCGTGAGGAGCGCCGTGACGAAGTAACCGCTATTATAGTCTCCTGGTTGCGGGGAAAGCGCATGGAGGATGTTTTCCACGCTGCTCAGGAGCTCAGGCTCCCTCTAACCCTGGTCCCCAACACCGAGCAGCTCTTCGATATGCCCCAGCACAAAGCCAGGGGGTATTTTGTGGATGTAGACCATCCCGTAGCAGGTAAGCTCACTTACCCCGGCGCTCCCTTTATGCTTGACGAAACGCCGTGGCAGGCGGGGCGGGCCCCACTGCTGGGCGAACACAACGAGGAGATTTACTATGGACGCTTGGGCTATAGCGAGGACCAGTTACTGAGGTTTGGAGAGGAAGGCGTTATTTAGGAAGGTCGAATTCCATTCAACAAGGGGGTAGAAGATGTCAGCACTACCACTGCAGGGCGTGAGGATAATCGATGCTTGCATCTACTGGGCAGGGCCCATGGCTACAGCGTTATTGGCGGATTTGGGAGCCGAAGTAGTCAAAATCGAGTCTATACAGCGTTTGGATTACCTGAGGTTGCTCGGTGGATGGCCGAGTCCGGACGGATACGAGTGGTCTGCCGTGTTCAACGGGGCCAACAGAAACAAGTATGGCATCACACTCAACCTTAACCATCCCCGGGGAAGGGAGATCTTCAAGAGTCTGGTGGAGATCGGCGACATAGTTACCGAGAACTTCAGCCCAAGGGTGATGGAGAACTGGGGGTTACCATACGAAGTGCTGAAAGAAATCAATCCCCGGCTCATCATGCTCTCCATGCCCGGGTTTGGGACCACCGGCCCCTGGCGAAACTATGTTACTTTCGGTCCCAATGTGGAGATGGTATCGGGCATGCCCACTATCAGCGGCTACCCCGATGGGGAACCTATGATGACTGGCTACATCGCAGACCCTGCTGCCGGCTTGATGGGCGCAGTTGCCGTCATGGCCGCCTTACAACACCGCCAGCGGACAGGCAAGGGACAACACATCGATCTCTCCCAGATAGAGGCCGTCACCAGCTTCATGGGGGGAGCCATAATGGACTACGCCATGAACAGGAGGCTGCAGCCTCGCAGAGGCAACCGGCATCCCTCCATGTCCCCCCACGGCGTTTATCGCTGCAAAGGCGACGATGAATGGGTCACAATCACCGTGTCCTCTGAAGAGGAATGGGCCAGATTCTGCGATGCCATAGGCAGTCCCCCGTGGACCAAGGAGGCGAGGTTCTCTGCTACCTTGAGCCGCTATGACAACCATGACGACCTGGATAGGCTCATTGAAGATTGGACCCGCCAGCACGATAAACACGAGGTAATGCAGATCATGCAACAGGCAGGGGTAGCCTCGGGGCCAGTCTTGTCCTATGCGGAGGTCCTAAGCGACCCCCATATAGCAGAGAGGGGTTTCTTCGAGGTGGTCACTCGCCCGGTGACGGGAACTCACCCCTATCCCGGCTTTCCCGCCAAGTTCTCCCAGACTCCGGTTACTATACGCAGGCCAGCGCCAACCCTGGGCCAGGACAATGAGGACGTTCTTACAAGGCTCCTCGGAATGACGGCGGAGGAGATCAGCCAGCTTGCTGAGGAGGAAATAATCGGCACCAAGCCGCAGGGATGGGCCTATAGTATGGAAGCCGA
>CAZCXP010000201.1:0-3132 GCA_964502665.1 uncultured Dehalococcoidia bacterium | reverse complement strand
AGCTCACGCCGAAGGCTCATGCCGGCGGCTCAGGCCGAAGCCCAAGCTGCGTCAGATTATTTCCAGGGTGGCGCGAGTCCCTTTCCTAATCGCTGCTACCCGCAGCAGGGTACGCATTGCCTTGGCGATTCTTCCCTCTTTGCCGATGACCTTCCCCGTATCCTCGGGCGCTACCTCAAGCCTGAGGATAATCCCATCTTCAGTGGCCTCCTCGGTTACCCTGACCTCCTCCGGTTTGTCCACTATGGCCTTGGCGATATACTCGATAAGCTCTTTCATTTTGTCCTACCCTTTAGCTTGTTAGTTTGTCGCTGATCCCAAGCTTACTCAGCAAATTGGCAACGGTTCGAGTTGGCTGTGCTCCCTGCTGCAGCCACTTGCGTGCTTTATCCTCATGGATCACGACGGTCGCCGGATCAGTTAAGGGGTCATAGTGACCAATAACCTCGATGAAGGCACCATCGCGAGGCGCCCGGGAATCGGCCACTACCACCCGATAAGATGGCTTCTTTTTCCTCCCCACCCTTTGCAGTCGAATTTTAACCATTCTCCACCTCTCTCTATGTAAAGCGAATTAAATAGTTGCCCCCTAAGCTTCCAGAGATCAAGTCCTAAATCCTAAGCACGAAATCCTAAACAATATTAAAACCCAAAAAATAAAAGACCAAAATCACTATCAGCACGCGTAGCGTTGCCACTCCTGTGGCTACGAATTCTTCGTCGTGACAGGAGTCACGACGCTACTCCTTTGCCTTTTGCATTTTGATATTTGAATTTGTTTAGTGCTTAGAGATTAATAAAAGACCAAAACCACTATCAGCAAGCGTAGCGTTGCCACTCCGGTGGCAACGAATTCTTCTAATCCTGAGATTGCTCATGCCGGGACTGGTAATAATCCGCGAGTTTCTTCAGGGTCTTCGCCGCCCGCTCGAAGTTGCAGAAGCTGGGTATGCCCCGTTTCACCAGCTTGTCTCTTGTTTCCGACGCCAGCGCGTCGCTGTACGCCGCCGTCACAATCAGCATGAAGGCCTTTTCCGATCTCTCGTTGAAACCTGAAACGGCGTCCAGTATGGGATCCGCGGTTTTCGGGTTTTGACTTAGCGGCCTGATTACGGGAAACAGTTCGAGAACCACACAGTCTATGTTGGGGTCCCGGTCCATGACATCCAGCATGCTGGCCAAATTGGAGACCCCATCATCTGCCATGAGGAAGGTGCTGGATATATCGAAGGGATTCCGGTAGCTTCCACCGATGATATTGAAAAAGGTGGCCAGCTTCTGGTAGGAACCCTGGGTCAGAAGTGGTACCTTCAGCCCTGCCTTGGCGAAGGTATCGGTTACCACGACTGACTGCCCCCCGCTCAGGGCGATAAGGCCCACCCTGGTTCCGGTGGCGGGTTTAATGTAAAGCAATGCTTTGACAGTATCTACCATTTCATCCAGGTTATCAACCTTTATTGCGCCGCATTGCTTTATGGCCGCCTGCCAGACGATGCCTGACTCTGCCAGCACGCCCGTATGGGAAGCTGTGGCCCTGGCTCCCTCCTCGGTCTCTCCCCCCTTCCAGATAAGCACCGGCTTCTTACTGGCCACCTCCCTGAGGGTACGGAAAAACCTCCTGCCATCCTTCACCCCTTCAATGTACATGCCGATTATCTTGGTTTCCTCATCCGCTCCAAGGTACTCCAGAAAGTCGGTGCTATCGAGGACTACAGCGTTGCCGTAGCTCACCGATTTGCTTATCTTGATGCCCTCCTGCTGTCCCACCAGGCTGAAAAGTGTGGCGTGAGTGCCGCTCTGGGCGATGAAGCCCACCGACCCCTCCTCGCCATACTCCTGCGCCTCGGTATGACGCAGCCCGATTCTGGGGTTGTACAGGCCAACGCAGTTGGGGCCGATGAGATTCAGGCCAGCTTTGCCCGCCAGATCGGCAATCACCTGCTGTAGCCTTATTCCTTCCTCTGTGTTGGTCTCAGCGAATCCTGAGGTGAAGAAACATACTCCACCAACTTTCTTCTGGATGCAGTCCCCGACGATCCTCGGCGCCACCGCCCGGGGCACGGAGGCGATAACATAATCTACCGGTCCCGGTATATCCGTGAGGGTCAGGTAGTTTTTCACCCCAAGCTCTGCTATCCCTGGAAGTTCGTTGGGGTCGATCTGCACCGAATAGACCTCTCCCTTGAAAGGGATCAGACTCCGCAGCCACATGTAGCCCAGTGCCTGCTTATCGCCCACGACTGCGACTGAGCGGGGGTTGAATGCTCTATCCAGATTCCTTGCCGTGCTCTGTGCAACCTTGCTCATGCTTGGGATTCGAGTATCACCCTGGCGTCCACAGCTACTGCGCTATCGCTGTAGGCCAGGATGGGGTTGAGGTCCAGCTCCTTGATCTCCGGCGTCTTGTCCACGAAATCGGAAAGCTTCAGCAGCATGTCTTCCAATACGGTGATATTTGCTGGCTCCTGCCCACGGTAGCCCTCAAGCAAGGGGTAGCCCTTTATCTCCCTGATCATCTGGCTGGCGTCTCTTCTTACCAGGGGGACGATCCTGAAGGCAACATCCTTGAGCACTTCGACGAATACTCCACCGAGGCCGAACATCAGCACGGGCCCGAACTGGTCGTCCTTGGACATGCCCATGATCACCTCGACGCCAGGCTTGGCCATCTTCTGCACGGCAACGCCGTGGATTGCAGCCTTCGGGCTTGCTCTTTTTGCTGCTGCTATGATCTCGCCATAAGCCTTGCCCACCTGGGCAGCGTTTTCAAGTCCCAGCTTGACGCCGCCGGAGTCGCTCTTGTGGATGATATCTGGAGAGACTATCTTCAGCACTACCGGGAAGCCTATCTCCTTGCTCCTCGAGATGGCTTGGGCCTTGGTTTTGGCCAGCGTTGTTTCAATAACCGGTATGCCAGCTTCAGACATCAGTTGTTTTGCCTCGACCTCGGTGAGGACAGTTCTACCATTTCGCAGGGCATTGCTGATTATCTTGTTTGACACTTGGTCTCTCCTTGATTGCACGGGATTTGCCGTTGCCGCCCTTTGGCGCTTCTAACCCTCTCCTGTTGCGTGCAAAACCGTAGGCTATTCTAGCAGGTAAAGTTGTGAAAGTAAACCAGGGTTGCTCGTC
>CAZCXP010000200.1:0-3133 GCA_964502665.1 uncultured Dehalococcoidia bacterium | reverse complement strand
AAGGCTAAGATCGAGCAAGCGGTAGCTTCCATCATCGAGGCCATCGGTGAAGACCCCAAGCGTGAGGGCCTGGTCGGCACTCCAAGACGGATTGCCGAGATGTACGATGAGGTCTTTGCCGGCATTCACCACGACCCGAAAGAGGAGCTGCAAGTGGGATTCGACGAGGAGCACCACGAGATGGTGATCTTCAAGGACATCCCCTTCTATTCAATGTGTGAGCATCATTTCCTTCCATTTTACGGTTTAGTGCATATAGGCTACATCCCGAGCGGTCGGGTTGTGGGTGCCAGCAAGGTGGGGAGAGTAGTCGAGGTATTAGCCAAACGACCACAACTCCAGGAACGGCTGACCAGCCAAGTCGCTGATACCATAGTCGAGGTTCTGCAACCTCAAGGTGTTGCCGTAGTGATTCAAGCTGAGCATCTATGTATGACTATGCGAGGTGTGAAGAAGCCAGGCAGCAATATCGTGACCTCTGCCACCAGGGGCCTCTTCAGGCGAAGTCCTGCCACTCGCTCCGAGTTCCTCTCTTTGGTACAGGGCAAGTAGCCGTCCCCAAAAACAGCGATTGGCAACCAAGTTCGTGTTGCCACATTCCTATGTCATTGCGAGGACCCCGATTCATCGGGGGACGAAGCAATCTTGAATGCATTTATGGTGAGATTGCTTCGCTGCCCCTTCCCCTCCACTCCGTTAAGTGGGTAGGTTGCCCGACGTCGGGCAACCTACCCATACGTTCAGAGCCAGGGCTTCGGCTCGCAATGACACCCATCCCCCCTATTTTAGAAGGTAATCGCTGCTTTGGGGCCGTCCCCAAGCGTTGTCCGCCACATAAGAATCTGATAGAATGTAGGCCAACGTATGGAGATAGTGGCATACCATGATATCAGTTTCCAGGCTGCTCTGCGGCGCTGTCGCTCCCGGTGACGTGCTTCGCTATGGAGGCGAGAGTGGCTATCCTGAGAATGCGGTCGAACAGCGCCCTATAGTAGTGTGGAACTGCACCAGGCGCTGTAATCTCCACTGCGTCCACTGCTACGCCAACTCAAACGGCAGCCCCGCCATCGGTGAGCTAAGCACCCAGGAAGCGAAATCCTTCATACAGGACTTATCCGATTTCGGCATCCCGGTTCTTCTTTTCTCCGGTGGCGAACCGCTTCTGAGAGATGATGTCTTCGAGCTGGCTATCTTCGCCAGGGAGCTGGGTATCAGATCGGTGCTCTCAACCAACGGAACGCTGATTACAGAGGAGACAGCGCAAAAGATCAAGGAAGTGGGCTTCGGTGAGGTGGGGATCAGCCTGGATGGCATCGGCGCAAACAACGACAGGTTTCGAGGACTCAAGGGTGCTTATGACGCTGCTCTTCAAGGGATTCGAAGTTGTGTTGCGCTGGGCCAGAGAGTATCCCTCAGATTCACCATTACCCGCTCCAATTGCCGAGACATCCCAGCCATCTTTGAGCTTATTGAGCGCGAGAAAATCGACCGGGCTTGCTTCTATCACCTGGCCTATGTAGGACGCGCGGGCAGGATGCAAGCTATCGATGTCACTCCTGGGGAAACCAGAGCTATAGTGGATCTGATATTCGAAAAGACCCTCGATCTACACCAACGGGGGCTGAATAAAGAGGTCCTCACCGTCGACAACCACGCTGACGGTGCATACCTCTACCTTAGAGTCAAGCGAGAGCAGCCGGAGCGTGCTGACGAGGTCTTCGATCTTCTGCGCAGAAACGGTGGCAACAACGCAGGGCTGCGAATAGGCGCAGTGGATAACCTGGGAAACGTCCACGCTGACCAGTTCTGGTGGCATTACTCCTTTGGCAACGTACGCCAGCGCAAGTTCGGAGACATCTGGCTCGATACCTCGGACCCGCTGATGCGGGGACTCAAGGATCGAAAGCCTCTGCTGAAAGGCCGCTGCGCCAGGTGCCGGTATCTTGACATATGTAAAGGCAATCTCCGCGTGCGCGCCGAGGCAGCATACGGGGACGTGTGGGCAGAAGACCCTGCCTGTTATCTCACCGATGAAGAGATCGGGATAGTCCCAACCTCCAACTGAGGTTTAGGTAATTGCACATAGCTACACCGAATCTTCGTTTGATAGCCTGGGAGATAACCCGTAGCTGTAACCTGTATTGCTCCCACTGCCGTGCTTCATCAACTAGCGACCGCTATGCAAATGAACTATCCACCGAAGAGTGCTTCTCTCTGCTCGATAACATACTTGAAATCGGCAGGCCCATCATTATACTCAGCGGCGGAGAGCCCCTGCTGCGCGACGATTTCTTCGACATCGCGAGATATGCTGCCGGCAAAGGGTTGCGCGTTGCTGTAGGCAGCAATGGCACCCTCGTCACCAAAGAAATAGCTGCCAGAATGAAGGAAATCCCCATCTCACGGCTAGGTGTAAGTGTGGACTTCCCCATCCCTGCACTCCAAGACCAGTTTCGGGGCATGTCAGGCGCCTTTGATGCCGCACTGAAGGGCATTGAGAACGCTATCAACTGTGGAATCGAGGTCCAGATCAATAGCACTATCACCAAGATGAACGCATGTTATCTCGATGACCTCCTCTCTCTAGCCCTAGATTTGGGAGCAGTAGCCTTTCACCCTTTCATGCTGGTGCCCACCGGTCGGGGCAAGGAGCTCCAGTCACAGGAACTGCCTCCAGGGGAATACGAGCGCGTTCTGCACTGGATTTACGATAAGCAAGCGGAGATGGGAAAGCGGATATTCTTCAAACCTACCGATGCGCCGCATTACATGAGAGTGATGCTCCAGCGGAATAAGAATAGCCAGACCCAGAGAACACCCGACATCGAGGAAGAAATGAACTCGCTCACTCGAGGCTGCCTGGCGGGCATAGGGTTTTGCTTCATCTCCCATGTCGGGCGCGTACAAGGCTGTGGTTATCTCGATGTCGAAGCCGGAAATATAAGAGAGCAGAGCTTCGGCGAAATCTGGCGAAGTTCGCCCCTGTTTAACGACCTGCGTGATTATTCCAAGATCAAGGGCAAGTGCGGGATCTGCGAGTATAAGGTCGTCTGCGGAGGCTGTCGCGCTCGTGCCTATGAAGTCACGGGCGACTATCTGGCAGAGGAGCCCTACTGCATCTACCAGCCAGCGC
>CAZCXP010000199.1:0-3194 GCA_964502665.1 uncultured Dehalococcoidia bacterium | reverse complement strand
GGTATTCAAGAGCGCTCCGTGTTGCGCTGAGAAGCAAACCTGTATGGGCGGCTGGCCACCAACGAATGGTGAAAACTGTGAGCGCATCCGGCTGTTGGTAAGTTGCCCGACGTCGGGCAACCTACCCAGCCGTTCGTGGTGAGCCCTTCGGCTCCGCTCAGGACAGGCTTGTCGAACCATGAACGGCCCCCCGCGTACGCGGGGGCTCAGGGCGAACGGATTAGACTTCATTTTCGGAACAAAGGAGGTGGAAATTGCCCTATAAGACGGTGATCCTTGAGAAGGAGGATATGCTGGCAACCATAACCCTGAACAGACCCGACAAGAATAACGCCTTCGATGAACCAATGATGGCCGAAATCGATGACGCCATAAACGATGTTGCGCAGGACAGGAACGTCAGGGTTGTGATAATAACGGGCGCGGGCAAGGCCTTCTGTGCCGGTGGCGATGTAAGCTATCTACAGACCCTCATGGAGGACAGAGCACACATCGCCAGGACAGTCATAGGCGACGTGGTGCGGAGATCGGGCACCATGCCCACAGTGGTTCTCAAGATCAGGCAAATGATGAAGCCGGTTATAGCTGCAGTCAACGGCATGGCTGCTGGCGGAGGCATAGGCTTGGCCCTGGCCTGCGATATGAGGATTGCCTCGGATAAGGCGCGCTTCAGCACTGTTTTCATTAAAAGGGGTGTTATACCAGATTGCGCTGCGACATATAACCTTCCTCGCCTGGTTGGGATGGCCAAAGCCTGTGAATTGGCACTAATGGGCAATGTCATCAGTGCTGCGGAGGCGGAGAGAATCGGCCTAGTGAATAAGGTTGTGCCTCACGATGATTTGGTGAAGGCAACCAGGGAGTTTGCAGGGGAGATAGCAAAGAACCCGCCGATAGCTGTGGGGCTGGCCAAAGCTGCGCTTTATAAAGGCATGCTCGAGCCCGATATTGGCAGCCAGATGGACTATGAGGCATATATCCAGAATGCTCTTATGGCTACTGAGGATTTCGCTGAGGGTATCAACTCCTTCATGGAGAAGCGCGAGCCGGTGTTCAAGGGAAAGTAGCGGCGCTTGGCCTTTTGAAATAGGCAAAAACGCATTCGAACCAGCGCGAGGAAAGGGGTAGCAATTGGCTTATAGCACGGTTATCTACGAGAAGGAGGATGGGGTGGCGATCATGACCCTGAACCGGCCTGAGGTCAAGAATGCCTTTGATGGCACAATGCAGGCGGAGATGGACGCTGTTCTCACTGAGGTGGCCAGGGACCGTGACGCCAGGGTGCTCATAATCACAGGGGCCGGCAAGGCATTCTGTAGCGGGGCCGATGTCGCCTATCTGATGTCGTTGGGCGAGCAGCATGCTCTCCACCAGACGACTATGGAGGAGATGATACGTGGGGATGGTAACGTGCTGACCACAGTGCTGAAGATAAGGAACCTGCCCAAGCCGGTTATCGCTGCGGTGAACGGCATAGCTGCTGGCGGCGGCCTCGCTCTCTCACTTGCCTGCGATATAAGGCTGGCATCTGAGGCAGCCCGCTTCAACATGATTTTTGCCAAGAGAGGGGTTATACCCGAGTCGGGTTCCACCTACACCCTGCCTCGCCTCGTCGGAACTGCCCGTGCCCTGGAGTTGATATTCACCGCAGAGACAATTGATGCTGCCGAGGCGGAGCGAATAGGCCTGGTGAACAGGGTTGTCCCTGCTGACCAATTGATGACTGCGGCGAAGGAACTGGCGGGAAAGATCGCCCAGAACTCTCCTCTGGCACTGGGGTTCGCCAAGGCGGCCATTTACAAAGGCATTGCCGAGACCGACATCGCTGCACAGATGGACTACGAAGCCTACATTGAGAACGTTCTGATGGGAACTGACGACTTTCGGGAGGGTGTCAAGTCGTTCATGGAGGGCAGGCCTCCGGAGTTCAAGGGCAGGTAGCCAGCCGTTGCATAAAACGACGTAGATTCTGGTACACGATGTATAGGAAATTCTAAATACTGATTTCTAAGCACTAAACAAATTCAAATGTCAAAGTGCAAAAGAAAAGGGTAGCGTCGTGACTCCTGTCACGACGAAGAATTCGTTGCCACAGGAGTGGCAACGCTACGCGTGCTGATAGTAATTTTGGTCTCTTACTTCCGGTTTTTGATATTGTTTGGGGTTTCGTGCTTCGGATTTCGTGCTTAATTATGCTTCATGCCCGAGTATTTAAATGCGCTTCGTGTAGCAGGAGGTAGTTCATGGCCGTTGAGGGGCTGATCTTCACCAAAGAGGAAGGAATTGCCACCATCACTTTTGACCGCCCCGAGAGGCTCAATGCGGTTACCGAGGCGATGAGGACCGAGGTGCACCGAATCGCTACCGAGCTTCGTGGCGACGAGGAGGTCAAGGTGCTGGTCATTACCGGCGCTGGTGAGGCGTTCAGCACCGGGGCAGATGCCAGCGAGTTGACGGCGGACTACAGTGGGCCGATTGCGCCATATATTCTTAAGAGGCCCTTGGGCTGGTGGATACTGCCGGTGCGCTATTTCCCTAAACCTACGATTGCGGCTATACCCGGGATCGTCGCCGGGGTGACATTCTCTCTGGCTTTGGCCTGTGACTTCAGAATAGCTTCGGAAAGAGCAAAGTTCAGCATGGTATTTGTCAAGAGAGGGCTTGTTCCTGACGGCGGTGCAACCTACTATCTGCCCCGAATGGTGGGTACCTCCAAGGCCCTTGAGCTCATGCTGGCGGGCGACACGTTTGATGCCAGGGAAGCGGAGCGGCTGGGGGTGGTGAACAGGGTGGTGCCGCATGGCGAGTTGATGAATGCCACCAGGGAGCTGGCGACCAAGATCGCCAGGGGACCATCGGTTGCCATCGATCTCATCAAGCGGGGTGTCTACAAAGGCGCGGTGAACGATTTGGAGTCGCAGCTAGACTTCGAGACCCTTGCCCAGCGTATCTGCTTCCAGACAGAGGATTTCAAGGAAGGTATTACCTCGTTTCTGGAGAAGAGGGAACCGAAGTTTAAGGGGAGATAGCCAGCGAGATTGTTCCGCTACTGGCGGAAATCGCTTTTCGAGAGCGGCACCATAGACCTCTGGGACGCCTTTCCCTGCGTATTATACCGAAATCGAGCCCAAAACAAATCGATGCGGGGGGGGGGGGGGGGGGGGGGGGGGGGGGGGGGGGGGGGGGGGGGGGGG
>CAZCXP010000198.1:0-3201 GCA_964502665.1 uncultured Dehalococcoidia bacterium | reverse complement strand
TCGAACCATGAGCAGCCCTTCGACAGGCCCCTGAGTGAATCAGGGGCAGGCTCAGGGCGAACGGACTAAACTTCATTTTCGGAAGAACATATGGAGCTGGCTATCGATACCTCAACTGAGACCGCAAGCATTGCCCTTTCATCTGAAGGCGTGGTGGTTGCCGAATTGACCTGGAATGTGGGCCAGAACCACACCGCCGAGCTCGTGCCGAACCTCATTCACCTGCTGCACCAGGCCAAGTCGAACCTCAAAGATATAGATGGCCTCATCGTGGCCAAGGGTCCCGGAAGCTTTAATGGGTTGCGGGTGGGTATGAGTGTAGCTAAAGGGCTTGCCTTCGCCCTGAGTGCCCCTTTGGTGGGCATAAGCACCCTGGAGGTGGAGGCCTGGCCCCATGCTGCCACCGCTCTACCCATCTGCCCGATACTGAATGCTGGGCGTGGTGAGATTGCCACCGCCCTTTTTCAGGTTAGAAGGCGGAAGTGGCGCCGTCTTCTCGAGGAGCACATTACTACTTTAGACGGCCTACTACCTGAGCTCAAAGGTCGAACCATCTTCTGTGGCAAAATCCCGGACGAAGTACTATCACAGCTCAGGGAGAGGCTGGGAAATAAAGCCTTGCTCAGTGAGGGGGCGGCGGTACCGCGGCGGGCGGGCTATCTTGCGGAACTCGGCTGGAAAAGGCTCAAGGAGGGCGATTTCGACCACTCCCCTACCCTGCAGCCACTCTATCTGAGGAGGCCAGCGATTACCATCAGCCGCCGATGGCAATAGCCAGTGAGAGTTCGTTGCTGTGATTGTAATTGTCACAGGACGCTACAACGGATGCTTTGAGAATGTAAGACGTCTATCCCATCGGCGGAGTTTGGAAGTTGTTATGTCAAGTCCGTTTGGAGTGAAAAAGGCCTATCTTCTAGCCGGCAAACCAGGCAGCGGCAAGACCACCATAATCAAGGAGGTGCTCTCCAAGGTGGGGGAAAGCGCTGGGGGCTTCTACACCGAGGAGATCCGCAATCAAGGGATCCGGCAAGGCTTCCGCATCATAACCCTCGATGGAAAGAGCGCCACCCTGGCCCACAGCGGTATCAGCAGCCCTTATCGCGTCAGCAAGTACGGGGTCGATATCAGCAGCATGGAAGAGGCAGCAATTCCTGCAGTAAGAGAAGCGATCCGTAGCCGCGATATCGTGGTCATCGACGAGATCGGGAAGATGGAGTTGTTTTCATACTCCTTCAGGGATGCCGTGATCGAGGCACTGGAGAGCGAAAAAAGGGTGCTGGGCACCATTATGCTCGCTTCTCATCCCTGGGCGGATGCAGTAAAGCGACGTGCTGAGGTGGAGACAATCTCGGTAACCAGATTCAACCATAGTCAGGTGGTTGATCAGGTGCTGCGATGGCTGGAATCCTGATAAGAGTTCAGCCGTCAGCTTTCAGCAAATCCCCCTAAATCCCCCTTTACCAAAGGGGGACTGAGGGGGATTCTCACCCTTTTCTAAAGGGGGACTGAGGGCGATTCTCCCCCTTTCTAAAGGGGGACTAAGGGGGATTCTGTGACCGCTTTGATCGAAGAAGCTGAATGCTGAGTGCTGACAGCTGAAAACTAGTCTAGATTGGAAAGGCGAAAAAAATGGAGAGAACCCTGGTATTGATCAAGCCTGACGCTGTTCAACGGGGGCTGGTGGGCGATATCCTCTCTCGCCTTGAGAGAACAGGACTGAAGCTTGTCGCCCTGAAGATGCTGCAGATGGACAGGGAGATGGCGGAGCGACATTACGCCATCCATCGGGGCAAGCCTTTTTTCGAGGGGCTGGTGCAGTTCATTACCTCCAGCCCGCTTGTTGCTGCCATTTTCGAGGGCCCGATGGCGGTTGAGATCGTGCGCAAGACTATGGGAGAGACCGACCCTGCCAGGGCAGCGCCAGGTACGATCAGAGGTGATTTAGCACTGGACATCGGACGCAATGTGGTGCACGGGTCAGACTCGGTGGAGAACGCGGAGCAAGAGATCAGCCTTTTCTTCCGTCCTCAAGACGTGCTCAACTACGAGCGTCAGGTCCAGCGGTGGATTATAGAATCCTGACCACAGGTGCCGCTTCGCCCCACAGCTTCTCGATCTCGTAATACTCTCGTTGGGGTGTGGCGAAGACGTGCACAATCACCGGGCCGAAATCGAGGAGCACCCATCCTGAATCCTCACTGCCTTCCCGGTGAAAGAGCTTGACGTCTTCCTTTTTCAGCACCTCGTCGATCCCATCGCAGATGGCGCGCATCTGGCGGTCGCTCTCAGCACTGCAGATGACAAAGTAGTCAGCGAAGCAAGCTATCTGTCCGATATCCAGCATCAGGATATCAACAGCCTGTTTATCGAGGGCAGCCTCCACTGCTTTCTTGGCTATCTCCGCAGATTCCAGAATTGACCCCATGCTTTGTTCGGTAAATCTATTATAGCACGCATGCCATCATGTTCAACAAATTGCTTAATTGGCAGGGGTGCGCATGTCCATTCGGGTGTCTTATGCTGCTTGCAAAGCTTGACTAATCGTAATATGCGACTACTATGTAAGATAGCTTCTCAGGTAGGTACTTCTCTGAGATGAGAGCCTCGCGAGGAATAAGCCTTCCGATACTTATAGCGGTTCTGGCTTCGCTGGCAAGCATCCTTCAAGCTGGAGCCTGGGGCAATCTCTTGCAGAACCCAGGCTTCGAGGATGGCACTGCCGGCTGGGGATATTCCGGGGGTGTCTTTTCCACTATGACTAATCCCGTTCATAGTGGGAATCTTGCTGGCGTCCTCATCGTCAATTCCCCACAGGGGTGCATTTATCAGACTATTCCTGTCACACCCGGGGCTAGCTATGGCTTTAGTGGATGGGTGTTTAAGAATTGCATATACGATGCAGCCGTTTTCTTACGAATCTCTTGGTACGAAAGTGAAGATGGCTTTGGAGATAAGATATCTCATCAGGATTCCTCATGGCTATCAGACAACTACTCTGAGTATCAGTCCCTGACTGTCACTGGCATTGCTCCGGCTAATGCTCATTCGGTAAGGGTCAAGGCGGTATTGGATCCCTATTCTGATACACCTGTCACCGCCTACTTCGACGACCTCAGCTTTGTCGGGCCAGCTCCCACGCCTACACCTACTCCCACACCAACGCCCACGCCTACACCTACTCCCACACCTACACCTACGCCA
>CAZCXP010000197.1:0-3219 GCA_964502665.1 uncultured Dehalococcoidia bacterium | reverse complement strand
TCTCCAAAGGTCTCCTGAGGCGACTCTGGCGACCGACTCGCCTATGGCGAGGTTCGACGGGTTCAGCACGAACGGTATCTGGCATGGCGTAATCTTATGATTCATATATATTACTCTATTCCGTTCGCCCTGAGCTTGTCGAAGGGCCGTTCATGGTTCGACGGGCTCACCACGAACGGTATCCTTTGATTATTGGTGGGTTCCGTTTCCACTTCACCCACCCTACTGCGCTCGCAATGACATGGAGCACCAGGCGTAGGGGGGGTGCAACGCAGTGCAACCCACCACCCATCCCAACCCTGGATCCCCGCTTGCGCGGGGATGACATCCAGTCTGCTCGTCTGGCGACCTTTCTCTGTCATTCCTGCGAAAGCAGGAATCCACTTTGTTCTACCGCGTACTTGTGCTAAAATCTGTCGTGGTTTTCGATTATGGAAGATTTAGCTCAAAGGCTGGTGGCCTGGATCAGGGAGCAGGTGTCGGGGGCGGGGTGCGCGGGGGTGGTCTTCGGCCTGAGCGGCGGCCTCGATTCTGCGGTGGTCGCCGTCCTCTGCCAGCGCGCCTTCCCCGACAGGGCCCTTGCGGTGTTAATGCCCTGCTATAGCGACAAAGCAGACCTGGATGACGCCCAGCTCGTTGCCCAGAAGTACGCCATCCCCACGGTAACCGTGACCCTGGACGAGGTTTTCGATTCTATCCTCAAGGCGCTTCCCGAGGGGGAATACGACCCCGCTACTCGAAGGCTGGCCGAGGCTAACCTGAAGCCCAGACTGCGGATGAGCACCCTGTATTACTTCGCCAACCGGCTCCGCTACCTGGTGGTAGGTACCGGCAACAGGAGCGAGATCGCGGTTGGCTACACCTCCAAATATGGTGACAGCGGCGTCGACATCCTGCCGCTGGGGAATCTGCTGAAGAGACAGGTCAGGGAGCTGGCAAGCCATCTCGGCATCCCCGGCAGGATAATCGAGAAGACCCCCTCAGCCGGCCTCTGGGAAGGTCAGACCGATGAGGGAGAGATGGGCCTGAGCTACGAGGAGCTCGACCGCTATCTGGCAAGCGGGGAGGCCACCGAGGAGGTCCGCCGAAAGGTAGAAGCCCTGGCTCGAGCCACAGCCCATAAGAGGGCAACCCCGCCCATCCCCCCATTTTGACAACAAACTGGCGATGTGTGAGAATATGCAAGGCGTGCGCTGCGTATGCCATCGGATTGCCAAACCACCCTCGAAAGGAGTTTCCTGCCATGCCTGAAGAAAAAGAGAAGCCCCCGATGCTGGATCGCTACCGGGTTCTGGACTTGACCGACGACAGGGGGGCTTTATGTGGCAAGATCATGGCTGAGCTGGGGGCTGACGTGATAAAGGTGGAGCGGCCGGGCGGCGACCCTTCCCGCAACATCGGACCCTTCTATCAAGATACCCCCGACCCCGAGAAAAGCCTCAACTGGTTTGCCTTCAACCTGAACAAGAGGGGAATAACCCTCAACATCGAGACCAAAGACGGGCAGGAGATACTCAGGAAGCTGGTGAAAACAGCCGATTTCGTCATCGAGTCTTTCAAGCCCGGATATCTGGACAGGCTGGGCCTGGGGTACAAGGCGCTGAGCAAGGTCAACCCCAGGATTATCCTGACCTCGATCACCCCCTTCGGGCAGACCGGGCCCTATAGCAAGTACAACGCCCCCGACCTGATTACAATGTCCATGTCAGGCTACGTGTGGATATGCGGGGACTCCGACCGCCCTCCGGTGCGGTTCAGCAGCGACCAGTCTTACTACCAGGGCAGCTTACAAGCGGCGGTGGGCACCCTGATCGCCCACTACTACAGAGAGCTTGGCGGCGAGGGGCAGCATGTGGATGTCTCCATACAGGAGTCCATGATATGGACCCTCTGCTATGCCCCCCATGACTGGTACATCCTTAAGTCGCTGGAGCATACCAGGGAGGGGCCTCTCTGGAAGCGGTACGGCGTCACCTACCGGCTGATCTGGCCGTGCAAGGACGGGTACGTCTGCTACCGACTGCTCATGGCACAGCCTGGAGCAGAGGTGATGAACGACCTGATAGCGTCCATGAACGCAGAGGGGCTGGGTGAGGATATGAAAGGGATAGAGTGGACGACTCTGAGCTTTGCCGAGGTGTCCCAGGAGGACATCAACCACTGGGAGGAGGAGATCGGGAAGTACTTCCTCAGGCATACCAAGCGGGATCTTCACGAGGAGGCGGTAAGGCAGAGGAACGTCATCCAGCCGGTCAATACCGGTAAGGACATCTTCGAATCACCGCAGCTTGCTGCCAGGGATTTCTGGGTCGAGGTAGAACACCCTGACCTGGGTGCCTCCATTACTTACCCCGGCCCCTTCTTCAAATCAACGGGGACAGCGTGGCAAAAAGGGCTCAGGGCTCCCCTTATCGGCGAGCACAACGAAGATATTTACGAGAAGGAACTGAGGTTCTCCAAGGAAGAGCTTGCCATCCTGAAGAGGGAAAACGTTATTTAATCTTGTAAGCGAGAGGGCTATCGAGATGAAGAAGCGGAAGTACGCACTGGAAGGGTTGAAGGTAGTGGATTTCTCCTGGGTCTTCACCGGACCCATTGTGACCAAATTCCTCGGCGACCACGGCGCCGAGATAATCAAGATAGAATCCGCCACCAGGCCGGACGGCACCAGGGTATACACACCGATCAAGCCGGGGGCAATGGGGTTGAACAGCAGCGGCGTTTTCGCCAACTACAACTCCAGCAAGTACAGCATGAACATAAACCTGCGTGAGCCTCGGGGCGTGGAGGTAGTGAAGAGACTGGTGGAGAGGGCTGACATAGTTCTGGAAACCTTCGGCCCCGGCGTGATGAAAAGGCGGGGCTTGGACTATGATGAATTGAAGAAGGTGAAGCCGGACATTGTCATGCTCAGCATGAGCATGGTCGGCCAGTACGGACCCCATTCCCAGCAGCCTTCATTCGGCCAGGTCCTACAGGCGACGAACGGATTCGTCCACCTCCTCGGCTGGCCCGACCGGTCGCCTTCTCTGCCGGTCGCTGCCTATACCGATTTCATCGCGCCGTGGTACGTCCTCATAGCACTGATGGGGGCTCTCGACTACCGGCGCCGCACAGGTAAGGGCCAATATATCGACCTCGCCATGCTGGAAGCCAGCGTTCATCCCGCCTCACCCGTGGTGATGGACTACACCGTCAACGGCAGGATTCAGAACCGCA
>CAZCXP010000196.1:0-3244 GCA_964502665.1 uncultured Dehalococcoidia bacterium | reverse complement strand
GGAGTCACGACGCTACGCTGCCCGTTTTGAATTTTGCATTTTGAAATTTGAACTTGTTTAGTGCTTAGACTTCGTCGTGAGCATAGTCGAACGAAATTAGTATTTAGAGTTTGCCCTGATGTACCGCTTTTTCCTCCCCGAGGACTGCATCACCCAGACCACGGTTGCTATTAGCGGGAGGCTGGTCCACCGGCTACGTAACGTGCTTAGGCTGGGGGCAGGGGACCACATTGTCATCCTTGACAACAGTGGGTGGGAGTATGAGGTGGAACTCAGAGCGGTTGGTGGCGGGCTGGAGGGGGTGATCATTCACAAGGCTATGGCTGCTGGTGAGCCTCGAACCAGGATCACGCTGTATCAGGCGCTACTCAAGGGAAGCAATTTCGAGTTCGTTCTCCAGAAATGTACCGAGATCGGTGTTACCGCCTTTGTCCCCGTGGTCTGCGAGCGCTGCGTGGCAGGAGAACCCGACAGTAATCGGCTCGGTCGCTGGCAGAGGATAGTCCTGGAGGCGGCGCAGCAATCCAGACGAGGCAAGCTGCCTGTTTTGCATAGCGTGACCCTGTTCAGGGAGGCATGCGAGTCGGCAACAGGAGTCTCCCTGATGCCCTGGGAGGGGGAAAAGGTGAGGGGTATCGGTGGTATCCTGAGGAGCCTTCCCAAAACTGAGAACGCCACCGAGGTCAGCATCTTTGTCGGCCCTGAGGGTGGATTCTCCCCTCAGGAGGAGGAATTTGCCCGAGGTTGCGGAATCGGGCCTGTAAGCCTGGGGAAACGTATACTGAGGGCTGAGACCGCTGGCCTGGTAGCGGCTGCTGTCACGCTTTACGAACTCGGCGAGCTAAACGGTGGCTCTTAGAAAACGGCAATAACGCGGTCTCGCATTGAGTTCCTCTCCCTCGACGGGAGAGGTTCGGTGAGGGTGAAATCTTGTCCCCCTCCCTCTAACTCCCTCCCGCCGGGGGAGGGAGAAGCGTTTAGTATCTCGCCAGATGCTTTGCGCAATGCCCCTCCTTGGACGGGAGACGTTTACTCTATTTTCCTGCCTCTGACAGCAACCAAACTTGTCCCCCCATCGGCCACCAGCCCAAAACGGCGATTCAGCATTAAGTTCGTGTTGCCACATTCCTATGTCATTGCGAGGAGCACCAGCGACGAAGCAATCTTGAACATATTTATGGTGAGATTGCTTCGCTTCGCTCGCAATGACACCCGGAACCCCTATTTTTGAAGGTAATCGCTGTTTTTGGGCCACCACCCTCAGCTTGACCCCCACAGGCACAGATGCTATACTCAAATACGTCCCTCAAAGCTTTGCTGGTTGAGGTGTGAGCAAGAAAGGAGCGCCAGATAATGTCGGGATTTGGCTTCAGCGATGAACAGGAGACGCTAAGAGAAGAGGTGAGAAGATTTGCCCAAAGAGAGCTTGCCCCCGGGGCACTGGAGCGATCCAAGATGCAGTCGGCAGAGCTCTTCGAGGCCTTGCGTGACATAGATAAGAAGGTAGTCGAACTGGGATGGACAAAGATTAACGTCCCCGAGAAGTACGGGGGGTATCCATTCGGCCACGTTGAAATAGGCATCATCCATGAGGAGGTACACAAGGTAGACCCCACTGTAGAGGCCGTCGGCGGTATGGAAGCGACAAGTGCACTCCTGCAGACGCTGCCCCAGGACGTTCAGGACGAGTGGTTCCCTCCCCTGATCACCCGTGAGAGAAGGCACTCCTTCGGTTTCACCGAGTCCGCTGCCGGCTCAGATGCCGCTGGTATTGTGACCAGGGCTGTTCGTGATGGTGATGATTACATTATCAACGGAGAAAAGACCCCCCTCCCCGGCGCCACGACAGCCAGCGCGGTCTCGATATCTACCAAGACTGACCCCACTGCCGGATTCAAAGGGGTGAGCCTGTTCTGGGTGCCCACCGACCTCCCCGGCGTAACCATAACCCACCTTCCCTGGATGGGCAACGCGGGATTGTACCCCAGTTTCGTGACATTCGACGACGTGCGCGTCCCGGCCAAGTACCGGGAAGGCGAGGAGGGCATGGGCTTCTACACAGTCATGGGCACTCTTGACTGGCTGCGGATTATCGTTGCCCTGACGTGCCTGGCCAGGGCCCAAGCATCGCTCCAGGATGCCATGGAATGGGCCAAGGAGCGCAAGGCATTCGGCAGAGCGATAGCTACCTACCAGGGAGTGTCCTTCCAGATCGCCGAGCATCATACCATGGTCGAGGCGGCAAGAATGCTCTGCTACCGGACGCTGTGGCTCAAAGACCAGGGGAAGTCCCACACCGTTGAATCCTCCATGGCCAAGTGGTTCAGCGTCGAGGTCTCGGTGCAGTGCATAAAGGACATGATGGTGATTATCGGGCACCCCGGCTACAGCACGGAGCACCCCATTTCGATGCGGCTGAGGGATGTCCTCGGCTACCAGCTCGGCGACGGCACGCCGCAGATCCAGAAGATGATCATCGCCAGGCTCATGATCGGCAAAGCCGTCGTCGGGTAACCACAATTCGCCATTACAATTCGTAGGGGCGTTCCATGGAACGCCCCTACATTATTCCCCACCCCCTTGTTCTTCTCATTTGTGGTTGGCAAGGGTGATAATAATGAAGCGGTAGGGTGGGTGGAGCATCGCGAAACCCACCACCTCCGCCTCTACTTGGTAAGGTGGGTATTTATGCAGATACAATCTGGATGATAAAGCCAGCAAGTAACATAAGTACACCAATAGTAAATAAATATGGTGTGTATCTAGCACATGGGATTCCACTTTTCCACCTAATCCCTCCCTCAATATTCTTACGGGTAAGTCGGAGTGACTCAGGCAGCATTAAGAACGTCCCTATAGCTGCAATAATTAAGCCAGTAGTACACATTTTTACTCGCATTATAGCATACCCAGAAGGAGGCCTTACCAACCACTTTGGAGAAGAACCTATCACCCTGGCACCCTTTTTTGACCCTGAATTCTATGGTAGAATAAGCTATTAAGCACTTTCGGTGGACGGGGTCATCATGCCGCTGGATGCCATAATCGTCAGGGGCGCTCGCGAGCACAACCTCAAGAACATCGACGTCACTATACCCCGGGACCGCTTTGTGGTTATCACCGGCGTCTCCGGCTCGGGTAAGAGCTCCCTGGCCTTCGATACTATCTACGCCGAGGGACAGCGCCGCTATGTCGAGTCCCTCTCCGCCTATGCCCGCCAGTTCCTGGGCAGGATGGAGAAGCC
>CAZCXP010000195.1:0-3278 GCA_964502665.1 uncultured Dehalococcoidia bacterium | reverse complement strand
GATAAATAACCTGATTAACTACCAGGCAACTCAGCTTAAGAAGCGCAAGGTCAAGGTGGTAATAGGGAAGGCGCTGACACCGGATGAAATCAAGAAGCTGAAACCTGATGTGGTCATCTGTGCCACCGGCGTCAAGCCCATTATCCCTGAGGAGGAGGTCCCCGGGCTGAATACACTGGCAAACGTGGTAACCGCCGAGGATGTCCTCCTGGGCAAGGCAAAGGTAGGCGATAGGGTGCTGGTCATCGGTGGGGATCTGGTAGGCTGCGAGGTTGCCGAGTTCCTCGCGGACAAAGGCAAGCAGGTGACTGTCACCAGAAGAAGCCGGTTCATGGCAGACAAGATGAACCCCGACATGAGGATGATCCTCGTGGATAGACTGAAGCAAAAAGGCGTCCGCCTGGTTCCCGGAGTCCAGTACATGGCGGCAACTGACACCGGTGTACGTGTCCATGTGCGGGGAGGCATAACGACGATGGCGGAGATCGCAGCCGACGCTATGAAGAATATCGTCGCCGACACCATTGTGCTCGCTGCGGGCTCGACGCCCGACACCGACCTTGCGGAGGCACTCAAGGGCAAGGCCCCCAAGGTGCATAGCATCGGTGACTGCGTAGAGCCCAGGCGCATACTGGAAGCCATGCGCGAGGGTTGGAAGGTAGCACTGGAAATATAGGGAGGAAATCCCCCTAAATCCCCCTGAATCCCCCTTTGGTAAAGGGGGAAAAGGAGAGTATGGGAATCTTTAAGACCCATCATACGAGGAGGCACCCAAGATGGCGCAGCTAAAACTAAACGCTCACAAGCTCGACCACATCGGTATCGTGGTCAAGGATATTGAAAAGGCGGTGGACTTCTATACCAAGGCATTTGGCTTGAAGTTCGAGGAGATCGCAGAGCACCAGCTGCCGCCCGATGTAATATACAAAGGCAAGCCCAGCCCCTACACCATGAAGGTGACCTTCGCCCCGTTGGGTGCGATGAGGCTGGAGCTCGTCCAGGTCGTTGAGGGAAAGTGTATCTACACCGATTTCCTCAAGGAGAAGGGTGAGGGCATACACCATCTGGGCTTTGAAGTGGCCGACCTGGAGAAGGAAGTGGCCAATGCCGGGGCGCAGGGACTCGAGTTGATCTGCCACCTCAAGATAGTGGGCATCATGGCCTTCGCCCACTTCGCCCCCGACAAGACCAATGGCGTCAGGATAGAGCTCGTTCAGGAGAACGTGCGGGAGCGGATCATGGCGAAGCTGGCCGAGCAGCAGTAGGCAAGTGTTCAGCTATCGGCACTCAGCTTTCAGCTTTTCCCCCGAAAAAAGGCGGCTTGTAGCTTAAGAGAAGTTGGATTCCCGCTTCCGCGGGAATGACAGGGTCATGTCACTCCTGCCAAACCTGTTCCTGCGGAAGCAGGAGGCAGGAGTCTAGTGCAACACTTTTTACTTCCGCATCGTGAGTATGGGTAGGTTTGAGCAGATGCTCCGGGCCACCCTGTTTTGCCAAATCTCTGGACGCCCACGTATAATATGTACTGATCCAGCACAGGTAGAAAGGGTTAGCCCATGCCCCATGCCAAGAGCGTTTTCGTCTGCCAGCAGTGTGGCAATGAAAGCCCCAAGTGGGTGGGGCACTGCCCCGGCTGCGATCAGTGGAATACCTACGTCGAGACAGTGGTTCAACACGCGGCTGCTGCGACCCCGGCCACTGCGGTACAGGAACTCTCCCAGCTCCCCACCAACTCCGTACCCCGCCTCACGCTGCCCCTAAGGGAGTTCAACCGGGTGCTGGGGGGCGGCATAGTCCCCGGCTCCATGGTGCTCATCGGCGGAGACCCCGGCATCGGCAAATCGACGCTCCTGCTCGAGGTAGCGGGGATGACCGCTGAACGCGAGGGGAAGGTGCTCTACGTTTCCGGCGAGGAATCGGCGCAGCAGATAAAGCTGAGGGCTGACAGGCTGGGGATACGAGGGGAGGGGCTCTACCTTCTGCCCGAGACCGACCTGGAGAACATCATCGAGCGAGGAAGGGACTTATCGCCGCGGCTGGTGGTTATCGACTCCATTCAGGCGGTTTGCCTGAGCGGCCTGACCTCGGCGGCAGGCAGCCTTGCCCAGGTGCGAGAGTGCACCTCGCGACTGATGCACTGGGCCAAGTCAAGCAATACCCCTATCTTTATAGTTGGACATGTCACCAAGGACGGGGCGATCGCGGGGCCGCACACCCTGGAACACATTGTCGACGTCGTCCTCTACCTCGAAGGGGAACGCTTCAGCGCCTACAGGCTGCTGCGCAGTGTCAAGAACCGCTTCGGCTCAACCAACGAGGTTGGCGTTTTCGAGATGAGGGACCAGGGACTGGTTGAAATAGCGAATCCCTCCCAGGTTTTCCTCTCCCAGCGCTCTCAGGGGGCGATAGGCTCGGTGATCGTTCCCACCCTTGAGGGTACCAGAGCGCTGCTGGTGGAGATCCAGGCGCTCACCAGCCCCACCAGCTTCGGGCTGCCGCGCCGCAACGCAAACGGCGTTGACTACAATCGCCTGCTCATGATCACCGCCGTCCTCACCAAGAGGCTGAGGCTGGCCCTCGGCAACCAGGACATTATTGCCAATGTCGTCGGCGGAATCAGGGTGAACGAGCCGGCAGCAGACCTCGGCCTTGCCCTGGCCATTGCCTCAAGCTCCCGCAGTGCCAGGGTCAATCCCGACCTGGTGGCCATTGGGGAAGTCGGGCTCAGTGGAGAGCTGAGGGCGGTATCTCAACTTGAGAAGCGGCTGTCTGAGGCGGCCAAGCTTGGCTTCAAGTCCTGCCTGCTCCCGCCACTTCAGAGCGGGCAAAAACTGCCTCCGGAGATCGAACCCATCGCTGTAAGCTCACTGTCCCAAGCACTAAAGCTGGGACTGGAAGGATAGCTTCCGCAGACGCTGGGGAAGTCAAGAGTGAAGGTCTCGGGCAGGGGATAGCTCTACCCTGCTATTATCACGGCTCCCACTATTATGCCGGCGAAGATAGCCCCTGCCAAAATGGCACAACCGACAATAACAGCGAGCCCGGTTGGAAACCCTTCTTGTTGCATAATCCCTCCGCAGCAGACAGCGCGCCTAATGTCACGACTTTACACTGTTCGGCCCAGACCTGTCAAGTCTGTGTACTGGTCCGGTAGATTAGTAACGCATAGCCCGTTTGAGTGGTAGGAAAAGAAGGCTCTTAGACGACAAGCGACCAGAGGCTAACCCACTGTCTCCTTGACACATGTTGTCAAGTAGGGCACAATAGTGACTCGCGGG
>CAZCXP010000194.1:0-3371 GCA_964502665.1 uncultured Dehalococcoidia bacterium | reverse complement strand
ATCACCGTCACCCAACCTCTCCATCAAGGGAGAGAGGCTTCCTCCTCCCGGATAATGGTGAAGTGATCGATATCGTGGAAGTAATCACCGGTCCTATCCTCGCTGAATACCGCTCTCACACGCATACCAGCCCTGATCTTCGTTTCATCCGTCTCGTCCAGGCAATGCACTATGTTGGAATCAGCACCGTCGAGCTTGATATAGGCCGCTGTATATGGAATCTTCCTACGCTCACCTCTGGTAGTGTCAGTGTAGGGGAAGTTGGTGACGGTGTAGGCAAGCAGTGTTCCCTCGCTATCCACCGGCACGAATTCCTCCATGGTAACAAAGCAGTCACGGCATACGATGCGCGGCGGCACGTAGACCCTGCCACACCGAGGGCACTTCACCCCGATTATGCGCTTGTTGTCCCTTAGCTCCTTGAGAAACTTGCTGTAGTAGAAACCGGCATGGTAGTCGTAGGGCATGTCGGCCATGCAAGTCACGCTGAGAGCACCCGGGTCCCTCTTTTCCTGTTCCATAGCGCACCCTCGTGCTAGTCCAACTGAGGCAACGAACTGATTACAGTCACATCGGACCAGAAACAACCGCCGAAACCGGTAGCTACAGCCAGCTTCGCGCCCTCCACCTGCTTCCTCTCCGCTCGGCCCATCACCTGCAAAGCAGCTTCCCCTATCCTTAGCAGGCCGGTGGCGCCAATGGGGTTTGTTGCCAGCACGCCCCCGGATGGGTTAATGGGAAACTCGCTGCCCATTTCTGTCACTCCACTTCTGATAAGCCTGGGGCCTCCCCCCTCCTCACACAGCCCCAACGCCTCCATCCAGGTAACACCGGCCGTTGACGCTGGTACATATAGCTCCGCTACATCGAACTGCTTGAAGGGGTCAGTAACGCCTGCCATCTCGTAGGCTTCACGTGCGGCCCGCTCCAAGGATGGCAGATTCGCCAGCCCAATCCCGTCCGCCAGGTGGACAAGAATATGGCAATCCCCGATACCCAGTACCCATGCAGGCCGGTCGGCAACCTTCCTTGCGTTGTCCTCGCTGGCAAATATGACAGCGCAAGCGCCATCACTGCGAGGACACATGTCTAGAAGCTTCAACGGGTAGGATATGTAAGGGGATTTCATTACCTCCTCCACCGTGATGACCTGGCGCAGGTGAGCGTACGGATTGCATAGAGCCGCGTTGTTGTGATCGCGCACGGAGACGAGCGCGGCGTCCTCCTCGGTCGCGCCGTACTTGCTCATGTACGCCGTGTACTGTGCCGCCAGAGGCCCTATCGCTCCACCGCAGAACTCCCTCTCGGTAATGGGGTCGAAGCAGGTAGATATCGCGGCTGTGGTGTCGGATTCCGAGTTCTGCTCCCAGCCGATGGCCAGTACCGTGTCGAACAACCCTGATGCGACGTGGTAGAACGCGGCGTGTCCCACCGCGCTGCCCGTGGTTCCTCCCGTAGTTACCTTCATGATGGGCTTCATATACCCGCCGCAGCCGTCCACACTCCACATATCGACGTAGTTGATCGACTCGAAATGATCCATGTTGCCGATCACAATCGCATCGACGTCCACCATGGTAAGCTCCGCGCTTTCCAGAGCCCTCTTAACAGCGATGCTGATTAACTCCTGACCTTTGACATCGGTGTTCTTCGACCTGTGGTGAGTTTGACCTACTCCTACTATCCCCACTCTTCGCTTCATTACGCCCCGAGCTTCCTTCACATGAGATTGCCCGCTATCCTGTGTTCTGACTTCCGAGCACGAAAACACAGTGCCCCTGCCCGCACGCACCTTCGATGCCGTGCGCCAAGGCAACCGTGGCATCCTCCACCTGTCTGCCGCCAGCCTCGCCCCTGAGCTGCAGCACCGCTTCGGCAATCCGCGCCAGGCCGGCCACCTGGACAGCATGCGCCGACAGTACCCCGCCCGAGGGATTGACCGGCAATGCGCCCTTCATATCTGTCATGCCGGAATCAACCATGGCTCCCCCTTCACCACGGCCACAAAACCCCAGCCCCTCCATCCACATAAGCTCCATGTACGAGAAAGCATCGTAAACCTCTGCCACGTCGATTTCCTTCACCGGATCATTGATCCCGGCCATGCTGTATGCTCTCCTCGCGGCGGATGCCAATGCATCCACCTCCGCCAGGTCGCGATCTCCGAGGTGATATGCGTCCGCGCAGTGGCCAACGCCCATTACCCAGACCGGCCTGCTGCAGCGCCTATTCGCCGTCTCCTCATCAGCCATTATGATCGCGCACGCGCCATCGGAGATTGGCGAGGCGTCCAGCAGCTTTATCGGCTCCGCTAGTACCCTGGACTTGAGCACATCGTCGACCGTGATATCCAGGGGCATATGTGCATACGGGTTGGCCTTCGCATTGCTGTGGTTTTTGACCGAAACCTTTGCGCACTGCTCCTCGGTGATTCCGTACTTCGACATATAGCTCCTCATCTGGAGAGCAGAGGAGTTTATCGCGTCCAGCCCCAGAACGCGCTCGTAAACCGGGTCGAACATGGCGTTGGCGATCACCTGCGGAATTCCCTCTGAGGCTTTGCTCTGTGCCACCACCAGGGTCAACTTGTGCAGCCTAGAGAGAATCCGCATAGCCCCCACCAGTGCGCCGTAGGTACCGTCACCCTCTACATTGGTGGTAGGGACCCTGTGCGAGCCCGTCGCCTCCGTGACCGCCATGCAGGAGATGGTACGGCCATCCCAGAAATCGTTGCACACCGTGATTGTGTTATCTATGTCGTTGATGGTCAGCCCTGCGTCCTCCAGCGCCTCGCAGGTGACTTCGTACGCCATCTCGGCGTGCGATGCCGGATTCTCTCTTTGATACTTAGTCTGGGCAACTCCTATGATTGCCACTCTGTCCACGGCCACGCTCCCGACATGCATTTTGTGCGTGTCAATGCCGCTCAAGACTCAAGCGGCTTGAAATAGCTGATGTCGAGGTAGTTCCCCTGTCGTTCCTCCCGGAACACCGCCTGCATCCTCATTCCCACTCTGAGGTCACCCGGCTCAACCTCCCCCAACAGATGCACAAGTCCGCTGCTGGCACCGTCAAGCCTTATGATGCCCAGCGCGTAGGGGGGCTCCTGCGGCTGAATGCCAGGCACGCTGTATCTCGTGACGGTATAAGTCAGCAGCGTACCGACATCGCCAAGCTCCACCCACTGATCGATGTTGAGGAAACATCGCGGGCAGGTCTCCCTTGGCGGTACGTACACCCACTCACACTGCCCGCATCTCGTACCCCAGAGCCTGCAATGGTCCCTGATCTCCTGGTAAAACCTGCTTCCTGCCTTCCCCGCATGCCACGTATAGGGGAGCCTAATCCGGCTCGGATACTTCAAAGTCCCG
>CAZCXP010000193.1:0-3395 GCA_964502665.1 uncultured Dehalococcoidia bacterium | reverse complement strand
TCTGACCATGCCAAAATTCGAATTCGAATCGGATTTCAGTCTGGCCGATACTCTTGCGGCGATGGGTATGCCGGTTGCGTTCTCTCCAGGTGCAGCGGATTTCTCAGGCATGACCGGTGCCCGCGACCTGTTCATCGCAGCGGTCCTGCACAAGGCGTTCGTCTCCGTGGATGAGGCGGGCACAGAAGCCGCAGCCGCTACCGCGGTAGTGATGAAGATAACGGCGGCGCCGGCGCCGGTGGAGCCGGTTGAGGTCACCGTTGATCGTCCCTTTGTCTTTCTTATCCGCGACATCGAGACAGGTGCCATTCTGTTCGTTGGGCGAGTCGTGAACCCGAGTGCATAGTCCAGCCACGCCTCCCCGTGGGGCTCAGTGAATTGGCAAAAGGATTGGCAAAAACCGTCTCGGGATGGGAGCCGTCGGGTTACCTGGCAGTCGGAACGACGCGGTAACTCAAATCTGACGCTCGTTTGCCGCCTATGTGGGGCAGGGATACTGTATCCTCGATGGGTGCCGGGGCGGCAATACCTGCGGACAGGCCAAGTGGATCAAGGGAGAGCGATTCGCCCTTGCCTTGCGGGACAATCGTCATGCAGCTAACCCCTTCGGTTCTCTGTTCTGTTCACGTGCCTTGAATACAGTATCAGCTTCCGGCTGATCCTTCAGCCATTCGTCAAATAGTGTCAATTCGGGGGGCTCAATGTCGATCGATGACAGGTCTTCTACAATAGGGTACCGTCCCAGCGTATGCACGGCATGGACGGCAGTGTTAATGTTGACTGGCGGTGTGTCTGCCGGCACGTTGCCGATGTAGAACAGCAACCGACCGTCCCGACCCATGATGTCGATCCACTCGCGGATCTTATCCACGATTTGCTGTGGCGCGCTATCACGCACAAAGCGCCCGTTGAGGGAGGCATAGATTGGCAGCTTTCGGCCCCATTTGCCATTCAGCACAGCAAACTCCTGAAACCATTCCATGTTCCAATCCTGGGTGCGCCCCATCACCGAGAGGGCTATGTCGAGAAGCAGCGTCTTGCGGACCGTCGACCAGCACTTGAACATAATCTCTTTGTCGAACTTGGCGGGGTCTTCTTCGCAGTAATCGGCAGCAGCCTGAGCGGCCATAACCCTCATCTTCAGCTCTCTCTTGCCGCGCGCTTGCAGCCGCTTGGCAGAGGGAACGACCCATTCCTCAACCATGTCGGGGGTCAGATTAGGGAAGGCAGCCCACGCGTCGGCGCCCACCGACTGCTTGACGCCCGCTCCAGCTTGCGCCTTGAGATACGGGAAGATAGCCTGGTTCTCAGCAAAGTCGAACAGTTCCTCAGCGAATGCCTTATCCCGGCGCAATGCCCGCACGGCCTTGGGATAGCCCATTGCTTGGCAAATAAAGCTGAACGGCGAGCAGAAGAAGCCGAGGGCGAACGGGCCCGAGGCCTTCTTGGTATTTAGGCGTGCCACCTCCACCCCCATAGGAATGCGCCCCTTTGAAGGGTCGAGCGACCCTAGCCTATCGAGGTCAGCCCGCTCCTTGATGAGCGGTTCTGTGCTGTCCACCGTAGGCATGGCGTGATCGCTATAGACCATCTTTGCCCCCAATGCTTCAACCTCAAAGTTGTACGAATCCGGGATAATCATGAGCGTGTCGAACCCGTACCACCGCTGGACCGCTATTTGTACATCGACCAGCAGCTCAGCATCAAAGTAGTACTGACGGGCGGGGACTCTGGCGACGGTCATCGCGTGGTCATGGATCTGCGGCCCCATGAACGGGACGGTATCAGCATGTTTGCCCATCATTGCGGCAATCACACGCGCGGTAGGGCTCAGCCTGCCGATGCGCAGGCCATTGCCGTAGATTAGCCCGTGGACTATTTCAAGCATAGGATGCGCCATCTTTCCCCCTATAACTCAAGTGCCTTGTCCAAAGCATCCAAGGCGTCCTTGCCCCAGGCGTCAGCACCGATCTCGTCGGCAAACTCCTGGCTGGTGGGCACGCCGCCTACCATAACCTTGAGATTCTGGCGCAGGCCTTTTTCCCCCAGCTCGGTGATGATCTCCTTCATCTGCAACATCGTCGTGCTCATGTAGGCTCCCAGGCCCATGATATGTGGCTGGTGCTGCCGGGCGGCCTCAATGAACCGCTCCAACGGCACGTCGATCCCGAGGTCTATAACCTCGAACCCGGCTGACGTCAACATAGCAATGACCAGGCTCTTGCCCAGGTCGTGCACGTCGCCCTGCACGACCCCGATCACCACTTTCCTGCCCTTCGCAAGACTATCCTCCTCTTTCAGGTGGGGTTTGAGAAGAACCATCGCCGCTTTGAAGGCATCGGCTGCCAGGATCACATCCGGCAGAAAGTACTCATTGGCCTTCCAGCGTTCACCCGTCTTGTTGATACCGTCTACTATCCCCCGTTGCAGGATCTCCAGCGGTGGCAAGCCAGCCTCCAGTGCCTCGTTGACCCGGCGAACGGCTTCCTCCTCCTCGCCCTCCATGACTGCCTTGCTGATCACTTGATACAGTTCCTCGCCCATGGGAGACCCCCTTTCCGAGTGTCATAGCGTGACAGAACACGGATGAGCCGGATGGCAGGCGAATGGCGGCGACAAAAACTTCTAGAATCCAGCATACACGGTCGTCTCCAGGTAATCAACCCGCCCCGCCAAGCTAGTTACCCGACGGCGGGCATCCATCAAAGCGAGCATCATGCGAGCCCGCGATCTCCGATTTCATAATCATAAACTGGCATTTCCTCTCCCCTGCACCAAAAATCACCGCTATATCACAATCTCCGCCTTCAAGGTTTTACCTCCTCGAAGCAATAAAACCGTTGCTCTACTCCCGGGAGTCAGATTGCCCAGAGCTTGCTCCAGGTCATCTGCAGTGCGTATTGGTCTCATATTGATCTCAGTGATTATGTCACCTCTTTGGATGCCAGCCCGCTCGCCCAGAGACGAAGGGGCCACAGCTCCCACCAGAGCCCCAAATACGGGAACGGCTCCAACCTTCTGAGCTACCCTGCTGGCATCGGCCACCTTCAGCCCGAAACGGGGACGTTGCCCATCGCCTCCTCTTGCAAGCAGTTGCTCCAACCTCGCACGATCAAAGCCGATAACTACCTCGCCGTCAACCACGATCACTGGCACGCCCATCTGCCCCGTCAGGCGAACGATCTCCTCCGCCGCAGCCCGGTCAACCGAGACATCGCGTTCAGTAAAATCGACTCCGCGCTGGGAAAGAAACCTCTTCGCCTGGTGGCAATAGCCACAAGTCGGTGAAGTATAAATCTTGACGTTCATTTGACACCCCTGCTTGAGTATCAGTCGCTGAAAGCATTCTAATCCGAGAGCGCGACAATGTATGCGACTTTTGTCTCACTGCCAAA
>CAZCXP010000192.1:0-3426 GCA_964502665.1 uncultured Dehalococcoidia bacterium | reverse complement strand
GCACTCGTATTCGTAGACAGGCATGCCTCATTACCCCCCAATTCTCGCTTTTTTTTCGCCACTCAGTATTATAAACAAAAGGAATCGCCTAGCCAAGCTACTCAATCGTGATGATCTCCCCCCGAAGTGAGTCACCGATAGCGAGAATTCCATAGGTTTTGCGGAGTGCTGGAAACCTGCCCGTGGCACTACCGGGGTTGAAAAACAGTATTCCCTCAACCAGCTCACTCTTGGCCATATGAGTGTGCCCGTAAAGAACGGCATCCACTCCCTTGAAACGGTCCTTGACCCTCTTATGTATCCCCCACGGAGCTCCCCAACCGTGGATAAGACCCAGCCTTTTCCCGTTTACATCTACCACCTCTTTCTCCGGCAGTTCTGCTCTAACCGACGATGTATCCATGTTACCAAACACGCCTCGAAAATCGCCCAGCCGCCTGAGGCCATCTAGCAACTCCTTGCCCGTGTAGTCCCCGAGATGAACTATCAGGTCTACCTCCTTTAGGGCGTCCACCAGTTTTGGCGGCAGTTGGTCAATTCTTGATACGTGGGTGTCCGAGACGACACCTATCTTCATTGTTCCCACCAGCCTTAGATGTATCTGCCCACAGCCTCCGCGATGGGCCTCAGTTCGGTCATAAGCCGCTCGAAACTGGGGATGTTTAACGACTGCAAGCCATCGACCAAAGCTTCCTCCGGATTGGGATGGACCTCTATCAGAAGCCCATCCGCCCCGGCTGCTATCGCGGCCTTGGCGATGCTCGGCACATAGGCGAAATGCCCCGCAGCGTGGCTGGGGTCTAAGATGACCGGGAGATGACTGAAGCGCTTGACGACTGCGATTGAACTGATGTCCACGGAAAACCGAACGCTGTCTTCGAAGCTCCTTATTCCGCGTTCACACAGGATTACCCGCCGATTACCCCGAGCCAGAAGATAATCGGCCGCTGTCAGCCATTCCGTTGTGGTAGCGGAAAGGCCTCTCTTCAACAGGATGGGATGCCTCAGCTTGCTCAGCTCCTTCAAGAGTGCGAAGTTCTGCATGTTGCGAGCGCCCACCTGAATTATGTCAGCATGTTCAGCCACAACCCCTATATTCTGGCTGTCAACGACCTCGGTGATGACAGGAATGCCTAGCTCGGATTTCACCTTGGCCAACATCCTCAGAGCATCGTGTTCCAGCCCCTGGAAGCTGAAAGGCGACGTACGAGGCTTGAAGGCGCCACCCCTGACCACAGCAGCCCCCAACTCTTTGACCGCTTTGGCGGTATCCATAAGCTGCTTCTCGCTCTCCACGGCGCAAGGGCCGGCCATAATTACCACCCTCTCTCCCCCGATCTCGACGCCAGACACATTTATTTTGCTGGCTCGCGGATGGAATTCCCGTGAGGCAAGCTTATACGGCTTCATTACGCGGGAGACACTCTCCACTCCTGGCAGAACGGCGAAAACGTCGGTTTCTGCCTTGCCTGTATCGCCGCCCAGAATCGCCACCACCGTCTTTTCAGTGCCCAGGTTCAACTGCACCTCAAAGCCCAAAGAGTGTGCCCTGTCAACCACGTGATCGACTTCCTTCTTTGTGGCACCCTTCCTCATCTCAACAATCATCTTATGTCACCTCACAGATTTGCAATCTTTGCATGCAGCACGATTGTAGCAACAAATTGACGCCAATACAACCATTCCAGCCTGCCATCGGCGGAACCGAAGGGCTCACCTCCAACGGCTGGGTAGGTTGCCCGACGTCGGGCAACCTACCCCATAAGATGGGACCAATAGAGGCAGGCGTGGAAATTGTCCCAATGAGAAGAATGACTGCAGAAGATGAAATGTCTACTGGTGCCCCTCGACTGACTGAAACGGCATTTCAGAAGCAAAACGTGCACAATCGCTCTAGGTTGCCTGGTAAATGGCCTCCAGGTCCAGGTGCTTCTCCAGAAGCTGTCCCAGCCGCTCCACCTTCCTCTCGCTGGAGAATACCGCCCTATCGAAGACGCCTTCCAAAGCCTCCATCGTGCCGGCGGTGTCCCCTTCCACCAGCACTATCGGCACCTCAAGCTCCAGCGCCCGGCTGAGGACGCCAGGCGTGGGATCGATACTATCTGTCAGTACGAGGCACCTGGTTGAGGTCTCGAGAGCTGCCAACTGGACGTCGGGACGGTCGCCGCGGGTGATCACCGCCTTATTCGGCTTGAGAGTCAGGTACGAAAGCGCAGAGTCAACAGACATCGCTCCCACCATCAGGCTCTCCACCAGCTCACTGGAACGGTCCTGGGAATTGAGGATGCTGCCCCCTACGTGCTGGGCAAGCTCGCCAACGGTGACACTGAACAACGCACGGTCCTCAGGCAACACTCCCAGGACCTTAATGCCGCTTTGTTCCAGCGATGGCACCACCCCGGCTTTCACCGTCTCCATTCTGCGCTCAGGCACAGCATTGATGACAACGCCGACGAGGTTATCGGCCAGCATCTTGGCTGCGGCCACGATTTGATCTACATCAAGGCCGCCCTCGTAGCCAACCAGGAGTATTGCCCTGGCTTTCAGCGCCTCCACGATTCGACCCGCTAACCGTGCCGCGTCACTCCCCGCTTTGAAATCGCCTACGCCCTCCAGCAACACCACATCCTTGCCCCGGGAGACCTTGGCATAAGCCTCCTCGATCTCCTTGAGCCAGCGAGGCTCCTTTTCATCCACTGTGGCTGCCAGATCCTTCACGCTGAGGGAAACCAGGCAAAGCGACTCAACCGGCTCCTCCAGAGTCAGAAGCTGCTTCATAGACTCGGCATCCCGGTCACTTCCCCCGGTGCGAGTGGATACGGGCTTGAGAAACCCTACCCTTCTCCCCTCTGCCTGAAGCTTCCTGCCCAGACCTGCGCAAAGAGAGCTCTTTCCCACAGCCCCCCCCATGGACGTGACATACAAAGCAGCCATCAAAACCTCCTTCGTCCGCAGATCGAATCTCATTCCGAAGATAAAGTCTAATCCGTTCGCCCTGAGCCCCCGCGTACGCGGGGGGCCGCTCATGGTTCGACAAGCTCACCACGAACGGCGTCTGGCATATCAGTTTCCATCGTTCATTGTTGGGTAGCTACCCACGGGAACTCGGTTTCTCAAACTTGGCCTTGTAAAGTATATCACATCTTCTCCCCAAGGCAACGCCTGAAGCCGTAACCCACCGATTCTACTTAGGTATAGGCTCTCACGGTGAATCACCAATCCCCCTAAATCCCCCTTTGCTAAAGGGGGACTTAACCCCACTTTGCAAAAGCGGCACCTTAACCCCACGCGTAAAGCCGGCGACTTAACCCACCCGTAAAGGCGGCAACTTAACCCCCCTCATAAAGGCGGCACCTTAACCCCACCCGTAAAGCCGGCACCTTAACCCCCTTTGTAAAGCCGGCACCTTAACCCCCTTTGTAAAGC
>CAZCXP010000191.1:0-3433 GCA_964502665.1 uncultured Dehalococcoidia bacterium | reverse complement strand
AGTGTAGCGTTGCCACTCCTGTGGCAACGAATCCTTCGTGGTGACAGGAGTCACGACGCTACCCATTTCGAATTTGTTTTGTTTAGAGTTTAGGAATTAGTATTTGGAATCTCTTGGCATGGGTTGATTAACACTATTTCAGCGATCATAATAAATATGGCAATAGAGTGCTGTCTGTCAGCGAGTTGGATAGGGGAAAAGGACTATGTCTCGACCGATCAAGCGGCATCTTAAAGTTGGCGGTGCTCCGGAAGACGACGAAGGCAGCCTGGTCGTGAGAATGCATCCAGATGACCTTCCCAAAGGCATCAAGTGGAATAGGTATATACACCTCTCAGCAAGAGACGCGAAGATAACCTGCAGGGTGCGCAATAATGAGCTGGCAGAGGTTCCGCATCCACGGGTTCATCAGATCAACATCAACAGAAACCTGAGGGATCTCCTTAGAGTCAAATCAGGTTCGGTATACGATTTCTATCTGCGCAAAGCGCCATTCTGGAAAGCGCCTTCCTATGTTATGCTGTACCATCCCAGCGGGATCGTAAGGCGAAATATGGTTCTCAGACTGCTTGCGGCAACTGTCGTGGTCTTAGCTGTTATTGGCGGAGTTTTGTATTACTTCCTGGGGTATCAATGACGGCATGTTAGTAACTCTAAAAGCCTCTTACCAGTTTCAAGAAGCGCCCGATATGTCACCCGTTTCCCCGCCTTCTCCAAAGTGAAACCACCTCTCACTCCTGAGCCGTGAATTGGCATTCAAAAAGCCCACCACTTGGGTGTTCCTTTATGGTGGGCAGCAAAGTTTTTTGTGACTCCCCTCCCCTGGCGGGAGGGGATTAAGGGGAGGGGGAATCCACCCTCACCCAACCTCTCCCATCAAGGGAGAGGAGCTCTGTACAAAGCGATGCGAAAGAGTATAATCAGTTAGAATCCACGGATTAAGGTCTCACCAGCGCAGGTTGACAACTTTGGACGATGTATCCTAAAATTGTTGCCAATATATGGCACTGGTGGGACCGCCAACTGATAGTCTCACTGCATTGAGTTTGTAATGAAGATCAACGTTGCCCAGCAGCTTAAGGAAGCCGTAGGCTCTGTTCGGCACTATGCGATCGACGAGATAGGGGATGCTGGCTTTCCTATCCACGGCGAAGTGCAGCTACTCCGCACCAATCGCAGCATCCTGGTACGCGGTACCCTGGAGACCACTGCTAGAGACGTGTGCAGTCGCTGCCTCGAGGATTTCGACCACCCCCTGTCCCTGGATATTGAGGAGGAGTACTTCTTGACAAGAGACCCGGCCAGCGGAGCACTCCTCACCCCATCAACCGAAACGGGCGCCTTCACCATCGATGAGAATAATCTCCTCGATCTTGGCGAGGCAGTGCGCCAGTATACGCTGCTGGCTCAGCCCATGAAGCCGATTTGCCGGGAGGACTGTGCCGGCTTATGTCCCCAGTGTGGCTGCAACCTTAACTACGAAACCTGCGATTGCACACCTATTAAGCCTGATTCGCCCTGGGCACCGCTGCAAGAGTTGCTTTCAGGCGACAGGCAGGGTGTAGACAAAGAAAGAGGTTAACCAAATTATGGCTCTGCCCAAAAGGAAATATGCTAAGGCGCGACAGGGGAAAAGGCGCAGCCACCTCAAGTTGGCTATCCCCTCCCTGGTGCCTTGTCCCCAATGCCACAACATCAAACCTGCTCACCAGGTTTGCCCTTTTTGCGGGACCTACAGGGGAAGGGAAGTAATCATAGAAAGCAAGCCCAAGAGGAGCGAGTAATCGGGGAGGCAGCTCATGGTTGAGTTGGAAACAAAGGCGATGCCGAAGACCGCCTATGTCTTTCCCGGCCAGGGCTCACAGGCAGTAGGTATGGGCTACAACCTGTACCAGAGCTCACGCCAGGCCAGGGAAGTCTTCGAGGAGGCGGATTCAGCGCTCCAGATGCCTCTGGCACGACTCTGTTTTGAGGGACCCGAGGAGGAGCTGCGCGAGACCATCAATGCTCAACCGGCGATACTGACAGCCAGCATCGCTTGCCTGAGAGCCGCTTCAGAGTTCGGCATTCCGTTGAAGCCAGTCCTTGTCGCCGGTCACAGCCTCGGTGAGTACACTGCGCTCGTGGCGGCCAACGTCATTGAGTTTGCTGACGCAGTTCGCCTTGTCAGAGAGCGGGGGCGCTTGATGCATGAAGCGGGCAAGGCCAAACCTGGAGGTATGGCAGCAATCATTGGACTTGATGAAGCCTCATTAGAGGAGGTATGCCTGGAGACCGGTGCCCAGATAGCCAACCTTAACTGCTCGGGGCAGATCGTGATAAGCGGCAGCAGAGAGTCTGTGGCCCGCTCCATGGACTTGGCTAAAGCCAGGGGAGCACGGAGGGTAGTGCCCCTTCAGGTCAGCGGCGCTTTTCATTCCGTTCTGATGCAGCCTACTGTGGAGGGCATGGCCCGGGCCATCTCACAGGTTAGCTTCAGTCGTGCTCAAGTTCCCATAGTCGCTAACAGCACTGCCCAGCCGCTAACCAGCCCCGATGAAGTGAAAGAGGAACTCCTGCGGCAGCTATGTCACTGTGTTCAGTGGCAGCCCTCAGTGGAATATATGGTAGAGGTCGGAGTTGCCACTTTCATCGAGATCGGCCCCGGCCAGGTGCTCTCCGGACTGATCAAAAGGATCAGCAACGAAGTGGAAGTTCTCAATATGAGCGATGTGGAGTCGATCAAAGGCATAAGCCTCTGAAGAGCACGTCGTCTCATCCAGATTTCCAAAGTGAGAGTTGACAATGGACTTATCTGCAAGAGTTGCCATAGTCACCGGAAGCGGCCAGGGCATTGGTCGTGAGATAGCATTGACCCTGGCAGAGCACGGCGCCAGCGTGGTAATCAATGACATCAACGCCACTTCCGCAAATGAGGTGGCAGCCGAAATCGTGGCCAGGAATGGAAAGAGCATTGCCCTTAGCGGCGATATCACTGTGCAGGAGCAAGTGGCCAGCCTTGTCGACCAGACAATATCCTCCCTCGGCCAAATCGACATCCTGGTGAACAATGCCGGGATTACCCGAGATACCCTGCTCTTGAGGATGCACAGCGCCGATTGGGACCAGGTATTGGCCACCAACCTGAAAGGGGCTTTCCTTTGCACCCAGGCGGTGATGAGACACATGATGAAGCAGCGCTGGGGCCGGATCATCAATATCGCAAGCGTCGTAGGCCTGGTCGGGAACGCAGGGCAAGCCAACTATGCCGCCTCAAAGGCCGGTCTGATAGGGCTCACCAAGTCCACTGCGAGGGAGGTCGCTACCCGAGGCGTAACTGCCAATGCCATTGCCCCCGGATTTATCGACACCGAGATGAGCAGGAAACTAAGCGACAATGCGAAGCAGGAGTTCCTCAGGCAAATCCCTCTGGGATACGCGGGCCTGCCCAAGG
>CAZCXP010000190.1:0-3468 GCA_964502665.1 uncultured Dehalococcoidia bacterium | reverse complement strand
AGCTCTTTTCAGCTTCGGCGATGATTCTTTCCGCCTCTGCTTTGGTTTGCTCCTCTGACTGGATGATAATTTCCTTAGCCTCTTTGTTTGCCTCTTCCGTTGTTTCTATCTTGATTTTCTCTGCCTGTTTGGTAGCCTCGATGACGGCATTCTCTGCAAGCCTCTTGAGCGAATCCACGTGTTCCAGTCTGCTGGAGAGTTCGCTATTCTGATCGATGATACGGCTGACGAAAGAGAATACCTCTGCTTCGTCCAAGCCATCCCTAACGACTCTGAATTGTCGTCCCCAGATCTCCCTTACCTTACCATTTCTTCTCAACATAATAGCTACACCCTCATTTCCTCTACTTAGTGGTCTCAGGGTCTAAGTTTGAAAGCATTTCCTCATAAATGCTTTCAAACTTCGCTTTTATGTCATTCTCTGCCTGCTTCCTGCTTCTTGCCAATAACTGCTCAGATGCTTGTTTGGAAGCCAGCGCTTCTCTCTCCGCCGTCTCCCTGATTCCTGTTGCCTTTTCCTCCGCTTTGCTGAGGACATCTTTTGCCTGCTCCTCAGCAATTGCTGTTAGAATTATTGCCAGTTCCTCGGCTTCTTGCCTTGCTTGGGAGACTATCTTTCTTGCTTCCTTCTTTGCAGGGGCCTTGGTTCTCTCCGCTTTGGCTTGTGCTGATTTGATGATGCCTCGAGCCAGCTCTTCTGCTGCTGATATTTTTTCTCGAGTGGCGTCTTCCGCCTCGGCGATGATCTTCCCCACCCGCGCCTTGGCTTTGCCTTCTGCGTCGGCGATAATGTTCTCTGCCTGCGCTCTGGCCTTCTCTTCTGCCGCTTGGAGCATATCCTGAGCGAGCTGTTCAGATGCTGAGATTATGTCCATAGAACTCTTCTCAGCTTCGGTGATGATTCTTTCCGCCTCTGCTTTGGTTTGCTCCTCTGACCGGGTGATAATTTCCTTGGCCTTCTCGCTTGCTTTTTCCTCTGCTTCTATTCTGATACTCTCCGCCTCTTTGTCCGCTTCGATTACCAGGCTCTCAGCGAATCCTATGAGGGAATCGAGGTGGTTCAGTTTCCTGGCGTACTCATTGTTTTGAGCGATTAGGCTGCCAACAAAGGAGAACACCTCTCTCTCATCTAGCCCGTTTCTGGCTATTCTGAATTTCCGTCCCCAAATCTCTCTTACCTTACCGTCCTTAGTTGCCATGATGTCCTCATCCCTTCGCATCATGTGTAGTTGCGCCAGCCTGTCGTTTCTTGCCAAATCCTCCCATATCAGCTGCTGTGGTTATGTCAAGACAGCCATCGCTGCCCCAGGCAAAGGCATGGGAAGCACTACTGCCCGCTTCGACAAAACCATTAGGAATCTGCAGATTCCTCTCATTCTCTCTGCTCTGTTTGCGATACACAGGTGAAAAACAGCCTAGCGCGAATCGCACGCTGACGTATGGTACTAATACGGTAGACGTTACGAACGCACTTGTCAAAAAATCGTACTCGACTAATCCTAACTTTTCCTACATTTTTTTTGCGAAAAACTTGTCTGCACAAGCTATGAGCAGAGCAGCGTTCCACATTTGCCACACACCGGCATTGTCGGCAGCGGAAGCCCTACAATCGGTGGATGAGGTCACGACATAGGGTGGGCAGGAGCTCAGTCTCGTTTGGCTGGATCTCTGGAAGCGGTTGGGTGGGCTTGCAGCGATGAGTTCCGGCAGGGGAGGTTACGGATTGAGAGCTCTGAGGATGTCCATGTTCAGGCCTGGGAACTGCGAAAGCCAGCTCAATCTTTCATTCCTCAAGCTCTTTGATAGCTCAGCTACCTGCTCGTCATCATAGTGATTCTTAAGGTCGAAGCGGTCCATTTCGACGCCGGGTATCTCGGCGGGCACCTCGTATCCCCAGAAATCATCTTTCCGCCACTTGATTTTGTCTTTGGCAATCATCTCCAGTATCTTCACTGAATCTCTTACTGAGATATTCTGACCCCTGACCATGCCTCCGACAACTCCAGTGTTCAAGAGGAAGCACTGGATGTCGGGATTGGCCTGGAGGATGTCGAGGAACATGTTCCCCTCCTCCGTCCGGGAACCGACGATAAACGGGTTTGTGCCCACTACTCTGAGCGATTTGCCCGCCTCGGTCGGGTCGCCGGCCGAGGTCTCTACGGACTCGCCGAGCATGAACGCCGCCGCCGCCCACTCCTGGCTGAGGCGGGCGACCGGAGGCATAATGTCCTGTCTCCTGGTGATGAACACGATGAAGTCCACCCTCTCCATGTCCACGCTCTCATCGGTGAATGCAATGTCCCTTCTCTTGACCATCGCACGGCCATTGGAAGTCAGGCTGCTGTCGAAGAAATCGACCTTGCCCGTCTCCGGGTCTACCAGCACATTCTCTAATATGGCCCGGGGGCTCAAGGCCGCCGCGTAGAGCAGGGGCTGAGAGCTAGGTTCCAGGCTGGCAGTCTTTATGTAAAATGAGTCCTCAGTGCCGACCGCCGCGCCGTCCTTTTTTAGTATCACGACGTCGTCCTGCCGAATGACGACCGTCTCAGGATAGCCCAGCCAGTGCGAATGGCAGGACAGGGAGGTCTTGCCAGTCCCGCTGAGGCCGAACAGCAGAAAGCCGAAATCCCTCAACTCCTTGCCTCTATATACGCGCAATACCTTGCTTGCCGCATGAAGACCGAGATGCCCCCGCTTCTTGGCCCAATACATGACCTGCCGAAGCATGGCCTTCTTATTCTCGCCCTTGTAGTCGCTCCCCAGGATGATCGTCAGTCCGGCTGCAGGAAAGACGAGCACCTTCTTCTCTTCCCATTCCGGCACGGTAAGCGCTATGAAATCGGGCTCCTTCCCTTCAGACGGGAACAGCGTATTGCCCCACATCAACGGCAGCCTGGCGTACTCGGCCGTGACATACAACCTGCAGTGCCTCTTGAACCCCGGTGTTGAGCACATGACCCTGTCCAGTGCTATCACCTCTTTTTCCTTCAGATAGTCGAGGACATTGTGGATGAGCTCGGCGTCTTCTGGGTCCGGCTGGTCCAGTATTACCTCAGTCAACTTTGCCATTCTGTTCCGCACGTTGGTGGTTACGGAGAGGTTGCCGAACTCGCTTATGCGCCCGCCGTGCTCCAAGGCCCATGCGCGGAGGCTCTCCTCCGATGGATTATCTATGATCTTCTTGGGCTCGAACCTTTTCCCGAGTAGCTGCTTCATTTGTCTCCTGCCGCCCAGCTCGGTATTCCCCGCCTAACAACGCACCTAGGGTATACCATATTGTACCACGAAAAAAGTGACTTTCTACTGCCTGCAACCCTTTGCCCTTGCAGAATGCGGCTAGAAGGCTGGAATTGAGAGCCAGTTTGCTAGAGGAAAGGAGAGGCTTTAGCGCTTGGGGCTTTGTATTGGCTTGGTCTTTCCCTGGCTGAGATCCCTGCGGACGCCCAGGACCTGATAGTGGTCCCTGAA
>CAZCXP010000189.1:0-3475 GCA_964502665.1 uncultured Dehalococcoidia bacterium | reverse complement strand
AGACAAGCTGACTTTGATGTGCTCTTCGGGCGGCTTGCCCAGAGGGCACATTTTGCTTCCTACGTGCCCTATTGCTCGATAAAGAATACAGACCTGAAACGTTACAGGCACAGGTCCCTCTATAGCAGGCCGACTTAACGCATTTGACAGGCCGCCGCCCGCAAGCTTGCGGAGCCAAACTACCGGAGGTGGATAACTATGACAAAGAATAGGCTACTTCGCCAGGTCTTTCCTGTTGCAGCCGTCTTGATGCTGCTGGTGACCGGGCTGCTGCTCGGAGGCAGCTCGATAGTTGTCGGGGAGGGGCAAGAAACCTACCTCCCTGTGACGGAGGGGGCGATGCCCTCACATGGGTTGGCGACCGGGCCCGCGCCCGCTGAGCCCGCGCCGGCAGAGGCTGATGTCACCGAAGCGCTCCGACTGGCGCCGCTCAATCCCGACTTCATCGAATATCTTGACAACCCACCCGAATCTTCCTACGGCTACATTCCTCCCACTATGGACCTGAGCCACCTGCGGGACATCCCAGCACGGGACAGGACTACGTTGGCCCAGCATCCAAGCGCTTTTGATTGGAGGGATTCAGGAAAGGTGACCCCGGTTAAGAACCAGAATCCGTGCGGCACCTGCTGGATATTCGGGCCCCTTGCTGCCATCGAGTCAAGGGTCTTGATTGTGGAAGACATGGAGTACGACTTTTCCGAGCAGAACGTTGCCTGCTGCATCGATCCATCGTGGGTTTATCTGATTGGCGACCGCTGTGATGGTGGCGGGACGTCATTTCTTGCCGCCGAGCTTCTGACGAAGAAAGGAACGAGGCTCGAGACCTGCGACCCTTACAACCCAAGCACTATCGATACCGAGTCCTGCGACGATACTTGCGCCACTATCAAGAGGATCACAGGGTATCGCCAGGTGGCGGATTCCGCTGGCGAGATTGCTGAGGTGAAGGATGCCGTTTATAACTACGGCCCGGTCTCTATGGCATACCGCCATGATGATGCCCGCCTGTACGACGGTAGTATCTATTATTGGCCACACTGTATCGAGGATCCAGATCACCTTGTCTGCATCGTGGGCTGGGATGATACCATACCCCATCCCTTCGGGCTTGAGTCTGGGGCCTGGATTGTCAAGAATAGCTGGGGCACTGGCTGGGGAGACAATGGCTACTTCTATTTGTGCTACGGCTCGGGAAATATGCAGCAGGTAGGTTCTTACCGGTATCAGGACTACAATCCCGGTGAGACGCTCTACTACTGGGACGAGGCTGGCATAGTGGATGCCGCTGGCTACGATGATAGTTCTGCGTGGATGGCTAGCGTCTTCACCACCGGGCAAAGCGGCGACCTGACCCATGTTGAGTTCTGGACAACGGACTACAATGCCGGGTATGAGCTCTACGTTTACGATGGCTTTTTTGGCACCCAGCTCGCTTCTCAGGCAGGTACCTGCGAAGAATGGGGCTACTATTCCATACCGCTTGACACCCCGGTGGAGAGGACCACAGGCCAGCAGTTTACTGTTGCTGTCAAGATGACGACGCCGGGCTACTACTTCCCGCTGCCTGTGGAGTATTGGGTCTCCGGGGTTGTCGCGCCACCCATCCAGAGCGGTGTGTGCTTCGTAAGGCACCTCGATTGGGATCCCTGGGAGGATGTGGCAGACTACGGCGACAACGTTTGCCTCCGCGCCAGAATAACAACCGCTCCGCCGGCGGTGACCACCAATCCCGCCACCGATGTAACCGCTGACTCAGCTACCCTGAACGGCAGCCTCGATGACCTCGGCACTGCCTCTTCTGTCGATGTCTCCTTCCAGTGGGGAGAGACCACCGACTACGGCAATGAGACACCACCCCAGACGATGACAGCACCCGGTGCCTTCAGTGGCGATCTTACCGATCTGGAACCCAATACCACCTACCACTTCAGGGCCAAGGCTGTAGGCAATGGCGCTAGCTACGGCGATGACACGGCCTTCAGCACTGAAAGCATGCTAGCCTGCCGTTTCCTGGGCACGGTGCAATCGGACGGTATGGATGTGCCGGATGACACTGTCATAGCAGCCTTAATAGAAGGGGACACATATACCACCACTACTCCTGCAGCATCCTGGCCTGGAAGCCACTCGACATATGACCTAACGATATCACCTGCGACAAATTACGACGAAGGGACTCTGATTACCTTCATGATCGGTGACGATACTGCTGACCAGACCGCCACTTGGGTAACCGCCGGCGAGTTGTGGTTGAACCTTACTGCCGGCGAGGCGCTGGGGTATCGGGATATTCCCCTGGGTCAGGGCTGGAACCTCGTCGGACTGCCGCTGGTCCCTGCTGACTCAAGCGTCGAGGTCGTGCTTGCGGGCATCACGGGACCGGGCGGGGTTCAGCAGGTGTACGCCTACGATCCGGTTATGGGTTGGATCGACTGGATGCCGGTTGTCGGCGGCGTCCTTACCGATATGGTTGACAGCGCGGGATACTGGATCTACATGGATTCTGCGGCTGTCCTTAGGGTTGAGGGGTACTGCGGGCTGCTCTTCCCGTGATCTTTAGGTGGGCTTGAAAAGAGTGGAACAGGGCTCTATTCCTGAGCCAGCCTTTTGCCTAGTTCAAACGCGTCTGATAGCGCCGTTGGGTGCTCCTTGATCTCGCCTCTGTCGTCAACACCCCGGACGAGCAGCTCCTCGGCATACTTGATGCCGATGGCCTCGAAGAAGTATCTCACCGTCAGTATAGAGCCATCGAATAGCTGCTTGCCCCTGGTGGCTCCTACAGCGATGAACGCACCCCTTCTCGCGGAGTCTGGCGGGCTCTGCTTGAGGACATACCTTCTTGCCCACAGGGCCTGGCAACGATCGATGAGCGCCTTTGCCTGGGCGGTAAGGCCGTAGAAAAACATGGGCGAGGCAACTATCACAATGTCTGCCTCGAGGAGCTTGGGATATATGTCATCCATGTCGTCTCGTATGACGCAATTGCCGTCCTTGAGGCAACCATAGTATTCCCGGCACGGGCTTATCTTGAGCTTATCGACTATGATCTTCTCGGTCTCTGCTCCTTGACTCTGCGCTCCCCTGAACGCCTCATCCAGCAGAAGATCCGTGTTACCCCTTATCCTCGGGCTTCCCATGATGCCTAGTGCTTTCAAGCGTACCTCCGGAGGAAAGGATGCTGTGAGCCTTGTCGATAACAGTAGCAATACTATGCCCAATGCCGTCTCGTTGTCAACAAACATAAGTAGGGGCGTATCGCGATACGCCCCTACTTGCCATTAGGCTTTGCTATTAGTAACCCGAAAGTTTATAATCTTGCATCGTCTGGTAAGGAAAACAAGCAAAGGAGCGCCGAAATGCAGGAACACACACCGACATATGATGAAGCGCTGTCACTTCTAAAGGAGTTTAACGAGAGTGAGAGCCTGCTGAAGCATGCCTATTGCGTTGAGGGAGTGATGCGCTACATGGC
>CAZCXP010000188.1:1164-3477 GCA_964502665.1 uncultured Dehalococcoidia bacterium | reverse complement strand
CAACGGCATGGTAACTCTGGCAAATATGATCGAACTGGGCCAGGTAAAAGCAGGAATTGTGGTTGGCGCGGAGGGCGGCAAGCGACTTATTGATTCAACGATCAATGACCTGTTGAAAGCCCCAGACGTCACCAGGGACAAGCTGAAACACGCCTTCGCCTCTCTAACCCTGGGGTCGGGAGCAGTGGCAGTGGTGTTAACTCACTCTTCCCTATCGAAATCCGGACACAAAATTCTGGGGGGGGTTGTACGCACCGCTTCACAACACAACGACCTCTGTCGCGTAGAAGCTGATACCTATTTCTACGACCCGAATAGCTACCCCAATATGAGCACTGACTACACCGGAATCCTGAATAATGGCGCGGCATTGGCGGTAGAAACATGGAAGGCCTTCCAGCGAGAGCTGGGGTGGAACGGCACAGATGTAAACAAGGTCTTTACCCATCAGGTCAGCTCTATCCACAAACAGGTGTTGTTTCATGCCCTGGGGCTGGATGAGTCCAAGGGCTTTTCCACCGTGGAATACCTGGGAAACATCGCCTCGTGTTCCCTCCCCATTTCACTAGCTATAGGAATTGACGAGGGTCATGTCCATGCTGGCGATAGGGTTGTGATGATGGCCGGCGGCAGCGGCTTATGCGGTATCATGCTGGGTCTGGAGTGGTAGCTCGAGACAACCCTCGGATTAGATGGTTACCAAGATGCTTGATGAGACGAGAATTGTAATAACCGGGATCGGTCTAACGGCACCGAACGGAAACAATCTTGCGGAGTTTCGGCAGAACTTGCTCGCTGGCAAATCCGGCGTAGGGAGAATCGAAACTCACTACATGGGTGAAGTCATAGCCGGTGTGTGCGACTTTGACCCACTGAGGTATCAGAAGAAAAAGGAACTGCGTCGGGGAACGCGAGCAGGGTCTATTGCAATATACTGCTCTCACGAAGCAGTCGCTGATGCGAAATTGGATCTCGAGTCTGTTGACAAATCGAGAATTGGCATCTATCTCGGGATCACCGAGCACGGTAACGTAGAAACAGAAAATGAGATTTACAACATCAAGCAGTTCGACTACAACGTAGATGTCTGGTCGCACCACCACAACCCGAGAACTGTGGCCAACAATCCCGCCGGCGAGGTCACCCTGAATATGGGGATTACCGGCCCACACTACACCTTGGGAGCCGCTTGCGCTGCCGGCAACCTCGGACTTATACAAGGCTTACAAATGCTGCGCCTGGGCGATGTGGATTTGGCCTTAGCTGGTGGGGTATCAGAGACCCCTCACACATTCGGTGTTTTTGCAGCCTTCAAAAATGAAGGGGCGTTGGCAAGCCACCCTGATCCTCAGAAGGCATCCCGCCCTTTCGACAGGGACCGAAACGGCATCGTCGTTTCCGAAGGCGGCTGTATTTGCGTTCTGGAAAGATTGAGTGACGCACTCGAGAGAGGGGCCAGGATTTACGGCGAAATCGTCGGATATGCAACTAACTCAGATGCATTTGATTTCATTCTTCCCAACGCTCAAAGGCAAGTTGAATGCATGAACCTTGCTCTCAAAAAGGCCGGCATATCAGCCAGCGACATCGATATCATCAACACCCACGGGACTGCAACCCGTGAAGGCGACAAGGCGGAATGTCAGGCAATCAGAGAAGTGTTTGGAAACAACTCAAATACCTACATAAATAACACCAAAAGCTATATCGGGCATGCGATGGGAGCTGCCGGTGCTTTGGAACTGGTGGGCAATTTGCCCTCCTTTGAAGACCATATCGTCCACCAGACCATCAATGTGGACCATCTGGACCCCGAGTGCGCCCTTAAGAACCTGGTAATCAACGAACCCAAAAAGGTGGACAAGGTCGACTACATCTTGAATAACTCCTTCGGAATGCTGGGGATCAATTCCGTCATCATAGTCAGAAGATTCGCAGAATAGTTGATATTGAAGGGTCTATTCTAGCTGTAATAGAAGGGAAGGAGCCTATGAAAGCAGAAGAAATTAGATCCATGATTCTAGAGGTCATCCACGAAATTGTACCTGATGAGGATCTGAGCAACCTCAAGGGTGATGTCCGCATACGAGACCAGATCGAAATGGACTCAATGGATTTCCTGGACATCATCATGGAGTTGCGAAAACGCTACAGTATCGCTGTGCCGGAAGACGACTACATGAAGTTATCTACCCTGGATAGCTCTGTGGCCTATTTGGAGCCGCTGATGAAGGATATTTAGCCGACAGGCATCAGCGAATCAAACCCACATGGGCGGTTGCTCACCAGCGAATGATTGAAAAAAGATATGCC
>CAZCXP010000188.1:0-1064 GCA_964502665.1 uncultured Dehalococcoidia bacterium | reverse complement strand
GCTCCCTTCGACAAGCCTTGGGCCTGGCCAAGGCCAGGGCTCAGGGCGAACGGAAGAAAGTCTATTTTCGAAACAAAACACATCGTTTTACCTCATTTGACTACAGATACTAAGGTATACACAGATTTCTCCCCTCGCCGAACGGGGGGTCTCCCAATAGAGCCTGGCCACGAGTTACGATGTTCTCACCGCAGGCGCTGGAATGTCCAGACTCCGGCGGGAGAGAGGATGGGAACAACTGGCGTTAGTAAACAATCCCAGACCGCCGTTACCTGCTTCCTCATGGCACTCTCCCAACGTAAGTATTTGGAAAAATGAATGTAGGATAAGTGAAGGGTAGTTAATTTGAAGCCGTTGACAAATTCGACCAAAAGTGTGATAGTATGGCATTACGTGGATTACCATAATCTACCACTAATTGTAGTATACGCGTACCAGAGCTGGGGACATGCTGTTGAAGAGAACAAGGTCTATCCTTGGACGGCTGGATAAGTTTGCCTCAGATAAGCTGATATCGCTTGAGGTGAAGTTAGCCGACACATGTGTACCGGATAGGCTGCTGCTCTTCTACTTGAATACACTGGATAAGCACGTCCCACCTAAGGCGATCAATGGGGTCATTAGTGGGCTGGGCAAATTGCCTCAGAAGGTGCGCTCCTCTCTTATTACCGCAGCATGGGAGTATGTCCCGGACACGGTAGCGAGTTCAAGAAAGATTTGCGCTCTCCTCGCCGGTGTTGGGAAGTATATCCCGGACAGGGTGATTCCCCCGGAGGCTGCTGAGGGCTGGTCGAATCTGAAGACGAAGTTCCACATCCCAACGTTGCTATCAAGCTAGGGCAAAGGCGAGCGCCGCAGCGTTTGATGCCAAGGATACGCTAGCGACGGTAGCGAGTTTGCAGGGGCTTTATTGAAATGCGGTATAAAAACGTCTGCATCGAGTCCTTTGGGTACGAACTACCGGAGACGATCGTCACGTCACAGAGCCTGGAAGAGAGGGTAGCCCCTTTATACGAGAAACTGAATCTCTCTTACGGACGCTTCGAAATGATGACCGGAATTCG
>CAZCXP010000187.1:0-3483 GCA_964502665.1 uncultured Dehalococcoidia bacterium | reverse complement strand
CCGGTGCTCGGCGTCGGTGGGTTCCGTTGCCGCTTCACCCACCCTACTGCTTCCTGGTAGCTTCCGTCGCCGCTTCACCCACCCTTCAGCCAGCACGATAACGAAAGCCTCCTTGAATTGACTCTTTTCCCCCGCTATACTTAGCTGGTCGTGAAGTACTGCGTTGTGATTATTGATGGCGCCTCGGGCTGGCCGCTTCGTGAGCGAGGGGGGAAAACGTGCCTGGAGCTGGCGCATACCCCAAACCTCGATCGAATGGCAACGGAGGGTACCCTGGGGCTGGCACAAACGGTGCCGCCGGGGATGGAGCCCTCCAGCGCATGCGCCTGTATGTCCATAATTGGCTACGATCCAAAGGTCTACTACCAGGGCAGGAGCGCAATCGAGGCTGTGAGCATGGGCATCCCTATCACTGAGGGGGAGGTTGTGTTTCGCTGCAATCTGGTGGCCGTTCATGATGGGAAAATGCGGGACTACAGTGCAGGGCACATAAGCGATGGCGAAGCTCATGCCTTAATTGCCACGCTGAGGGAGAGCCTTGGCGATGAGACAACACATTTCTACCAGGGGGTTAGCTACAGGCACATTTGCAGGATAAAGGGGCACGCGGATGCGCTTCTGGCGACCTGCACTCCACCGCACGATATTCATGGTAGGCCCATCGATGAATTCCTTCCTCACGGGCCGGGGAGCGAGGTACTGCGAGACCTCATGGCACGCTCTGTAGACGTGCTTCGCGACCATCCAGTGAACAAGGCGCGAGAATCTCGCGGAGAAATCCCCGCCACCATGATCTGGCTGTTTTGGGGAAGCGGAAAAATCCCCGAACTCCCGCCCTTCAGGGAGACCTATGGCCTCGATGCCGCAATGACATCGGGTGTTGACCTCCTCAGGGGTCTGGCGAAGATGGTAGGAGTAAGAAACTTGGATATCCCAGGGGTGACGGCCGGGTTCGACAGCGACCACGCTGCGCAGGCAGCCGGAGCCCTGGAGGCGCTCCAGGAACATCACATGGTGTTCATCCATATCGAGGCGTCTGATGAAGCTGCCCATGTCGGCTCCATTGATGACAAGATAGAGGCCATCGAGCGGGTGGATCGTGAGGTGGTGGGCCAGCTCCTTTCTGGTGGGAGGGACAGTCTGCGCATACTGGCTATGCCTGATCATGCAACACCCATTGAAGTCCAAACCCATACCGCGGATCCGGTTCCATTCGTGCTCTGGGGCCCGGGTTTTCCAGCCACGGGCGCCAAGGCGTTCAGCGAGGCGCAGGCGAAGAGCACGGGGGTTTTTATAAAGGATGGCTATACTATCATGAGAAAGTTGATACAGAGTTAGGGGCGATGATGGCACTCGTTGTGCAGAAGTATGGCGGCAGCTCTGTGGCTGATGCTGACAAGATCAAGAACGTCGCCCGACGGGCTATTGCAGCCAAGGAAAGGGGTAACCAGGTTGTGTTGGTGGTCTCGGCCATGGGAAAGACTACGGATGAGCTGATCAAGCTGGCAAACCAGGTAACAGACCATCCCGATGACCGGGAGCTCGACGTTCTTCTCTCCACCGGTGAGATAGTGTCCAGCACCCTACTTGCTATGGCCTTGAGGTCGCTGGGGGCCAAGGCGATCAGCCTGAGCGGCGCCCAGGCCGGGATCAGGACAGACGCTGTCTATAGTCGTGCCCAGATCCTCGGCGTCGATCCTCAGCGTATCACCAAGGAGCTTAAGAAAGGCAGGATTGTAATAGTTGCCGGTTTTCAGGGGATAACTGAGGGGATGGATATCACCACACTGGGCCGTGGCGGCTCCGATACTACGGCGGTGGCCTTGGCGGTGAGTCTGGGGGCAGACAGGTGCGAGATCTATACCGATGTCGAAGGTGTGTATACAGCCGATCCCCGGCTGGTGCCAGAGGCAGGGAAGCTGGATGAAATAGGCTATGAGGAGATGCTGGAGCTGGCATCCTACGGGGCCAAAGTGATGCACCCACGGGCTGTGGAGCTGGGCGAGGTGTATAGAATGCCCATCCTGGTGGCCTCCAGTTTCAGCGACAGGCCAGGCACTCTTATTCACGGAGGTGCTTCCATGGAAGCTAAGAACAAAGTGCGGGGAATTGCCCATGACCTCAGTGTAGCCAAGGTAACGATTGTGGGCGTTCCCGATAAGCCAGGTGTTGCCTGCGCTATCTTCGAACCACTGGCCAAGGCGAACATAAGTGTGGATACCATCGTGCAGAATGCCAGCATCAACAGGGTCACTGACGTGACCTTTACTGTGGCCAAGAGTGACCTTGCCAAAGTGATGAAGGTGATCAAGCCTGTGGCCAAATCGATCGGTGCCCGTGAGTGTATAAGCGATGCCAGGCTGGCCAAAGTAAGTATCGTCGGGGCCGGGGTGCAGACTGCGCCAGGATATGCCGCCAGAATGTTTCGTGCTCTCTATGGAGAGGGCATCAACATCGAGTTGATAAGTACTTCGGAGATAAGGATAACCTGTATTATCGACGAATCCAAGACTACAGATGCCGTGCGGGCCTTGCACAGAGCCTTTGAACTGGAAAAGGCAGGATAGAGTACAAGTTTCGGAGGCTGCTTATCAACCCCCGAAACTGCTCGATGGATCTCCTGGCCGAAGTAGCTTTCTAGAGGGCGACTACCTCAACGACCTCGGGGACCTGCTCCTTCACTATCCGTTCCACCCCGCTCTTTAACGTCATAGTTGCCATGGGGCATCCGGCACAGGCACCGGTTAGTTTCACTGTCACAGTGCCATCGTTGACATCCAGTAGTTCAACGTCGCCTCCGTCCGCCTGCAGAGCAGGTCTTATCTGAGCCAGGGCAGCCTCCACTTTCTCTCTCATTCTGTTTGCCTCCAACAGGTGCAATGGGATCCATTCAGTCCTCTATTTCTAACATAGCATGAATGGAAAGGGCTTGTCAACGCACATGCTGAGCAAACTCTGATTGGAGTGAGTGAAACGGGCTTGACAAGCAGATGAAAGCGTGCTAAAAATACTGCACCTTGCAAGCGAAGCAAGCTTGACAAAGTTGTTGAAATCGCATACACTAGTAACTGCTACGGAAGTAGCGAGCACCTTAACAACTGGATAGTGGAAGGAAGTAAGGTATTTAAAGTGCGAGTTTGATCCTGGCTCAGGATAAACGCTGGCGGCGTGCCTTATGCATGCAAGTCGAACGGGAATGAAGACTTCGGTTTTCATTTCAGTGGCAAACGGGTGAGTAACGCGTAAGTAACCTGTCTTCAAGTGGGGGATAACCCCGAGAAATTGGGGCTAATACCGCATGAGGCGCTGAGGGTAATGCCTCGATGTTAAAGCCGAAAGGCGCTGGGAGAGGGGCTTGCGTCCTATCAGGTAGTTGGTACGGTAACGGCCTACCAAGCCTATGACGGGTAGCTGGTCTGAGAGGATGTCCAGCCACACTGGGACTGAGATACGGCCCAGACTCCTACGGGAGGCAGCAGCAAG
>CAZCXP010000186.1:0-3821 GCA_964502665.1 uncultured Dehalococcoidia bacterium | reverse complement strand
ATAGGTTCAACCCTGTTAAGCGTGAAGCGCTCAGCGATACAGACGCTACTTGGTAATACCAATTTGGGCAGACAGGAGGAAGCATCCAATGTACGATTTTCGATTCGCCGACCCATCCTTCACAACCTACACGCTGCTTCGCCAGACCTGGGCTGCGGTCAACAAAGTGGCCGAGACTAAACTCGCCAAGGTGGGTTTGACGCCTGAGAAGACCGCTGTGCTTTGGGCCTGCAGGGATTATCCTGGTACGTTGACCCCCGCCGAGATCGCTCGACTGCTCTTCCGGGAAAACCAGACTATAGCCGGGTTGCTCAATAGAATGGAAAAGGAAGGCCTGGTAAAGAGGACCCCCAAGCGCAAGGGGCACCCGTACACAGAAGTCAAGCTGACCGCCAAGGGCGAGAAAGCCTGCGCTCCCGGAATAGAGGTAATGAAGGGGGTAGTTACCGAACTCGCGGCTCATCTGCCAGTGGAAAAGCAGGAACAGCTTCAGGACCTGATGCGAATGATACAGGAGAAGGCGCTTGACACGTTGCACCTGGAGGCAACCACGCCACCGGGCTACCCTCCAGGAAAGACTGTTTCTGTCAAATGGTAGCTGGTTAGTGCACCGACCATTTCCGGCGCAAGAACAGGAGCCAAGACGCAGCCTCTTTGATAACGCTCCCTCTGACCGAAAAAGCATGACTCAATCTGTTATGCTTGGGCAAGGCCTGGTTGCTGCAGACTGACCTCCCAGCCTCGCCCCAACTTCCACCCTACGCTTTCGCCATTACCCTGGGGCCAAATCCCTTGTCTCAGGCTGCCCCCCGTTGCTGCTCTGGGTGCATAAACAAGTCTGACAAAGTGAAACGAAGATAGAACACTGGCTTTTCTCGACCTGCTTTGCTATGCTCTATACCGTAAAGGGGACTGGGAGGTCTTAATATGAAAGTGCGTAATTATATTGAGGTAGAACCTATAGAAGATGTCCCGGGGGTATTGCGGCGTGTAGCCATCGGTCCTGAGGACGGCGCTCCCAGGTTCGCCATGCGCGTATTTGAGGTCAGACCAGGCAGTTCTACCCCCTTCCACTCGCACTGGTGGGAACATGAGGCGTTTGTGCTGTCCGGTGAGGGTACGGTCAAGAGTCAAGAAGGTGAAAAGCCGATTGGAGAGGGGACCGTAGTATATGTTGCGCCCGACGAGGAACACTGTTTCGCCAACACTGGAAGCGATGTTCTGCGCTTCATCTGCGTTATTCCGCTGGAAAACGAGGGAAGTACTTAAAGGCCAAGACCAAAGCAGCATCTGAGGTGAGGAGATGAGCGCCAAATGGAAGCCGCGCGGAACCTGGCGCGAGAAACTGGAGAAACGGCAGGAGCCCAGAGTGGTTGACACGCCGCCGAAGATGCAAAAAAGGTTCGGGGCAGGGAAGATGCTTATCCCCACTCCCGCTCTTGTCGATGCGTTGATGCGAAAGACGCCGTCTGGCCAGCTCCTCACCGTAGATCAAATCAGACACCGCCTGGCAGAGGATTTCAAAGTCGATTCAACCTGCCCGCTCACAACAGGCATTTTTATTCGAATTGCGGCGGAGGCAGCGGAAGAGTACCTGAGCATGGGAAGGAAGGATATAACGCCCTACTGGCGGGTGATAAAGAGTGGCGGCAGTCTGAATGAGAAGTTCCCCGGCGGCGTGGAAGCACAGGCCGGACGTCTGAAGGAAGAGGGGCATACCATTGAGCCGGGAACGGGCAAGAAGCCGCCCAAAGTCAAGGATTTCGGGAGTTACCTGGCGAAGCTATAGATCGGACAAGACCGCAGTCAACGCAGAGTGCCCACAGGACGCAGCAATCCACATCTCACACAATGGGGAGTAGGGTGGGTGAAATGAAATGCAACCCACCTTCCCACATAGGGATGACAAGTGCATTTCTGTGTCATTGCGAGGCACGGAGTGCCGAAGCAATCTCGGGGGTGGGGTACACAAACTACAATGCGATTGCTTCGCTGCTCCTTCGCTTCGCTCAGGGCTTCGGCTCGCAATGACGCACAAACGCTTCCCTTTGAACTCAGTCGGAGTTGTAGGGACAAAGACTCGTGCCTTGACGGCCAAAGTGCCCACCGATATAATCGAACTCCGATAGACAAATCTACTTGGAGAAGCGCAAGCCATGAGCAGACAGCCAGCTCCGCGTCGCCGAAAATCGGCGAAGCAACAGGAGCCCCGCATGGAGTATGAGACGGTTCTCTTCGAAGTTGAAGGCCCGGTGGCCACCATAACTATGAACCGCCCCGACAAGCATAACGCCTGCAACCTGAGGATGTTCGAGGAGATCGATCATGCCCTGTCGCTGGTGGAGGATGACGAGAATGTAAGGGTCGTGGTGTTCACCGGAGCCGGGGACCGGGCGTTCAGCGCCGGGGTGGATTTCGGGGAACTGGAATTCGAAGGCCTGAGCGAGGCAACAGACTTTGTTGAGACGGATGCCAGGATGTTTCGCCGCATCGAGAACCTCCCACAACCCGTGATCGCCGCCGTCAATGGCTATGCCTACGGATATGGCTGCAAGATCGCTATCGTGAGCGACGTCGCTATCGCCTCCGAAAAGGCCCGGTTCGGTCTGCAGGGGATAAGGGTGGGGGCGGTCCACGTTATCACCCTCGGCAGAGGAAGGGCAGTTCTGGGAAGAGGCAGGCTTGGCTATCTGCTCCTCTCCGGAGAGACCATCGATGCCCAGAAGGCAGAGGAATGGGGCATCGTGGCCAGGGTTGTTCCACACAATAAGCTCCATGCTGAGGTTGAGAGCCTGGCCCAGACCATTGCCCAGCATCCTCTCCTTGCCGTCCGCGCCATAAAGAAAATGCTTCACCGGGGCCACGACGATGACTACCGATGGGAGGATCTGCTCAGCCCAGGGCTCCTGCTGATGGAGGACCTCAAGGAGGGCCGAAGGGCTTTTCTGGAGAAACGTAAGCCCAAGTTCAAGGGCAGAGGAGAAAGAAGATAAGGATATTCGACCTCACAGGGAAAGTGGCCGTCGTCACCGGTGGCGGCACTGGGTTGGGGGAGGCCGCCGCAAAGGCATTGGCAGAGGCAGGCGCTTCACTTGTGCTATGCGGTCGCAGGCAGGAGCCTCTGGAGAGGGTTGCCTCGGAAATCCAATCCGGTGGAGGCAAGGCGCTGCCCGTCAAGACAGACGTCACCCGAAGGGACGAGGTGGAGTTTATGACGTCGGAGGCGCTGAGAGCCTTCGGCAAAGTGGATATCCTGGTGAATAACGCCGGGATCAACATCGTCAGGCCATTCCTGAAGCTGGCGGAGGAGGACTGGGACGCGGTGTTGAACACCAACCTCAAAGGGTGCTTCTACTGCTGTCAGGCCATCGGAAAGGGCATGGTGGAGCGAAAATCAGGCAGCATCATAAACATAGTCTCAGTGTTTGGGCTCACCGGCTTCATGAATATCTCCCCCTATATAGCGAGCAAAGGGGCCATAGTTCAGCTCACCAAGGCCCTGGCAGTGGAGTGGGCCAGGCACAACGTGAGGGTCAACGCCATCGCCCCGTCCTACATCCGAACCGAGATGGCCAGGCGGGACATCGAGTCTGACGAGAGGATTCTTCAGTTCAACCTGAGCAAAATTCCGATGCGAAGGGGAGGCCAGCCCAGCGAGGTGGCGGGGTGCGTGGTCTTCCTGGCATCCGAGGCGTCGAGCTTCATCACCGGTGAGACCATAGCTGTGGATGGAGGCTGGCTCGCCTGGTAGTCAGGGAGACTCCTAGATTTGCTGACCTGTGACAAAACCGGATGCGGTAGCCTCCAGGAGCCTGCCGGGC
>CAZCXP010000185.1:2273-3896 GCA_964502665.1 uncultured Dehalococcoidia bacterium | reverse complement strand
TTTCTTCGTTAGTAAAACGATGTGCTTGTCCTTTATTTCGTGGACTTCGCTTATCTCGTTTTTGTGCTCCCGTATTAGCCCGTCTACGGCTTCGGTGACTTCCGGCATGTCGAAACCATAGTCGTGGAAGCCAACGCTGCCTCCCGGGACAAGATTGCGCCAGACAAGGTAGAAGTCGTTTCTCACGTACTCCGGCTGGTGATTGCCATCAATGAATCCGAAAATGAAACTCTGTTCTTTGGGGAATTCAACCTCTTTGGAATCCTTGTCAAGCGTTATTATGTTGTCGAAACCTCGCGTAGTCTCACGATAGACCTCCAACTGGGAGCGCCCCTGGAGAAACGCCTCGTAGATGTCGCACATCCTGGTTCCGCTCAAATCCCGGGTCCTGTCACAACTGGGGTCGAAAATGTCGATAGCGAATACTCTCTTGCCATACTCTTGGGCAAACCTTGCCAATTTGACGGTGCCGCCACCGAGAAACGCGCCGATCTCAACTATGTCACCCTCCAGCTCGTGCAACGCCCGTTCTTTCATGAAGTCGATAAGGACTTCATAGCCCACAAAATCGTTGGCGGCGACTTCCGGCGTCTCTGCCAAAACCCCTCCAGTGCTGGGCAGGCGCTAAGCCTTAGCCAGGGCTGCTACAGCCATTATCAGTGCTGCCGATGTCCAGGTGGCCCTCTCAGGGGGAAAGGCTTCCCCTTCCGGCAGCTTCATCCCCCGGCAGAAGCCACCCTCGTCGTCTCGAAGCCGCAGAGTCCAATCCAGCAGCAGCTTCGCCCTCTCATGTTCCCCTATAAGGCACAGGGCTATGATCAACTCGCTGGTCTCGGCTACCGCAGTCACATCTTCGTCGGCGGTGACCCTGCATCCCCAGCTTTCGATAATGAAATCCTTCCACTCCCTCTCGATACGCTCCTTCGCTTCCTTCCCTTCGATCACGCCGGTAAGGATGGGGTAAAACCAGTTCATAGAATAACGGCGTTCGTTCTCACCCATCTTATCGAACAGCTCAGGGTGTCCTTTGATTGCCCTAAGAAGCCTCTCGCTGGCCCTATCCCAATCAGGCCTGCCCTGTCCCAATATCCTTGAGATATTGATGCCGTTCCTGATACTATGCCAGATACAACATGATGAGGTTACAATGGCCCCTGGCCAGACCTCACCCTCGTCACTTGAGGCCCAGGGTATCTCCCCCGTTGGCTGTTGCAAACTCAGGGCGAAGTCTATGCCTCTCTCGACCGTAGGCCACATCTGGCGGAGGAAGCCCAGGTCACCGGTGGCTAGATAATGAAACCACATACCAGTTGCTATGTAAGAAGCAAAGTTTGTATCTTTTACTGAATCTTGCGGTCTGTCGTCCAGATAACCGTAATACCAGCTACCATCGGGATTCTGCATATCACGCGACCAGATGTAGGCTGCGGCGGCCTCCTCGAACCTGCCGCAGAAATCCAGGGCCATGGCACCTTCCACGTGATCCCAGGGGTCTGTGATTCCGCCTCGATACCACGGAACGGCTCCGGAGGGAAGCTGATTCTCGACGATAAAATCGGCTTGGCTGTCGACTAGCTCTTGAAGATTATCGGGTGCTTCTTTGAGTCTGGGCTTCATGAATCT
>CAZCXP010000185.1:0-2173 GCA_964502665.1 uncultured Dehalococcoidia bacterium | reverse complement strand
CCCTCTCCCGTCAAGGGAGAGGGCTTCCCCAGCCCTCCCTCCCCTAGCGGGAGGGAGCTAAAGGGAGGGGGATTAAGAGACTATCAGTTACGAGCGGTGGGTTCCACTTTGCTGCACCCACCCTACAGACTAGAAGGGTAGGTTGCCCGACGTCGGGCAACCTACCCTTCTGTTTATCCACGACAGCCTGATGAAAACTGCTGCTGCTGGAAGACTGGTTCGCTAGCTGATCTCGACGCCATACTACACCGATGAGATCGGCTCAGGCACGGGAGGGGCTGCACCCAGAGGCTCCGTAACTATAGTCGACTGACCTCTATGAACTTGCACCGTTGTGTATTCGCCCCGTGCGTAATGGATTTCAGCTTCACCTTCATCATCGGGTTGCAGTCGAACAGCAAAGATGTATGAGCCATCCCCTGTTCTGGCCCCCAGAGAGAAAACCCGGTAGCTGGAATAACGGTGCCCCGTATTCTTCACAACAACAAAGGGATAAACCCTCCTCCGCCTTGGGTTCTGCCTGAGCGCAAAGGTGAGGAAGGGATGGCCATCATAATACACGGGCTCTTCGGCCGGCCTCAAACCACTGATACCCTCAAGGCCGCCACGCAGAAAGCTGCATATAAGTTGGAATACCTCGTCACCCTTATCCCTGATATTATTGATGTTGAGGTGCGACCTGTTTACGCCGGTGAAGTAGAGGCGCTCCGCAACCGAACCGTCGGTATCAGATTTGACCAGGCTAGCGGAACCTATGTCTACCAAACCATCGCTATGACCCCATGAGTATCCGCCAACCGCAGCAAACTCAGGTGCCGTAGAGGAATCAACTTTAGTGTTCAAATCCCAAAGCAGCCGACTATCCGGTCTCAATTCCACTGCTGCCCTGGGAACAAGCCTATCGGGCCATCGAAGATCAAAAGGCACAGGTTGCATTATCCCCATGTGCGGTGTAGCAAGAGTCAGCAGCTTATCTACCCTCGACTTTCCTCCCATCGCGACATACTTCCGAGCTATGATTCCCCCCATAGAGTAGGCAACAATAGAACATGTGCCTTTGCCCGTAACTTTGACAATCCTGTTTACCGCATCTTTCAGTCTGGAAACATATGTCGCCATCCTATCCACCGTTCCCCAGAAACCACCCATGTACTCAAATTGCCACACATTGTACTGTCCCTCTTTGGTTTGCAGCAGATCGTCCAATCTTCTGAACGCCGCATCGCAGCTGCTTCTCGCAGAAAAGGATGGTAACTTGAAACCATGCACCAAAACCACATTCTCCCTATCAAATACAGGGCCTTCATGCCAAAGCTTCCACGATAGATCTTCAGGCCCATAATTCAGCATTCCATACCTGTTCATTTCTACACGCTTACCCCACCTTGTCTTGCTTGCCCTCAACTCCAAGTAACCTGCCGCTCCTAATCTTGCCGCGAACCCTCTTTCGCCGCCTCGCTGGCCTGCAACAGCGCCTCCAGCGCTTCCGTAATCAGCAGCAGCCCTGAGGGAGGCAACCCTCTCATCAACTCCCCTGCCCGCTCCCGGGACAACTGCCATAGACCGCTTATCAGGTTCTCCCCCTTACTCGAAAGACGGCAGAGAACCACACGCCGGTCCTCAGGATCGCCCTCCCGGAGCACACTACCTCGTTCCACCAGACGGTCGACGACACCCGTTGCCGTGGCCAGACTCACTCCCAGCGCGGAAGCGATATCGCCCATGCGCGAGGGACCGCTTATGAAGAGAAGCAGAACGACCTTGAGCTGAGACATGGTCAGGTCGAGATGGAGCCACTCCTTGGGCAGCATGGGAAATAGCGCCCGGAAGGTCCTGTCCGTAAGCTGGAGGATATTCTCAATGAGTTCCTCTTTTTGTGGCTCCTGTGTCATCTAGTGTCCTCCAGCCAATAGATTTGGGCAGGCCATAAAATAAGCACAGCAGAATAAGTTTGCATGACACTAACTATTTGTATTATACGAACTAATTAGCGCGTTGTCAATATCCGCTTTGAGGGGAAAACCAGGATTTGGAGGAAAAGTTAAGTAAAGTGAACTCTGCTGACCGGTCGCCTCAGTACAGTAGGGTGGGTGGAGTGAAACGAAACCCACCTTGCCTGAGCCATCAGTTGCCAGCTCTCAGCTTTCAGTCTTCGAATGAATGACGCTAGTAT
>CAZCXP010000184.1:0-3902 GCA_964502665.1 uncultured Dehalococcoidia bacterium | reverse complement strand
ATTAGTAAGAGACCCGCCTGAGAAACCGGAGTCCGCGCTCTATTTGCTAGCTCAGCGAGAACGTCGACCCCTCTTCGGTCTTGGTAACCTCGATGCGCACCGGGAAGGCGTCCTTCAATTCCTCGATATGGGTGATGACCAGTATCTTCTCGAAGTCATCCTGAATCGAGTTTATGGCCTCAACCAGTTTTTCCCTGCCAGTGGTGTCCTGCGTGCCGAAGCCTTCATCGATAATAAGTGTCGGCAGCGGCGCACCAGCTCGCCCTGCCAGGAGCTTGGACAGGGCAATACGCAAGGCGAAATTGATCCTGAAAGCCTCTCCACCGCTGAACAACTCGTAGTTGCGAGTGCCCAGCTCGTCCGATATCTTTATATCCAGGGTCTCGACCGTATCTCCTTTCTTGGTATCGCGCTGGCTCTCGATCCTTAGGTGCATTCGGTTGTCTGTCATCCGGCCCAGCAGCCGGTTAGCCCCCTCCTCGATCTCAGGAAGAGCCGACTCGATGATCATGGCCTGTATCCCTTTCTTGCTGAAGGCAGTGGCCAGTTCGTCATAAACACTTCTCTCCTCTGCCACCGAATGCAGTGCCTTGAGATTCTCTTGCCTTTCCGTTTCCAATTGAGCACAGCGACGCAAGCTCGTTTGTATCTCAACCAGCTTATCTCTGCAGCTTCGCTCCCGGTCTCGGAGCTCACGGTAGGATTTTTCAGCCTGATTGAACTCCCCCTCAATGCGGGGCAGAGATTCGATCTCCGCCACGATTGCTTCCCTTTTTTCGGTATTCTTCTGAAGCGTGGCACGCAAGTCCTCCATGGCCTTCTGCGCCTGAGCCAGGGCTTCCCGTTCTTGGGGGAGAAGTCTCTCCGCTTCGTTTCGCTCTCTCTCCAAGACCTCTGCCCGGCGTTCACACTGGCTCCGCTCCGTGGTTATCGTGGCCTCCAGTTTGCCCGTTTCTTGCCTCAGGTTTCTTAGCTCCGCTTCCTTCTGCTGTATCTCGCTCAGGTTAGTTCGGTAGGCATCGCCCTTCTCTCGCCCCTGGGCCTCATAGTTAACCATGATTCGTTGTCGTCCCTCCACGCCCAGCTCTGTGCCACACAGAGGGCACTCGGCTTCCCCCTGCCCAAGTAGGTCAAGCTTGCCTTTTAGTTCCTCCATTTCCTTCTTCAATTGGGCATTGGCGGAACCGAGGTAATGGATTCGATTGGAGAGCTCCTCGGCGCGCTCTCTCATCCCACCCAGGTCTTGCTCCAGCTTGGTCAGCTCGTCTAATCGTGTCCGTGTGCTGGCAAGGTCCTGCTCGTAACTTGACAACACCTTCTCGTATTTCTCGATCCTGGAACGGTGTTCTTTAGCGCGGATATCTACATAGTGGAGTTGTTGATTTGCCTGCTCCATTTGCCTGCCGATTTCCCTACACTGCTCGTCCTTGAATTTCAAAGCTTCTTTGGATTGCCGCAGGGTTGTGAGTGCCGATTCCTGCTTCTCTACCTGGCTGCTAATGACTAGGATAGCTGCCTGCGTTTCCTGTAGCTCAGCCTCATATTTCCCCTTTTGTTCTAGCTGTTGCTCGATCCGGGCGACGTCATCGCCCAGACTGAGCTGTTGGATTTCCCTCTCCTTCCGGCGGTCTCTTGCAATTTTCTCAAGGTCGTCGTATAGCGAGAGGCCGAGGATATTGGCAAGGACCTCCTTTCGGTCTCCGGGCGACTTCATGCTGAACTCATCAGCGCGGCCCTGAAGCAACAGGGCGCTGTTGATGAATGTGGGGAAGTCCATGCGCAGTATCTCGATTATCTTTCGCTGTGTTTCCCCAATGGTGTTGCCGGTGATCGGGGAGTAACCCTGCGGGGTCGCTATCTGCAGCTCCAGAATGCTCTGCCCCGTGCCTCGCAGCCCACGCCTGGTAAGCTTGCCCTTGGCGCGCTTACGCAGGACGCGGTAGCTGTTTTGGCCGACGGCGAACTCGAACTCAACCTCCATCTCCCCCTCGCCTAGATGGATCAAGTCATCATCGCTTCTGGCTCTGGCCTTGCCCCACAGTGCCCAGGTGATGGCATCGAGTAATGCCGACTTACCGTTACCGTTGTCGCCGCAAAGGCAAGCCACGTGGAAGCTATCGAGGTAAAGCGGTGGCACGTTATCGTGGTAACACATGAAGTTTCTGAGAGCAAGCTTAATCGGTATCATTTCCGTCGCTCAAATTATGTATTCCTTCCCTTCTTGCGGTCTTACCACTTTTGAGCTCGAAGGCACGATGTGGTCGAACATTTCAGGATGGCGCGTGTGAACTGAGAACACTGCTTTGGGGTTGATATCATGTATCAATTGCTTAATCTCGGGCCCTGAAGCGTGCCCGGATGCGTGAACATAAAGGGGCTCGTATGTCGGAGAATTGATGTCGAAGTGGCGAAGCCACATTCTCACTCTTTCCTCATCAAGTTTCATCTCCTCATTGAACGGTTCACTTGAAGCTCGTATATACGTACTGCCCCGTGCAGGTCTCAGATCGACAAGCTCGTTGAAATCGTAGTAGTCCAGGTGAACGAGATACTTGGATGGATTCTGCTTTATCTGGTAGGCCCTGATGCCGTTGGTGAAGTGTTCAAGGTCGACTGTTGATGGGTCACCTCTGTCCCAGTCAACTCTGTAGCCGGCATCGTATTTGGAGGAGACGTAGTCCCCCTTGCTATATATCATGTTTTGCTTTCTTTTGAGATAGACTCGCACCGCTTCTTCGCCTGAGACATCACTTATGCCCAGCTCTTCGATGTGCTTCAGTCTGTTGAGCAGAAAGGCGAGCTTGGGTGATATCACCAGTATCCTGTTTGTGCGTTCAGCTACGTTCTTCATCGTTTGGTATCTGGTTATATCCTTCCATGCGAACCCGACCATGGCCAGCCCTTTCGTTTGGGACACTAGGTCTAGGCAACGTTCCTCCACGCTGCTCTCGCTATCGGGAGTATCCTTGTCTATCCTTGTTCCCTCGATAATCAAGGCATCGGGGGTCACATCTTTCAACGAGCTTCTGAAGTTCTCCGTCAGATCGCTTCTGCTGCCGTGGAAACGCAGGTCGCCTGTGTAGACGATGGTCTTACCGTCGGAGGTGGTAATCATAAACGCCACAGCCCCTGGCACCGAGTGGTCCACGGGGAGCGACTGCACCTCGATGTCTTCTATGCCAATGCGCTCAGCGAGAGTTCTGTATTCCCTTTGCACAGGTTCCGTGGTAATAGTGTATGCCCCGGGGAAATACGAGCCCTTTCCCAGCCTGGAGAGCGCTCTCTTCTTAGCTACAGTGAATTCATGCTCAAATCCTCCCTGGCCTACGGCTTCGGCAGTCTCGATAATGATCCTGGTGACTTCCGAACAGTAGATAGGTATCTTCTCATCCAGAAGAGAGATGTATTGGAAGTGATCCAGGTGTCCATGCGAGATCAGCACCCCTTGGATGAAGGGACTTCCATTCTTCTGAGCGACCTCGTCATAGCTCTTGACATCGCTTATCCAGAGGGAGATATCGTCACAACCGATCTCCTTCATGACGTCTTCGATACCGTTGATCTTCAGCAGGTCGTTCCTATAGATTCCGTCGATTCGCGGTATCATCCCTAGTTCCATCAAATCTCTAAGGGCGTTATTCGTCCTTGGCTGGAGGTACTCTTCATAGAAGCTGCCCTTCCTGTCGAAGCAGACTCCGAAGTCCAGGAAAATCCTGGTGCCTTTATCTTCCAGCAGGATTTTGTTGCCGCCAATCTCATCCACCCCGCCGTAAAAGGTCAGCGATGTCACTGGGGCCCTCCTTGGTCCCAAAATAAAGTCAAATCCGTTCGCCCTGAGCTTGTCGAAGGGCCGTTCATGGTTCGACAAGCCTGTCCTGAGCGGAGCCGAAGGGCTCACCACG
>CAZCXP010000183.1:0-3951 GCA_964502665.1 uncultured Dehalococcoidia bacterium | reverse complement strand
CTCCTACGACGATGGCTGGTGGGTTTCGCCTTGCTACACCCACCCTACGAATCTCCGTTCGGCTGAGCTCACGACGAAGCCTCGCAATGACACCTTGAAATTGATCGAAGTCTATTCCTAGACTGTTCAGGCGGTCTATGGTATATTCTGAGGAAAGCGCTAGAGAGCATCGGAAACTCCCAAAGGGGTCTCCTCGACGGTGGTAACCATGGACATGGCTTCCGACCGGGCGAAGCTAATCCAGCAACTGACTCACGAGATCAGGGACCAGAAGGTGCTCGAGGTAATGGGCCGCATCCCTCGCGAGCTGTTCGTGCCCGCCTCAAGCCAGCATCTGGCATATGAGAATATACCTCTGCCTATCGAGATGGGACAGACCATCTCCCAGCCGTTAATCGTGGGCGTTATGACCGAGGCACTGGAGCTCAAAGAAAGCGACAAGGTGCTGGAAGTCGGGACCGGCAGCGGCTACCAGGCAGCCATCCTCGCTGAGCTGGCGCGGTGGGTAGTCTCTGTGGAACGACATGAGAAGCTGGCCGAGGGAGCAACGGCTGTTTTGGCCCTGTTGGGAATCAAGAACGTGGAGATCCACCTCGCTGAGGAGACCCTGGGCTGGCGTGAGGAAGCACCTTACAATGCCATAATCGTCACCGCCGCCGCGCCCAACGTGCCCCAACAACTACTAGACCAGCTAGCCCTAGAGGGTCGCCTGGTAATCCCCGTCGGCTCACCATTTGAGCAGGACCTAGTAAAAGTGGTCAAGCGTAAGAGCGGGTTGATGAGCACCAACCTGGGCCCCTGCCGCTTCGTTCCTCTCATCGGAGAAGGCGGCTGGCAGAGGGAATAGACAAACCGCCCCCGTCACCAAGCCATATCCTTGCGACTACGAGGGAACTTCTGAATGCCAATTCCCAAGCACCAAACAAATTCAAATATCAAAATGCAAAAGGGAAAGTAGCGTCGTGACTCCTGTCACGACGAAGAATTCGTTGCCACTCCGGTGGCAACGCTACACTTTTTCTGGCTGTCAAATCTTACATTTCGTTGACTGAGGTGATACAATAATCTGTAGAGCAAGGATTAAGAGACAGGCACCTTCACTTTGAACACGGCATCAATTGTCCTCGCCGGCGGCGGCAGCTCTCGCTTGGGTAGAGAAAAGTGGGCGGAGCTGATTGCTGGGAAGAGCCTGATCGAACGAGCCGTCACCCATCTGAGCTCACTGAGCGCTGAAATCCTGATCGTGATTTCAAAGAGACAATCGAGGTCGTCCTTCTCCTCATATGCCGAAGCGAAAACGGTGGTCGACCTTTATCCGGGAAAGGGCTCTCTGGGAGGCATCTATACCGGTCTGGTGTACTCGGCTAGCTTTCATAATCTGGCGGTAGCCTGCGACATGCCCTTTCTCAACCCAGACCTGCTGCGCTACATGATCGACCTATCCCCTGATTTCGATGTCGTCATACCCAGAATAGGCGACCTTAAGGAGCCACTCCATGCAGTCTACACCAAGAACTGCCTGCTACCGATGGAAAGGCTGCTCAAGGGGGGCAATCTCAGGGTCGCAGGCCTCCTCGACTCAGTGAGGGTAAGGTATGTGGAGAAAGACGAGATAGACAGATTCGACCCCGAGCATTTGAGCTTCTTCAATGTCAATACGCAAGCCGATTTAGAGAGGGCACGGATGCTGGCATCGCAAGAAAACCCCCAAAGCGCCCTTGCTGGCCCCCAGGCAATAAGAATGATCAGGGAGCAGCGGAAATGAATCGATGGTGCAAACTGGGACTTGCGTCAGCCGTGGTAGTGCCCGTGGTTGTCGTCGGCATCTCAAGTTATTTAGTTCACTCCCTGACCAGGGCCAAGCGGGTAATGATCGAGGATAACCCCTCCAACCTGGGCTTGAACTATGAGGATGTCTCGTTCCCCGCAGCGGGCGACGGGCTGATGCTGCGGGGTTGGTATATCACGGCGAAAAAGAGCGACCGCTGCATTATCATGACCCACGGCGGTGAATATCACCGCGCCGACCCTACCATCGGTATGCTGGAAATCGCCAAAGGACTGGTGGGACACGGCTATAATGTCCTGATGTTCGACCTGCGCGGTCACGGAGAATCGGGCGATGGCAGAATGCTGGCAGGCTATTACGAGAGAAGAGACCTGCAGGGCGCCATCGCCTACGTTAAGGGACGAGGCATCCTACCCCAACATATCGGGCTCCTTGGCTTCTCGGTGGGCGCGGCCGCTTCGCTGCTGGCGGCTGCCGAAGATGAAGAGCTTGCAGCAGTGGTTACCGATAGTTGTTGGGCTGATCCGATGGACCTGATAGAAAGACAGATGGTCAAGCGTCGCCATATGCCCGGATTCCTTACTCCTGTCCTGCTGAGAATAGCTAAAGCAGCCTATGGAGTCGACTTTGATGAGGTCAAACCCCTCGCGACGGTAGGTAGGATCGCTCCCCGCCCGATCTTCTTCATCCACGGTGAGTCCGATGATACGGTTCCAGTTGAGAGTGCGCTGAGGTTATACCACTCCACCGATAACCCCAGGAATAGGCTCTGGGTTGTACCCGAGGCAAGGCATGTAAGCTCCTACAGAGCCCGACCTGAGGAGTATATCACCAAGGTTGCTGCTTTCTTTGACCAACCGTTGAAACAGTCAACCACTACATGACATCGAGGAAGGCTGATACATGATCTCTGTTGAGGAAGCTCTGGAGAAGGTCCTGAGCTACTTCGATGTGCTCGAAGCAGAAGACGAACTTACGCTGGACAGCCTGGGGCGGGTCTTGGCAGAGGACATATACTCCACCATCAACATCCCTCCGATGGATAACTCCGCTATGGATGGCTACGCGGTGCAGGCCGAGAGCACCGTGAGCGCCACGCGCTCCTCTCCTAACTTTCTTCGAGTCACCGGGGAGGTAGCCGCAGGCTATCTAACGAAAGAGGAGGTTATGCCCGGAACCGCCATCCGAATCATGACCGGCGCCCCCATACCCAAAGGTGCCGACGCCGTGGTCCAGTTCGAGGATACTGATGAGGAGTTGCGTCGTGCGCAGAATCAACCTGTGACGGAAATCGGGGTTCTGCGAGAGGTAGAAAGGGACCTGAACATAAGGCGAGCGGGGGAAGACATTTCCAGCGGCAGCCTGGTTCTGAAGAAAGGGACATTACTTCGTCCTCAGGAGATAGGCGTGCTCGCCTCGCTGGGACGTGAGGTAGTCCCCGTTATTCGGCGTCCTGTGGTGGCAATCCTGGCAACAGGCGATGAGCTTGTGGACGTCGGCAAGCCCCTGCCACTGGGCAAGATCTATAGCAGCAACACCTACAGCCTCGCCGCCCAGGTTACTCGCTACGGCGGCACCCCCAAGATGCTGGGCATTGCCCGTGACAACATCCAGGCGCTGGAGGACAAGATAAAACAAGCTCGAGACGCTGACCTGCTTATCACGTCGGCGGGGGTATCTGTTGGCGATTACGACATAGTCAAGGATGTCCTGGCCAGGCAGGGGGACGTGACATTCTGGACAGTGCGCATGAAGCCGGGCAAACCGCTGGCATTCGGGGTACTGCGACTGGGTAAGAGGACGGTACCCCACCTGGGCCTCCCCGGAAATCCGGTGAGCTCGATGGTCGCCTTCGAGCAGTTCGCGCGACCAGCCATCCTCAAGATGCTGGGGAGAAAGAATCTTGACAAGCCTACTATCCGCGCCAAGAGCGAAAACCGTGTTAAGAATACGGATAGGCGGCGCGTTTTCGCCCGGGTGAAGGTGAGCAAGCAGGATGGCCAATACTTCGCTCGACTTGTGGGGCCGCAGGGCTCAGGAATCCTCACCTCCATGGCTCAAGCTAACGGGCTCATGATTGTTCCCGAAGATGTGCCTTCGGTCGAGGCGGGGGACGATGTTATGGTGCAGATGCTGGATTGGAGCGAGGAGACATAGTCAAA
>CAZCXP010000182.1:0-4028 GCA_964502665.1 uncultured Dehalococcoidia bacterium | reverse complement strand
TCCTGTCATTCCCGCGAAAGCGGGAATCCATCTCGATTGCCGATCACCCTTATTGCCTCCCCCAGCTTCACATCCCCGGTATAGATCGCCCGTCCCACGATGGCTCCTTCTACACCGAGTGCGGCGAGCCTGGTCAGGTGCTCAACCGAGCTTATCCCTCCGGCGGCGATTACGGGCACGCTCACCTGGGACAGCAGTTCGGCAACCGCTTCGAAATTGGGGCTGGTGAGTGTGCCGTCGCGGCTGATGTCCGTATAGATGAAGCGCCTCGCCCCAAGGCCAACCATCCTGGCTGCCAGTTCACCCGCCGTTATCGTTGACTGCTGAAGCCAGCCGCGGGTAGCTACCCGGCCGTCGCGGGCGTCGATGCCGATGATGATCTGCTCGCCGAGCCTCTGGCATGCTTCCTCTACCAGACCGGGGTCCTCCACCGCCACCGTGCCCAGTATGGCGCGTCCCACGCCCAGCTTGAGGAGCTGCTCTATGGTCTCCAGGCTGCGCACGCCGCCGCCGACCTGGACGGGAATCTCAACCGCAGCCGCTATTCTCTCGATGGCATCGAGATTGCACAGCTCGCCCCTGGCCGCGCCATCGAGGTCGACCAGGTGCAGCCGTTTGGCTCCCTCGGATTGCCAGCGCAGGGCGACAGACACAGGGTCATCGGAGAAAACCGTCTCTCTCTCGTAGTCGCCCTGGTAGAGGCGAACGCACTTCCCACCTCTGAGGTCGATGGCAGGGATTATCTCCATAGCTCTTTAACCACAGTGTCTTGCGAAAATATTCGCACAGATTCGCCCGTCAACTTTGATGCCAGAGTGGCAGCGCACCGGGGGGCAAGCCGTATTCTATGGCAACCGAGCCCAAATAGCAACAGGCACCGGTCAGGCTCTGAGGGTGGCACCAAGTAAGGGTAGCGTTGTCACTCCTGTGGCAACGAATTCTGCGTCGTGACAGGAGTCACGACGCTACAGTTGGGTAAATTGGGTCTAGCTTCTTAGCGTGGCGCCAAGCTCCCGCTGCAGCCGCTCCACGATCTCCCGCTGCGTACGGTCCACCTCTTCGTCGGTGAGGGTGCGCTGCAGCGATTGGTAGCGGATGGAGAAGGCCAGGGATTTCTTGCCTTTGGGCACCTGATCGCCGCTGTAGACATCGAAGAGGGTAACCTGGCTCACCAGCGGGAAGCCCTGGATGACACCCTGTACTTTGCTTGCAGCAAGGCCGGCATCCACCACCAGGGCGAGGTCGCGGACGATTCCGGGGAACCTGGGGATGGGTTGATATCGAAGCACTGCCCCGGCGAAGGACAGTAGCTTCTCCAGGTCAACCTCGAAAAGGCTGACTGGCTGGGAAGAGATGTCGAAAGCTCCCGCCGTTCTGGGATGAACCTCTCCCAGAACTCCGACCTTTTGCCCGTCGACAGTTATCTCTGCCGTTCTCCCGGGGACCAGGTTCTGGTCCTCAACCGGCTCAAAGCTCGCCGTGACCCCTAGTCGGCTGAAAACCGTCTCCAGTACACCTTTGGCGTCGAAGAAATCGAGCATATCCTCCCCCGGAAGCCATGAGCGGTCGAGTCTGGAACCACCCAGCACCCCGGCCAGCATCTCCCTTTCCTCGGGGAGGTCGTTTTCCCTGGGGAAATATACCTTGTCCACCTCGAATAGCCTGATGCTGTTCCCTTCATGCCTCTCGTTTGCTGAGAAGGCGGCCAGCAGCCCCGCTCGGAGGCTGGTGCGCAGGTATTCCTGCTCCAGGGTCATCGGGTTGGCCACTCGCAGTGCAGGGCTGATCTTGCGCTGGGGGTCTATCTTGTCCAGCATTGCTTGGCTGACCAGAGAGTAGGTGATTGCCTCCTGCATGCCGCATCCGGCGAGCAGGTCTCGGATTGTCTCCTTCAATGCGAGTAAAGGTGCCGGCATCCGTTCGGGGATCTCGCCGCGAAGCATGGTCGTGGGGATCTCGTCGTAGCCCATGATACGTGCTACTTCCTCGATAAGGTCATCAGCCAACTGGATATCGGTCCGCCAGTAGGGGACTGTTACCAGGAGGTCGCCAGAGGCCCCTGTCAGCTCGCTGCTGAATCCCAGAGAGGAGAGCACCTCCCGTATGTGCTCTGTGTCAAGCTCCAGGCCCAGAATCCGACCAACCCGTTCTTTGGGGAGCGAGATTGGCTCCCTGTCCCTTTTCCCGGGGTATACATCGACTATCCCCTTGGCCGCCTTACCTTCTGCCAGCTCTATCAGGAGCTGGGTTGCGCGGCGCAAGCCTATTGGCGCGAGCTCAGGGCTGATGCTCTTTTCGAAGCGGGACGAAGCTTCGCTGCGCAGATTCAATCTCGTGGAGGTACGCCTGATGCTGGCGCCGTTGAAGTTCGCTGACTCCAGAAGGATCGAAGTTGTGGTATCGATCACCTCGCTGTCTGCGCCTCCCATAACGCCGGCGAGAGCGATAGGGTCTTTCTCATCGGCGATAATAAGCATGTCCTGGTCCAGGTCTCTCTTTATCCCGTCGAGGGTGAACAGTGACTCGCCATCCCTCGCTTGGCGCACGATCACCTTCTTTCCTTTGACCTCTTCGTAATCGAACGCATGCAAGGGCTGTCCGTACTCCAGCATTACGTAGTTGGTGATGTCCACGATGTTGCTGATAGGACGCATGCCAGAGGCAAGGAGTCTCTGTTGCATCCAGGGTGGGGATGGGCCTATTTTGACGCCGGTTACCAGGCTGGCACAGTACCTGGGGCAAAGCTCAGGGTCGGCGATCTCAACCGAAACCGAGCCCTGGATAGGCGACTCCTGCTCGGAGTAGCCCACCTCGGGTATATGTACAAGGTCGCCGGTCAAGGCTGCCACCTCTCGGGCGATGCCGATCACCGATAGGCAGTCAGGGCGATTGGGAGTACTCTTAAGGTCAAGGATAGTGTCTCCCAGATATTGTGAGAGAGGCATGCCTACAGGCGCTTCAGGGGGGAGGATCATTATCCCCTCGTGCCGGTCGGAGATGCCGAGCTCCTTCTCTGAGCAGACCATCCCCTCCGACCTTACGCCGCGGATCTTAGCGGGTTTGAGCTTTAGGGGTTCGCCGGTGTGTCCGTCGATGAGTTGAGCGCCGACCCGGGCGAAGGGAACCTTCTGGCCCTCTTCCAGATTGGGAGCGCCGGTGACTACCGTTATGCGCTCCTCTCCCAGGTCGATGGTGGCAAGCTGGAGGCGGTCAGCATTGGGGTGCTTTTCCAGTGCTATCACCTGCCCCACGGAGATAGCCTCCCAGGTGGCGCCGACAGCTTCTATCACGCCGACCTCGGTCCCCGACATGGTCAGCTTCTCAGCCAGCTCCTGGGTAGGCAGACTGAGGTTGACATAATCCCGAAGCCACTTCAGAGATACTTTCATGGTTCCTTGCCGAACTTTTTAGCCAGATAGATCATGCATGACGCGCTAACGCCAAGCGCTAACTCTCCTTCCTCAACCGTAATTTGGCCGATTGAAGTCTGCCCGTGTCCCGCTCCATCTCCATGCTCCCCAAGCTGCGCCCCTATTCTACTTCAAGACCCTCACGATCATCCCGCTCGCGACGCGGAATAAAAAAGACTTGCATTAGCCTCTCGCCAGACACTAAGGTGGCCTTGTTCCATTGTCTGGACTCCTGCTTTCGCAGGAGTGACATGACTCTGTCATTCCCGCGTAAGCGGGAATCCATCTCGTCTAAATCCAAACGCAGTCCTTTTTCAAGAGAAAGGCAGTCCAATCCGTTCGTGGTGAGCTTGTCGAACCATGAACGGCCCCCCCGCGTACGCGGGGGCTCAGGGCGAACGGCATCTGGCACATCAACTCCCATCACTCGTTGGTGGCCAACTTCATCTTCCGCTACTGGCGCATAAGCTCTCAGCCACTAGAACTGCCGCAGAAATCTCAGGTCGTTCGCGTAAAAGAGGCGGATGTCCTCGATGCCGTACTTGAGCATAAGCATACGCTCGAGGCCCAGGCCGAAAGCGAAGCCAGTGTAAACCTCGGGGTCATAGTTCACCCTGC
>CAZCXP010000181.1:0-4060 GCA_964502665.1 uncultured Dehalococcoidia bacterium | reverse complement strand
AACCATGAACGGCCCCCCGCGTACGCGGGGGCTCAGGGCGAACGGATTAGACTTCCTACCAAAAGTTGCTTTTGACAACCATCATATAATAGACTTGTCCTGTTGTAGCGTTCGACTAGTATCGCACTAGGTTAGATGCAATGACTTCTAGCTCGAAATTGGTTTCCCAAGGCACGATCACCACGCCGCGAGGGTTTCTCGCTGGTGCCACCTATGCGGGCATCAAGAGCCCAGGCGCGGACTCTCTAGACCTGGGTATCCTCTGCTCCGAGGTGCCCTGCGTTGCCGCCGGCGTTTTCACTACAAACAGGATTAAGGCAGCGCCGGTGGTCTTGTGCCAGCGGCGTCTTAAGAACGACGAGGCTCAAGCCATCGTGGTCAACAGTGGATGCGCCAACGCCTGCACCGGCGAGCAGGGGCTGGCCGACGCTGAGGAAGTGGCAGCTATCGCCGCCAGGAAGCTGGGATTGCCGCCCCGACAGGTCCTGGTCGCCAGCACCGGCATGATCGGCACTGCTCTACCTATGGGGGTCATTAGGAACGGTATCGAAAAGGTCAACCCTTCCAGAGAGGGCGGGCACGACCTGGCGAGGGCAATCATCACCACCGACACCTTCACCAAGGAAACAGCGGTTCAGGTGATGTTGGAGCACGGAGAGAGCCAGATAGCCATCGGCGGCATCGCCAAAGGAGCAGGCATGATCCACCCCGATCTGGCAACCCTGCTCTGTTTTCTGACAACCGATGCCGCTGTCGAGCCTGATTTTCTTAAGAAAGCGCTGCGAAAGGCGGCCGATGTCTCCTTTAGCATGATCAGCATCGACGGCGATACCAGCCCCAACGACTCGGTAATAATACTGGCCAACGGTGTCGCTGGAAACAAGGTAATCAAGGGCGGCGGGCGAGGAGCGCAGGAGTTCGAGAAGGCGCTGGAGGAGGTCTGCCTTTTCCTCGCCATGTCGATCGCCCGGGACGGGGAAGGGGCGACCAAGCTCATTGAGGTCACTGTTGAAGGCGCACTAACCACTGCCCAGGCTCGTAGCGGCGCCCGGATAGTTGTAGGTTCACCCCTGGTGAAGGCAGCAATGCACGGCTCTGATCCCAACTGGGGACGGATTATCGCCGCTCTGGGGAGGAGCGGGGTGGAGATTGCCGAGTCCAAGATTGACCTCTACCTCGATAGCCTCTGCCTGATGAAAGCGGGCTGCCCGCTGCGTTTCGACCGTGAGCAGGCGAAGTCTATACTGGACAGGGCGGAGGTGCCGATTCGGATCTGCCTTAACCTCGGCGATGGTACAGCCACGGCCTGGGGCTGCGACCTCTCTGAGGAATATGTTACTATTAATAGCGAGTATACTACCTGATGGAGCCGCACAAACGCGATCAAGCTCAGCGGCTCAACTGTGAGCAGCCATTAGATGAGGCGATCAGCCGATGAAGCCAATTAGCTCCGCTCCGAAAACTCTCATGAACGTGCCGCTCATAATGCGGAATGGAAAAAGGCTCGTATTAGCCTCTGCAGAATCTAGTGCGTTCTTGTTCAATTGTCTGGACTCCTGCTTTCGCAGGAGTGACATGACCATGTCATTCCCGCGGAAGCGGGAATCCATGTCCTCTAAAAGTTGGTGCGGCTTTTTATCCGGGGAAATAGACTTATCCTGCGGCCGGGGTTGGTTGCCCGACGCCGGGCACCCAACCCCGGCGGTGGAAAAATCAGTTCGGCCTGAGCCAACGACGGTAAATAACAGGTATTCCACCTAGGTTGTGTCATGCCAGAATCAAACACAAGTCCGTCTTCCGGCAAAAGAGTCGTATTCGGAATCGGGTTCGTATACTTAGGCATTGTCAGTCTGGGCGTGGGTCTTTACTATGATTATCTTAATGCGACTCTTATCGGGTTGACTCTTATCGCCGTGGGGATAGCCATTTGGTCTATAGCAGCAGTCAGGGGATCCTACAGGCGAATGCGAGCCATTGCCAACCTGGTATTTCATGAGAAAATCGCTATTGTAAACAGCTACATGGGAAATGAACAAGAGCAGATCGAACACGATAGACAGGCTGCTCTTGAACTCAGCGGATGGGTTGATCCAAAACTAAAACAGGAGTTCGAAGAGTTGTGGCAGGAGTTCTTTCAGAGGGAGGCTAAGCCCATCGTGGTGAAGATCGGGGGCTCGACCCTGGGCAACCGCGACACCACGCTTCAGGATTTGGTAACCCTCCAGAAAAAGGGCATTCTCCCGGTGGTGGTTCATGGTGGCGGCAACAAAGTGAGCGAGTGGCTGGAGAGGATGGGAATTTCCACCAGCTTCGTTCGCGGCTTGCGAGCAACGGACGAGGAAACGCTTGAGGTTGTTATCGCCGTGCTTGCCGGCCTGGTCAATAAGGAGCTTGTGGCTGCTATCAACTCGCTGGGGGGCAAAGCTATCGGCTTGAGCGGCATCGACGGCGCACTGATCCAAGGGAAGATCAAAAGCCCCGATACGGGCTACACGGGCGAGGTAGTGCGGGTTAACCCTGAGTCGGTTATTGCCATCCTCAGCGCCGGATACATCCCTGTGATCGCTCCCGGCGGAATTAAACTGCCCGCTGAGGACAACGAGCCGGTCATGCTGCTCAACATCAATGGCGACGTCAGCGCCAGCGAGATTGCGGTGGCGCTCAAGGTCGACAGGCTCATCTTCCTGACCGATGTCCCCGGCGTGCAGGACAGCGAGGGGAGGTTGATACCAACGTTGTCCCCTGCTGAAGCCAAGTCATTGATAGATTCGGGCGTCATTACGGGAGGGATGATCCCCAAGGTAGAGGGGTGTCTCCGCGCCCTGCCCACTGTTACTTCGACCCAGATCATCGATGGGCGCACCGAGGGAGCCCTGCTCGCCGCTGTCGAGGGCAGCGCCAACGGCACCATGATTGAATAGAAGGTTCTATGAGGTGGGATAGACCGGATAACGGAGGCAACGGGCAGGGACAACCCTGGTGGCCAGACATTTCACGGGCACAGGTGCGCATCCCGCCCGGGCTGGTCAGAGTAGCCAAGTGGTTGATAATCCCTGCCGTCCTGATTGTGCTCTTCATCATCTTCAACGTGCTGAAGGGCATCTGGACGGAGTGGCTGTGGTTCTCCAGCCTGGGGTTCGGCAGCGTCTATAGTAGAATCCTGGTTACCAAGGTCACCATGTTCTTCGTGGCTGCGTTCATTTTCCTCGTCCTGTTCGTAGGAAACATCCTCCTGGCGAAGCGCCTGGGTCCGAAGGCTGGCGTCCCCTACGTCACCGCGGAGGGACTGAAGAATCTACGCAGGGTGTCGATAGTGATCATAGTCCTGGGGGCAATCCTGTTGAGCATCATCTTCGGCTCAATCGCTCAGGGGCACTGGGAAACAGTGCTGAGGTTTCAGAACGGACAGACATTTGGCGTCGCCGACCCCATCTTCAGTAAGGACGTGAGCTTCTACATGTTCTCTCTGCCATTCCAGAGATTCATTCAAGGATGGCTGCTGAGCGCCCTGATCGTCACCCTGATCCTGACCTTTATCTTCTATGCATTCAATTACAGCGTGCGCCGGCTCAGCCTAGCCTTTAGCCGCGGGGGCAAGGCGCATCTTTCTGTGCTGTTTGCGGGAATAATGGGAATCGTTGCCTGGCGCTACTTTCTGGACATGTACGGGCTGGTCTATTCGGAGCGGGGAGTGGTGTTCGGGGCAGGCTATACCGATGTTCACGCTGAGTTGATTGCCCTGAGAATTCTCATGGCCGCAGCCGTCCTCTTAGGCATTGTGGTGCTGTTCAACGTCTTTCGCCGCGGCGTTCGGCTGCCTGTCTACGCCTTCGGGGGTTTTATCGTCGCCATAATCGTAATCGGTGTCATCTATCCCGCGATAGTGGAGAGATTTCAGGTCAAGCCCAGCCAGTTCGCCAGGGAAGAAAAATACATCGATTATAATATTGAGTTCACCAGGGAGGCTTTCGCCCTCGACAGGATCGAAGAACAGAACTTCCCCGCCGAGGGGGAACTCACTGAAGAGGACATCAGCGCCAACCCGGCGACGATAAGCAAT
>CAZCXP010000180.1:0-4123 GCA_964502665.1 uncultured Dehalococcoidia bacterium | reverse complement strand
AGGCCCAGGCCGAAAGCGAAGCCAGTGTAAACCTCGGGGTCATAGTTCACCCTGCGCAGCACTTCTGGGTGCACCATGCCCGCGCCCAGGATCTCTATCCAGCCGCTGCCAGAGCAGAGCTGGCAGCCCTCGCCATTGCATAGAAAGCAGTCGATGGCCATCTCGACGCCGGGCTCAACAAAGGGGAAGTAGTCGCACCTGAATCTCACCCTTCTCTCCTCGCCGAAAAGCCGCTTGGCGAATTCGAAAAGAGTCCCCTTGAGGTCGGCAAGGGTGATATTCCTGTCCACAGCGAACCCCTCGATCTGGTAGAAGATGGCCTCGTGCGTGGCATCGGTGGCTTCGTAGCGGTAGACTTTGCCCGGAACTATCACTCGAACCGGGGGGCGTCTGGACTGCATAACCCGAATCTGCATGGGAGAGGTATGGGTCCGCAGCAACATCGGCCGCCGACCATCTTCGGTCTCAAAATCCATCCACAGGGTGGCCCACATATCACGAGCGGGGTGGTCTTGGGGGATGTTGAGCGCCTCGAAGTTGTAATACTCCCACTCGACATCGGGGCCCTCGACTACCTCAAAACCCATAGCCTTGAAGATATCGCAGACCTCTCGCAGCATCTGGGTAGTGGGGTGCAGTCGACCGAGGGCAGGAGAGCGCCCGGGCAGCGTGACGTCGAGACGCCCCCTCTCGATAGCTCGGGCTATCTCTGACTCCCTGACCGCCTCTTCTTTAAGCGCCAGGGTCTTCTCCAGAAACTCCCTGAGCTCGTTGGCAGCCGCCCCTGTTGCACGCTTCTCCTCCAGGGGTAATGCTGCCAGTCCGCGCAGAATCTGGGTCAGGGCGCTCTTCCTACCCAGATAGCGTATGCGCCAGCCCTCGAGGTCGCTGGGGTTATCAATGCTGTCGAGCTCAGTGATCGCTTCTGCTCGGAGCTCGTCAAGCTTGGCTATCATTTACTTGCTGAGTGTTCTCCTTGGCTACTGCCACCAATTGGGCGAAACCTGCAGGGTCTGTCACTGCTAGATCGGCCAGTATCTTTCGATCCAGGGCTACGCCAGCTTTAGTCAGGCCGTCAATAAACCTGCTGTAAGAAAGCCCACCAAGCCTTGTCGCGGCATTGATTCGAGCGATCCATAGTCGGCGCATATCTCCCTTGCGCTCTCTGCGGTGGCGATAAGAATATGACAATGACTTCAGCATCGACTCGTGGGCTCGCCGGTAGAGAGAGTGCCTGGTGGCTCGGTGGCCCTTGGTTAGCTTCAGTACTTTCTTGTGGCGGTGATGGGTTGTCGCTCCACCTCTTACTCGGGGCAAGTAAATCCTCCTTATGCTAAAGACTGGGAGCTCTCAGCTATACCTGTTCCTCCGACCTCAGGTCCCCGGCAGCAACCTTCTTATACGCTGCCTTGCTGTGGGGTGGAGGGGTATCGTTTCATCGTATATCCGTCTCACCCGTTTGGGCTTTTTGCGCCGCAAGTGGCTTTTACCGATCTTAACGCGCATAATTTTGCCGCTGCCAGTTATATGGAAACGGGCCTTAGCCCCTTTATGAGTTTTGATCTTGGGCATCTATTGCCTCTTCAGTCTTTTCCTTCTTCGGTTTTCTTGCTGGGTGGGGGGAAAGGATTATGCTCATCGAGCGTCCCTCCATCGCAGCTGGCCTTTCCACGCTTGCCTGTTCGGCGAGAACATCGGCTACATTGTCCAGGAGTTGCTTTCCCAGTTGAGGGTGGGACATTTCTCGGCCGCGGAACAGCACCAAGACCTTGACCTTATTGCCCTTGCCGAGCAACTTGCTTATCAGGGCTGTCTTGAACTCCAGGTCGTGCCTACCGGTCTTCGGCCGAAGCCGGACTTGCCTTACTGAAATGGTCGTTTGTCGCTTATGGGCTTCCCGCTCTTTCTTCGCTTGCTCATACTTGAACTTGCCGTAATCGAGCATGCGGCAGACCGGGGGTTGAGCGGTGGGTGCCACCTCGACCAGATCGACCTCCCGCTCCTGCGCGAGCCTGAGAGCTTCACTGGTGGGCATGACCCCGAGCTGCTCACCAGTGTCTGCGATCACCCGGACCTCTTTGGCCCTGATCATTCCGTTGATTCGATACTGTTTGCTTATGGGGTCCCGGGCAGTGAAGTGTTTAACTATATTCCCCTCCCAGAAACAGGCTAGGTTCCCTTATAACACAATCTCCCCAAGAAATCAAACGGTCTCTCTTGCTTCCACGGATGACTTTGCCAAGGCCTTGAACTCGGAGAGCGGCTGAGCCTCCAGTTTCCTGCCGTCGCGAAGCCGAACTGAGACCGTGGAGCTGGCCACTTCCTCGTTGCCAACAATTAGCATGTAGGGCACCTTCTGGAGTTGAGCATCGCGTATCTTCAAGTTCATCCGCTCGCTACGTTCATCTATCTCGGCCCTTATTTCCTCGTCCTTAAGCTCGAGGGCTACTTTGCGGGCATAGTCCAGATTCTGGTCGGTTATGGGGATTACCACTGCCTGCACCGGGGCAAGCCATGTTGGAAACGCGCCGCCGTAGTGCTCGATGAGGCAGCCCAGAAAGCGTTCCATGCTTCCTAGAAGAGTGCGGTGTATCATGACCACCCGATGCTCGAGTCCGTCATCGCCGATGTAGTTGACGTCGAACCGTTCCGGCAGGTTGAAATCCACCTGGGTGGTGGGTCCCTGCCAGGTTCGTCCCAGAGAATCCTTGAGGGATATGTCGATTTTGGGACCGTAGAACACGCCCTGTCCCGGGTCTACGGCGTAGTCTATTTGCAGGCGACCGAGGGCTCTCTTCAGTGTCTCGGTTGACTGATCCCAGACCTCGATAGTGCCTGCGTATTTCTCGGGGCGTGTAGAGAGCACGACCTCATACTCGTTGAAGCCGAAGGTCTGGAGCATGAAGCAGGCGAATTCTACCACTCCAACCACTTCGTCCTCCAGTTGGTCGGGGCGGCAGAAGATATGGGCATCGTCCTGAGTGAAGCCGCGCACCCGGGTCAGGCCATGGAGGACACCGGATCTCTCCCAGCGGTAAACAGTGCCCAGCTCCGCCCAGCGCAATGGCAACTGGCGATAGCTGCGGAGCTGTGTCTTATAAATCAGGATGTGCCCCGGGCAATTCATTGGCTTTACAAGGTAGCCTTGCCCTTCGATGTCTATAGGCGGGTACATGCTATCCCGATAGAACTCCAAATGTCCGCTGGTCCTCCAAAGGTCGATCTTGGCGAGGTGGGGACTGTATACCATCTCATAACCCCGCTTGAAGTGTTCGCTCCTCCAGAAGTCCTCGATCACATTACGGATCACGGCTCCCTTCGGGTGCCAGTAGACAAGGCCTGCTCCTGCCTCCTCGTGGATGCTGAACAAGTCAAGCGCCTTGCCCAGCTTCCTGTGGTCTCGCTTTGCCGCCTCATCGATCCTCTGCAGATAGCCTTCCAACTCTTCCTTGGTCTCGAAAGCGGTGCCGTAGATCCTTTGCAGCATCGGACGGTGTTCGTCGCCCCTCCAGTAGGCGCCGGCAATGCTCAGCAGCTTGATCGCTTGGACGTCCCCGGTTAATGCTACATGAGGTCCGCGGCAGAGGTCGACGAAGGAACCCTGGCGGTAAACCGTTACCACCTCGTCGGTCAGTTCATCGATTAGCTCAAGCTTATAGGGCTGAGAGGCGAACATCTCGCGGGCTGTCGCTTTGTCCACTTCTTCCCGAAGGAAATGGGAGTTTGAAGCTATGATCTGGTGCATCTTGGACTCGATGGCACTCAGGTCTTCAGGGGTAAGTGAACGTGGCAGGTCGAAATCGTAGTAGAAGCCGTCGGTGATGGCGGGGCCTATGCCGAATTTGGCTTGGGGGAACAGCAAGAACACTGCCTCCGCCATGATGTGAGCCGCCGAGTGGCGCATGACCTCCAGCCGCTCCACTTTCTGGGCCTCACTGGTCTTCTTAGCTGTCAACACAAATCCTCGGGCACAATCTTAAAGCAAAACCTCCCGCCCGCATAGAACGAGAGGCCCTGATTATTCTACACTACTATTCAATGGAAATTGATGCAAACTCACCCTAAAACAATGGGCGATACTGGACTTGAACCAGTGACCTCTGCGATGTCAACGCAGCGCTCT
>CAZCXP010000179.1:2601-4189 GCA_964502665.1 uncultured Dehalococcoidia bacterium | reverse complement strand
CTAGGATGAGCACTTGGAGGCAGTAGGGCTAGACCCCCAACCTCTCCCTGAATTCCCTGACCTGGGCCTTATATTCTTCCAATCTCTGCGGTGACATTTCGTCAGGCCACTCGGTGTCAATTCTGTTGAACGCGTCAACTACTGCCGGACTCTTCGCAGCCAGCGCTATGATCTTTGGTGCCTCACCTTTATCCAGTTTTATCTTCCCGGTCATGAAAGCCGCAACGAAGCCCTCCTCTTTCTGTATGACCCTCTTCCAAACAGAAGGAGGTGCGCTGAGGATGAAGTCTGCTTTCTTTTCAGCATCCTCTTTGCTCATGAGGGTGCTGTCGTCTTGCAAAGCCCCATTCTCAATGTGAGTGCCGAAACAAATATCCTCGTCCAAACCAAACGTCGGGTCTGCTTGAATACGGAAAGTAAGAAATATGGTCATGCCTTTGAAAATCCTGTTTTGATTCTCGGGGTTGGCCCTGTAGTTCTCCGCCATTGCCGCTACCCATTCCGGTGTTGCATACGGTATCATTTTCTCTACTTCTATGCCCCTCACATCAGGGGCTCAATTTTCTCGTACGGGGGCATCTCATAATATCCACGGGCATTATCTATGCGAGCTAGCTCAGTCCCGCCAAGCCACAATTGAATGATCTTAATATCCCGCAGATATTTTTCCACGTGACATTGCTTCGCATAGCCCATGGCACCCATGAGTCGCATAGCCAGGTTGGGAACCATCTCGGCTACCTGACCGCAAAAATACTTTGCACCGCTGGCGCGTGCTACCATGTCCACCGAGTCTTTGCTGCCATACTTCCCTTCAGGGTCGTCCGCCATCTGGGCGACATTCAGATAATAACTTCTGCCAGCCTCAATATAGATAGCCATATCGGCAATCATACAAGCCTGCAATCCATGGTCCCGAACTTTCTTGCCTGCGTAATATCTGTTGCCGGTGTAGTCTATGACGATCTCCAAGCAAGCCTGAGCTACCCCTATGCAAAACGCGGCGCTGCCGAAGCGGCCTAGGCTTACGATCTCTTGGAAGGCAAGCCAGTCCTCACCAGGAACCTCAGAGGCGCGCCATCTCTTGGGAACCCTGACGTTATCGTACCAAATCTCGGTATTTACATCTGTGTATCTCATCCCCATCTTTTCCTCAGGCGGACCGAAGGTGAGGCCTGGTGTACCTTTGGGAACGTAGATTATGGCCACACCATCTGTTCCCTTGGAGGGGTCTGTGCTGCAGACTGTGACGTAATACTCAGCAACGCCGCTGCCGCTTGGCCAAATATGATGCCCGTTTATGACGTAGTCGTCCCCGTCCTCCTTTGCTATGGTCCTTATGGCGCGGCCTCTTGCATCATAGCTTTCGACGTTGCAACCTCCATAGGGCACCGTGAAAACGACGCAGGCGGTTATAGCCTTGTCCCCAAGCATGGGATAGAGCACTTCTTTGAATATTATCTCGTTGTCAGCATGAATTGCTGCAGTAGGCCCCCAGCCGGCAGTTATCGCTACATCGGTAGCTATTCCTGCGTCCCCTCTTGCCATTTCCTCGCAAGTGGGCCCCATTGTGACCCAGGACCACAAT
>CAZCXP010000179.1:0-2591 GCA_964502665.1 uncultured Dehalococcoidia bacterium | reverse complement strand
GGATGAAGCTTTGCTGGATGCCAAGGTCTATGGCGATGCCTTGCTTGATCTTGTCGATATAGGTGTGGTCCTTATCCTCGTCCAGTTGACGGCGAACAGGAAACACTTCCCTCTCCACATAATCGCTGACCACACCCCAGAAAACTCTGTCCATCTCTGTGCCAAATTCTCCATACTTGCTGCCTATCATGACAAGTCTCCCCTATTCGAGCATTCCCTGCTCCTTCATCTTCTTGATCTCCTCCTCCCTCAGCGCCCTCTTGAATATCTTCTCTGTCACAGTCAGGGGCAGCTCATCCCTGAACTCAACATATTTGGGAACAGCTACGGCAGGAAGCTTGTCCTTACAATAGGCGATAATCTCATCAGCGGTGAGCTTGCCTTTATATTCCTCCGTTGGCTTTATAAAAGCCTTTATCCTCTCGCTTCCCGGGCGTTCGGGGTCAGGGATTCCCACAACGGCAGCCATAGCCACGCCGGGGTATTTGAACAAAACGTCGTCAACCTCCGTTGTGTAGACTTTGTACCCCGAGATATTTGCCATATCCTTGATACGGTCTGTGAGGACGAAGTAGCCATTCTCATCCATTCTTCCGATATCGCCGGTATGAAGCCATCCGTCAGCGTCAAGGCCGCTGCCAGGTGTAGGCCAGTACCCCTTCATCGTCTGCGGCCCGCGGACCATTATTTCCCCGCTTTCACCTGCGCCAAGCTCCTCACCTGTGTCCAAGTCGACTATCTTCACCTCTGTATCAGGAACTGGCAGCCCGATACCTGGCGTCTCCTTGCGAGCAAAACCGGTGATTTTGGAGAAAGTTGACAGATTTGCATGAGTCATGGGGCCACACTCGGTTAGCCCGTAGCCTTCCGTTACCGGCATCATAATTTCCCGCCTAATAGTCTCAACAATCCCCTCTGGAAGTGGAGCCGCAGCTGACATGAACAGAACTGGCAACCTCCCCACCTTTCTCCCGGCTATCCTCATAAGGTGAGTGGGAACAACATAGATTATCATGGGGCGATTTTCTTTCATAAGTCTTATGATCTGATCGATGTCTCTGGGGTCAGAAACCAATAGAATTCGCACGCCCAAGGCAATGCTACCCAGCATTGCCATATGGCCATATGCATGGAACAAGGGAACAACCACCTCCGCGGCGGCCTTTCCCTTGATCCCCGGCCACAGGGGTTCGAGTACCCATATCATCTGCCTGATATTGCAGGCCCTACTATAATGGGTTGTCATCACACCTTTCGGTACTCCCGTAGAGCCACCGGTGAACTGGAGATACGCCAGGTCCTCCACTGGGTCGATGTCAACCCGTGGAGGACGTGGTTCATGGTGTGCCATGAGGTCTTTGAACTGATAGGCACCAGGTACTTCTCTTACCTCGGGCTCCTGTGCAGCGTAGTCCATAGGCGACGTGACTATTACGTTCTTGAGCTTTGTTTTATCTTTTAGTGAATGTACTAGATCAAGAGCCTCATCTGCGCAGACCACCGTCTCTGCTCCTGATTCGCCTATCTCATATTCCAGGTCGAGCAGCTTGTGAAGTGTACTACAAGGAACAAGCACGGCCCCCGCTTTCGATACAGCGAAATCGGTCATGATAAACTGTGGGCAATTCGGCAGAATTGTTGCCACTTTGTCACCTTTCTTCACCCCCAACCCTGCAAGGGCATTTGCCAGCCTGTCTACATACACCTTCAGCTCGTGGTAGCGTATTCTCTTTCCCAGGTACTCAACAGCGACCTGGCCGGGATATGCATTCGCCGAATCATCCAGGAACTTGTACACCGGTATCTTGGGATAGGGCTCTAAAGTCTTCTTCAGCGGATACGGCCCCAGCTTATAATTCTTAAGCCAGGGCTTATCGCTTCCCTTTATCTTCTCTACCATGGCAGTCCTTCCTATTTCCCCCATATATCAGGGATATACTCCTCTAGCCCCAACTCTTTAAGCTTCTCCGGGGTGGGCTTCCCCGTAGCCTTATCCCATCCCCGCAGCTCATAGTACTTGTCCAACATGGCGGGTAGATTTTCATTCACCTTGCCTGCGGCCGGCCCCTCGGGCAGTGGGTCCTCCAACAGTCGGGGAGGCAGAGTATCATCAGCTCTGGTCAGCCCCTCTCTTATACTGAATACGCGGGCAAGGTTGTAGGCCCTTTCGCCAAGCTTCACCATATCATCATACGTGAATTTCCGACCGAGAAGTTGTTCCACCAGCTCTATCCACTCCTCTGAAGCCACACAGAATCCCATGAACTTGCATGCCCCAAGTGTATCGAGCGCCGTCATGACATTCTCTAAGTCCACCAGAATGTGAACCTCACCAGGATCGGCCACAAATACATCCTCGATCTTGCTATCTGGAATGCAAAGGAAGGGAATATCAAAAAAGGTCGGGCCTTGTATATAGGCTGTAATATGGTCACCACCCCTATTGGCAACAGCAAATGCTAGCCCGGTTATCTGAACTGCTCTAGAATCATAGGCTGGAAGCTCCAAGCCCTTGACATTCATAGCAAATTTTTCGCTTCCCTTGCCCAACTTCTGGGACATCCTTCTCGTTCCCTCAGCCAGGAGATCAC
>CAZCXP010000178.1:0-4240 GCA_964502665.1 uncultured Dehalococcoidia bacterium | reverse complement strand
CAGGGCGACCGCACTGGGTCGCCCCTACTTTTTGTTGAGCTTGCCCCCGAAATCTTCCAGCTTCTGCTCCAGCTCTTTCTGTCTCAGTGAGATGGTGAAGTCGCCTCTGGTTCTCTCGAGGACACCCCGTACCATATCAGTGGTCCGTCTCAAGCCGCCGGTCAGGGCGTCGTGGAAGTCGATTGTTACCAGGAGGCTGTAGATGTCGTCCATGGCCTCGAGTACTTCCTCGCAGCGGTCGATGCGGCCTTCCCTAAGGGTATCGAGCAAATGCCGCCTGAGCTCGCCTGCTGCCTCACCGAGACCGTTGAGGTAAGCAGCGTAGCTGATGCCAAGATCATCGGGGTCGGGCAAAGTCTCTCCTGATACCAGCGCCAGGGTGATGCAGGCCTCGGCATACTCCTTCTGGGCGTTGTGGACGAAGCCGCCATAGAATAGCTCGCCGTGTTCAGCCAGCGTGCGACTCATCTCCTCTACGTTGGCCCGTGAGGAGTTGATGAGCTCTCTGGCCTGGTTGTATTCCCCGCGATGCACGGTGCGGATGGCATTGGCACTGAAGCGGATCGATTCGCGGGAAAGCCTGAGCCCCTTCTCCCGCGCGCTGTCCTCGGTGGTGAAGTGGGAGCGCACCTTTTCCCCAATCGAGTCGAGTTTTGAAGTGGGCTTGGTCATCTATCTGTTACCCCCTATTCTCGCTGTTAGCCTTCGACTAGCTTCCCTGACGTCATTGGCCCCGAGCACAGCGCTGATCACAGCAACCGCATCGGCGCCGGCGTTTATGACCTCAGCGACATTATCCTCGTTTATCCCGCCAATGGCAACTACAGGGACCGACACCTTCTCTTTCACCTGGCGCAGGGTCTCAGGTCCTGCGAGCCTTGTGCCCGGTTTCGATGGAGTGGGATAGATTGAGCCTACGGCGACATAATCAGCCCCCTGCCCTTGAGCTTCAAGTGCCTCATCCAGGGTGGCCGCGGAGCTGCCCAGGATTCTGTCAATAGGTAGTAACCTTCGGGCAATGGGAAGAGGCAAGTCCTCCTGCCCCAGGTGAAGCCCATCGGCATCGGAGGCGAGGGCGATGTCCAGGTGGTCGTTCACGATGAAAAGGACGTTGGCTTCGGCGCATGCCTTTTGTAGCTCTTGAGCCAGAGGTACAAGCTCGGCTTTGGGGCGAACCTTGTCGCGAAGCTGGATGACACTGGCCCCTCCTTGAATTGCCTGCCGCGCGGCCTCAACCTCGTTTCGCCCCGCGAGCGCCTGGGCATCTAGAATCAGATACAGCCCGGTTATTCTCTTTGTCCTGTCATGGCGACTTAGCTTCAGGAATATCCGTTGCTCCAGCTCGTACAGAGTGAACCGGGCACTCTTCAGTCTCTCCCAGTCCAGGCCGAAGTCCTGCCCGGGGATTTTGGTGATCTCTTCCAGCACTCGCAACGATTGCTGCACCCGACTTGAGTTGGCTCTGACCAGGCTGACAACATCGGCCCGTTCCCCCTCGCTGTCTACCTCCAAAGAAGCACCTACATCTTCCCCTGCCTGGCGAGCGTTGAGGAGTTTCTCCTGAAACGACCGCTCTTTGGGGAGCAGCTCGTGGCGTAGGGCCTTGAGCTGCTCGCTGAGATCGGGGTCGTTCAGGGTGAAGCGGCATATGTCCTCGAGGAGGCGCAATCCCTCTCCGATACGGTTGAGATTGGCATCCAGAATACGCAGCATATCGAGGTAACCCTAGAGTTGATCCTTGAGAGTCTTGGGCAATTCGCCTTCTCTGGCAGCGGCGATTGTCTCCTTAACCCCGGCGAAGGTATCCCGGTATTCTTCGCTGTCCATGTCTACGCCCAGTTCCTTGAGCCTCTTTTCCGTATGTCGCCCGATGTTGCGTGGATCTTTGTAGTAGTCGGGGTTTTTGGGGAACATGGTAGGTTCGCCAGATTCCTCGTAAATTGTCTCGGTTGACTTGTGGTAGGCAAACCTCGAAATGCAGCGCTCGAGGTTGTCGCTGCCGCAGGCGGGGCAGGTAGGGCTCAGGGGATCGCCAACGGTCCTGACGAAGAAGCTTGCTTTCTGTTGGCAGGCGTTGCAGCGAAACTCATAGATAGGCATGGTTGGTGGCTCCGTTCAGTCTTCCCCCCTTAACTCTGGTGGTTTGATCGCCTCCACTACCTCGGAGATGTCCTCGCCTGCCTCCATCCTGTCCATAAGCTCCTCAGTTTCAGGAGTGATGTCTTCGTCGGCAGCCCGGCTCATCTTGCGGCTCCACTCAGCGAGCGCACGGGGGTCATTGCGCATCAGGCCTTGAGTCAGCTTGGAGTCGGAGAGGATATCATCGTAGACGCTCTTATCTGACTTGGATCTGCGGACAGCGAATTTGGAGAAGACGCGGTCGAGGTTCTTGCTGCCACATCGGCTACAGGTTGGGTTTGAGGGAGGGGAAAAGCCCTGGACAAATACCTCCACCCTGCGTCGGCAGTTATTGCACCGATATTCGTAGATTGGCATTGGTAGTTACCTCGTGAACCTTCTGCTAGCTTCTACTCCAGATTCAATTCTACCACAACGGAGCCACCGAGTAAACTTAAGCGTTCAGCCGTCAGCTTTCAGCAAATCCCCCTTTTCTAAAGGGGGACTAAGGGGGATTTTGTGACCTTTTTATCGAAAAAGCTGAATGCTGATTGGGTAGGTTGCCCGACGTCGAGCAACCTACCCAGCCGTGATTGCTGAACACTTGCTGTGCACTGATGGGGGTCATGCTATAATGTAACCGGGGCTTGCCTTTGAGGCGCGATATGGACAATGTTTCACAAGACCCACTGGGAGTTACCCGGTGTGGTAATGTGGAGTTCAGATGGGGGCAGCGAACCTACGTTATGGGAGTTGTCAACGTTTCCCCTGATTCCTTCTCCGGCGATGGGCTTCGCGATGTGGACGCTGCCGTTGCTCAAGCGCAGCGGTTTGTCGCTGAGGGGGCTGACATTATCGATGTCGGTGGGGAGTCTACCCGTCCGGACTTCATCCCTGTTTCCATTGAGGAAGAGCTGAAGCGGGTGCTGTCGGTAATTGAGAGGTTGGCAGGCGAACTGTCCGTGCCGGTAAGCATCGATACTTGTAAGGCGGCGGTCGCGCGAGAGGCAGTAGCAGCAGGAGCAGGAATGATCAACGATGTCTGGGGGCTGAAGCGTGACCCGGAGCTAGCGCTGGTGGCAGCGGATAACGGGGTACCGCTGGTCATTGCACAGAATCAAAGGGGCGCTTCCTTTCACCAGTTCTTTCCCGAGCTTGTCGCCGACCTCAAGAGAAGCGTACAACTGGCGCTGAAGGCCGGGGTTGATTGGAACAACATCATCATAGACCCCGGGGTCGGCTTCGGTAAGACGGTGGAACAGAACCTGGAGCTTGTCCGCCGCCTATCAGAACTGAAGTCAATCGGACGGCCAATCCTTCTGGGCACGTCGCGCAAGTCGTTCATCGGGCTGGTGCTCGATCTCCCCGTCGATCAGCGCCTGGAGGGAACAGCGGCCTCGGTGGCCATTGGCATTGCCGCTGGCGCTGATATAGTCAGGGTGCACGACGTGGATCGGATGGTCCGGGTTGTCAGGATGAGCGATGCTATCGTCAGGGGGAGCCCTTCCTGAGCAGGAATTGAGATGGCGGATATCTCTTTGCCGGCTACGATATACCTCGGTCTGGGATCGAATCTGGGAGACAGGATGGGTAGTCTGACCATGGCCTTAGGGCGCTTGTCTCAACGGGTGACCATCAGCGAGATATCCTCTGTTTACCAGACCGAGCCTTTAGGCTTCAAGGAACAGCCATTGTTTCTCAATGCGGTTGTATCAGCAATGACCGAGCTGGATCCCTTTGAGCTTCTACGTTTCATAAACCAAATCGAAAGCGATCTTGGCAGGAAACCCGGATTTCGCAATGCTCCTCGACCTATCGACATAGACATCCTCTTTTATGGAGACCTGGTGACCCAGACCGCCGAGCTTACCATCCCGCATCCTGGTGTCGCTGAGCGTGCTTTTGTGCTCGTCCCCCTTGTCGAGATCGCGCCTGATTTGGTTCATCCTGTGAGCCAGCGGAAGGTTGTTGATTTGCTGGCCGAGGTGGATGGGCTTGGCGGAGTGAGAAGTGTGGGGAGATTGGACCTGTAGGGAGTAAGCACACTATCCTGCAGAAATCTCCGTACAAATCCCTCTCCCTTGAAGGGAGAGGTTAGAGCCTGTCCTGAGCCCTGGCCTTG
>CAZCXP010000177.1:0-4252 GCA_964502665.1 uncultured Dehalococcoidia bacterium | reverse complement strand
CTGCGTCTGTGCATTTGTTGGCTGAGAAGTCGGCATCGCATGCGGGCGTAGGCGAGGGAGTGGGCGTCGGAGTGGGACTGGGCGTGGGAGTAGGCGAAGGTGTAGGTGTTGGCGAAGGTGTAGGCGTTGGCGATGGCGTAGGCGTAGGCGTAGGCGTGGGAGTAGGGGTTGGTGATGGCGTAGGCGTAGGCGTAGGCGTGGGAGTAGGGGTTGGCGTAGGCGCAAGTGTCGGTGTTGGCGACGGTGTAGGAGTAGGTGGTGCTGGCGGTGGCGGTGCCCACCCGCCTCCTGGTATCGGCGTGGGCGTAGGTGACGGCGTAGGTGTTGCCGTAGCTGGCGGAGTAGGTGGCGGTGTAGGCGTAGGCGTTGGGACCGGAGTGGGCGTGGATGTGATAGTGGGGGTGGGGGTGGGTGGAGGAGGCGGTCCCGTCGCGGGGGGGGGGGTGGCTGGGGGTGCCGGGGGGGGGGATTATACGGCGAACTCTGTGAGGTGATTTGCCTCAGCGGTGACAGCGTGATTCTCGGTGTCTATAGTTGAGGGGAGCCATACCCACTGCCCTGTCGCCACGTTAAGGTAAGCTATACCCAGTTCCTCCTCGGCGACCCCCTGCGGGACCAAAGCGGGGTTATAATGCACTACCAGCGTGATCGGAGGATCAAAGGTAGCACCGTCCGGCGCAAGGTCGTAGGCGCAGTCAACTATGTAGTCGCCGGCCGGCGGGGGCGCTATGTCTGCACATACTACTTCTACCTCCACAGATGGCAGCGGCGCACCATCTTCCGTCCGAGCTGTGGTGCCACCGGTGATCTGCAGTTCCAGAGTTCCATCAGGAGTGCTGTACTCGATGTCCTCCCGTACTACGCCGTCTTCATCGATCACGCCTGACAAGTCGAACAGCGTTGGGGTGGGGTTGGGTTCAGGATTGGAGCAGGCGGGGCACGCAAGCAGTCCCAGTAGTACCAGCCCTGCTACGCATGACAACGCAGCGTAACGTCGCTTCATTTGTTTCCATCCTGCAATTCAATGTTAGCAAAGATATCATTAGTTGCACAATAGTGAATATAGGCATTTTTGGTGGTTATCGCGGGGTAGAATAGTAGGGGGAAGCCTCCTCCGTCATCCCGTGCCTATCTGCAACATCGTGTCCACGGCCTCCTCTGCTTTGAGGCGAGTCTCCTCCTGATGTCCCCTCGTTGCTCGTTCGATCGTGCCGCCACCCAGAACCACGTCTCTATTGTAGAAGACTACCGCCTGCCCCGGGGTGATCGCCATCTGCGGCTCCTTAAACTTGACGTGCACCTCGTCCCTGGCCAGGGGGGCTATCACGGCTTCGGTCTCTCTATGACTGTACCTTATCTTCGCCTTTACCTTGGTAGGGTGCCTCAGCCCTGGTATCGCTATCCAGTTTGGCTGAGCGCATATAAGCTCGTCCTCATACAGTTCCTCTCTTGTTCCGGCGACGATGGCATTTCTTTCCTGGTCAATACTGGTCACATAGAGAGCCTCCCTCGCCGATATGCCCAGCCCTTTGCGCTGGCCAATGGTATAAAACGGGATTCCTCGGTGCTCACCCAGGACGTTCCCCTGCCTGTCAAGAATAGGGCCTGGCCGTGCGGCTGCCCTTAGGAGAGAGGAATAACCTCCCGCAACAAAGTCCTGACTCTCAGGCCTATCATCCATGGCGAGGTCAAAAGCGGAAGCCAACCCTCTCACCTCTTTCTTGGTGTGATTGCCTAAGGGAAAAAGGCAGCGGCCGAGCTGCGCCTGGGACAAAGAGGAGAGGAAGTAGGACTGGTCCTTGGTTTCGTCACTGGCCTTTTTGAGTAGATAGCGGCGCTTGCTTTGGCTCCACTCGACCCGAGCATAGTGGCCTGTTGCGACATAATCGAAGCCAATGCCAGCTTGCCAGGCCTTTTCGACCAGCTTATCCAGCTTAACCCTGCGATTACACCGAATGCATGGATTGGGCGTTCTTCCGCACAGATACTCCCGCAGAACGTAGTCCAGAACCTCGTTCTTGTATTCCCGTCTGAGGTCGAAAACGTGGAAGGGGATGTCTAGGGCCTGGGCCACCTTGCGGGCGTCCTCTATATCCTCTTCATCTGGGCCATAGCAGCAGCGCCCACGTTCTTGTTCAGGGAGAGGTTCGCCGTTCCATATTCTCATGGTCACACCGACGACCTCATGGCCCTCCTTCTTAAGAAGGGCAGCAGCGACCGACGAATCCACCCCACCGCTCATAGCTACCATTACTCGGGCCATAGTTCAGGCTTCCTCATTGTCTCCCCCCTCCCTCATCCCCTCCCTGTTATTGAACGCCTTTTCAATCTCAATTATCTTCTCAGCCAGCTCATCTGGAGCGACTGTGAAGCCCGTAGACTCTTCCAGTTTGCCTATGCGCTCGCTTAACCTGGCTTGTTCTTCCAGGATGATTCTGATTGCCTCGCTAAAAGGGTCAGGGAGCTTTCCATGCTCCAAATCCATTGCTGGTTCCCCCAGGCCTCCCACTACTCGTCCGGGGACTCCAACCACGATGGCTCCCGGAGGCACGGACCTCACCACGACGGAATTGGCACCAATCCGGGCTCCGTCCCCTACGGTGATGGGGCCAAGCAATATCGCCGCTGAGCCGACAACCACTTTGTTGCCGATAGTGGGGTGGCGCTTTTTCTTCTCCAGGGTTGTTCCGCCAAGAACCACCCCTTGATAGATCAGCACGTCGTCCCCGATCTCTGCCGTCTCCCCGATTACTACCCCAGCTCCGTGGTCGATGAAGAACCTCTTGCCAATCACAGCGTTAGGATGGATTTCGATTCCAGTTAAGAAGCGAGCCCAGTGAGAGATCAAACGGGCAGGCAGACGGGACCTATGCCTCCAAAGCCAGTGGGCGAGACGGTGAAGCCACAAGGCGTGTAATCCAGGGTAACAAAGCAAGACTTCCAATTTGCTTCTAGCTGCTGGATCTCTGGCGAAAACAGTCCGAACGTCCTCTCTCAAGGTCTTAAACACACGGATCACCTCTCTTTGTCCCCAACCTTCATTCTTGGAAAAGCCAGGTAGTCAAATAGCGCCCGCCGCTGTCGGGCAGAACCACAACGATAAGCTTACCTCTATTTTCTGCCCTCCTGGCGACCTCCAAAGCTGCCCATGTAGCTGCGCCGGAGGATATTCCTGCCAATATCCCTTCCTCTTTGGCCAATCTCCGTGCAGTTATTCCCGCATCCTCATTGGTAACCTTGATTATTTCATCGATTAAGTCCAATCGCAATACATCGGGCACGAATCCGGCGCCGATGCCCTGAATCTTATGTGGGTTGGGCTTGCCGCCGGAAAGGACCGGGGAGTCAGCGGGTTCGACCGCAATGGCCTTGAATCCTGGCTTTCTCGGCTTGATCACCTCAGCTACGCCGCTAATCGTCCCCCCGGTCCCCACACCTGAAACCAGAATATCTACCCTCCCATCCGTGTCCTGCCAGATCTCCTCGGCTGTTGTCTCTCTATGGATACGAGGATTGGCGGGATTCTTGAATTGCTGTGGCATGAAAGAATTGGGAGTCTCTCTCACCAGCTCCTCAGCCTTCTCGACCGCCCCTCGCATCCCCTCCGATCCAGGGGTCAATACCAGTTCCGCCCCAAAAGCAGCCAGGAGTTGCCTTCGTTCGATGGACATCGTGTCGGGCATGGTGAGAAGCAGTCTGTAGCCCTTAGCGGCGCAGACAAAGGCCAGCGCGATTCCCGTATTGCCGCTGGTGGGCTCAATGATAACGGTGTCGTGCTTGATCAGTCCGGCATCCTCAGCGGCCTTGATCATGGAGACACCTATTCTATCCTTGACGCTGCCGCAGGGATTAAAGGATTCAAGCTTCGCCACCACGTTGGCGTTCAGCCCACGCGCTATCCTATTCAGCCTAACTAGCGGCGTATTTCCGATTAACTGGGTTATATCATCGGCTATCTTTGTCATTAAACGACTCCTGTGGCTACTAGTCAGTCAGTTATTTCAGTTTGCCTTTTCTTACGGCGCAACCTGCCCCGGAAGGCTGGCTCCAGCGGTCAGTCTGGTCAGAAGTTATGGAACGCGTTAAACCGAGGAGGTGCGCCAGTGGGGCCAGAAGACGTGGTGTAGCCCATGAGATACTAGGATGAGCACTTGGAGGCAGTAGGGCTAGACCCCCAACCTCTCCCTGAATTACCTGACCTGGGCCATATATACTTCCAATCTCTGAGGTGACATTTCGTCGGGCCACTCGG
>CAZCXP010000176.1:0-4263 GCA_964502665.1 uncultured Dehalococcoidia bacterium | reverse complement strand
GCAAGCCTTGGGCCTGGCCAAGGCCAGGGCTCAGGACAGGCTCTACCCTCTCCCTCGAAGGGAGAGGTATCTTACGCGAAAGCGTATAACCTGCAGAATCCACGCATTCAGGTTCCTGGTCCTTCCTACGCTTGATTTCAAAAAGGGGGGCGTTGGCTCGTCAATCCGAACGGACTCGTTGACAGCGAGCGAGGAGTATCTTAAAATACCTGCGCTTCCTGGTGTTCTCCCTCAAGATTCAAAATGGACAGGACTAGAAAGCTGCCACTAAATCTCAAGTGAAGAGGCAACACATGACCAGTCACAACAAGGTTGGGAAGCTAAGCGATATCGGGGAGTTTGTCAAGGATGGAAGCTTTGTAGCTATCGGGGGCGGCTGGAGCTGCAACAAGCCCATGGCCATCATCAGGGAAATCATCCGGCAGAAAATCACCGGCTTGAAGGTGATGTCCATCGTCGGTGGCTGGGAAATGGAGTGGCTTCTGGCTGCGGGCGCGGTGGACCATCTGGTCTTCAGCTTTTTGAGCCTGGAGGCTTTCGGCCTGCCCCCCAACTTCCGCAGAGTCGCGCAGAGAAGCCTGATCAAGCTGACCGAGATTGAAGGTTGCAGCATGGTCAAGGGACTGCAAGCCGCGGGAAGAGGTGTTCCCTTCGCTGCGTTCGCCGGCCCCAAAGGATCGGATATCGTCAAGGAAGCCCCCGAGCTATATAAGACCGTGACCTGCCCCTTTACCGGCAAAGAGCTCACGGCCGTCCAGGCCATTGCACCGGATGTGGCCATCATCCACGCGCAAAGGGCCGATGAGCAGGGGAACGTGCAGATTTTCGGCACCTCTGCATCGGACCTGGATATGGCCATGGCCGCCAGGTACGTAGTCGTAACCGTGGAAGAGATCGTCTCCCCGGAACAGATTCGCGCCGACAAGACGGCAACCGTGCTCTTCCGCCCCGAGGTTGACCTGGTGATCTACTCCCCCTTCGGAGCCTCCCCCTGCAGTTGCGTCCCTTACTACTCCCCTCATCTTATGCAGATGATGAAGGATGTCCAGGGCATCGGCAATCCCGAGACCGCGGGCGAATACATCCCAGGACTCATCGGCCAAAACGAAGAGGAGTACATGAGAAATGTCGGTGGGGAGACGGCCAGGAGGAAACTCACCAGGCTGGCCAAGAATACCAGGCGCATCGAGTTTCCTCAGGCTCTGAGTGACCAGGCCGCACCGGAGTTCGATGCCTCGTCCCAGATGGTGGTGAGCCTGGCCCGCACCATTGATGACGGGGATTCCATTATACTGGGCTCATTCACCCCACTGGCGTACACCGCCTACATGCTGGCCAAGCTGACCCATGCGCCCAACGCCTTCATCGTGGGCTATAGCGGCGTTGACCCCCTTCCCTTCCAGTTGAGCTTCCATACCTCAGAGGCTGCCTGCACCGAGTTTGCCGCGGGGCTCTGGTCGATGACAGAATGCATCGAAGCTTTGCACCTGCGGGGAATGGGGGATGTAGAGGCCGTTTCCAGCGCACAACTGGACGCCAACGGCGATATCAACATCTCCTGGCTGGCGCTGCCGGTCAAGGACGCCGAGGGCAATCCCACGGGCGAAATAAACCCCCGCGCGCTGCGGCTGCCCGGAGGCGCCGGCGCACCGGTGGTCTACGGCCTGCATCGCAAGAGCGTCGCTTACTTCGCAGGCCACTCGAAAAACACCTTTGTTCCCAAGGTCAACTATATCACGGGCACCAGGTACTACTTCACCGACGAGGAGCGCAGGGCCCAGGGACTCCGCCCCGGCCCCATGATCGTGGTCACCAATCTCTGCGTCATGCAGATGGTCGAGCGCGGCAAATGGAAGGTCCTGTCGCTGCACAACGGCGTCACAGCCGAGGACGTCATCAGCAACACCGGGTTCGAAGTGGAAATCCCTTCGGATTGCCCGGTTACCAAAGCACCCACCGTGCAGGAACTCGAGCTGATCAAGCAGATCGACCCGCAGGGCATCAGGTTTCTGGACTTCATGAGCGGCAAGGAACGGGCCGCCAAGCTCCCGTCCATCATCGAGGCCGAATGGGAAACTGCCTGAACGGCGCCAAATCAATATGCGTTCATCCATAAGGAGGAGAGCAGATGTTTGACGAGAAAACTCTGGAACAATGCCGGAAACTGATGGAGCAGTACGAGGCCGCTATCGCTGAGCGGTATCAGGGGAGGGACTTCTCCTCGACTACGGGCTCATCCGGGATACCGATAAAGCCGTTATATACCCCGCTGGACATTCAAGGCCTCGACTTTGAAAAGGATATCGGTGTGCCCGGCTCTTATCCTTACATGAGAAGCAACTACCCCCTGCACTATCAGTTCCAGCCATGGATAAATCAACCGGTGCACGGCTATGGGCTGCCGGAGCATACTCGGGAGCGGATGGACAAGCTGGCCGAAGCCGGGATGGAGGGTTACTTCGGCGGCCGGGCCTACAACATAGTGGTTGACGTGCCGACCCACTTTGGAGTCGATCCCGACGACCCCGATGCACAAGGGTATATAGGCAAAGATGGAGTGAGCTGCCCCACCGACGAGGATTTCGGTCGGATGCTCCACGGCATAGACCTCACCAAGACCAACATTGTGCTCATAAATGGCGACACCCTCCCCTATCTGGCCCACTTCATTGCGTATGCCGAGTCTCAGGGCCTAACACCGGACCAGCTTCGCGGCAACACCATGAACTGGCAGTTCGGAGCGTGGTATGCCCCCAACCATCTCTGGGAAACCGAGGGCGGCCTCAAACTGGCCACTGACGTCATATGCTTCTGCAGCAAAGAGATGCCCCGGTGGAATCACACCAATATCCAGGGTCACGGCATGTCGGAAACAGGTGCTGACGCTGTCCACCAGATGAGCTACGGTATAGCTACGGCCAGGGCGATTGCCGACTCGTGCGTCGCCGCAGGCCTGGACCCCGATTCGTTCATGCCGGGAATAGGATTTCAGATAGCCCAGTGCAATGACTTCTTCGAGTATGTCTGCATGTTCAGAGCGTGGAGAAAGCTGTGGGCAACCATTGCTCGGGAGAGATACGGGTGCAAGCGGGCATCATCGATGCAGTTGAGGACGCATACACACACGTCCTGTTTTGAGTTGACCAAGCAGCAGCCGCTGGTCAACCTGATTCGCAGCGCCTATCACGCCCTGGGTGCATGCCTCTCAGGTACAACGGCGATGGAAGTGCCGGCATACGACGAGCCAATCGGCATTCCCACAGAAGAGTCGGCGATTCTATCGCTGAGGATACAGCAGGTTATACGCCATGAGACGGGCATAACCAAGGTGAGCGATCCGCTTGCAGGTTCCTATTACGTGGAGTGGCTTACACACAGGATGGAGCAGGAAGCGAGAAAGGTTCTGAAGGAAATAGACGATGCCGGCGGCTTCGTGAAGGCCCACAAAAGCGGCATGCTGATGGGCACGCTGCGCAAGCACTCCAGCGAGTGGCGGCGGTCGATTGATAGCGGGGAAAACGTAATCGTAGGCTGGAACAAGTACATCGTGCCTGAAGAGGGGAAAATCAAACCCTTCCGCGCCGATCCCAACGTGGCCAGGGTCGCCATAGAGCGCATCAAGGAGTACAAGGCCAGGCGTGACCAGGCGAAGACCGACGCAGCCCTAAACGCGCTGGTGGCGGCAGCGGAGCGCTTGGACAAGGGTGAGTACGGCCACGTCATGCCGGCGTGCATCGAAGCGGCCAGGGCCAAGGCAACCGCGGGCGAGATATCCAAAACCCTGAGGAAGGTCTTCAAATGGGGGCCCCAGTACAGCGTGTCACTGCCGCACTAGCTGCCAGCAGCCAACTCAAGGTAGGAGGTACTGAGAATTGAAATCCAATGGCAAAGCCAAGGTCCTTCTGGTCAAGCACTGGATGGAGTGCCATGACCGGGGGGTGAAAACCGTCGTAGCGAGCCTGAGGGATGCAGGCTTCGAGGTGGTCTATATTGTGTATATGCGGCCGGAGGAGATAGTAGCCTCAGCCGTTGAGGAGGATGTGGATGTGATCGGGATGAGCTTCTCAACGGGGGCCTATGATGCTCACGTGCCGGAGGTGATGAGGCTGCTGAAAGAAAAAGGAATGGACGACGTGATGGTGCTGGTTGGAGGCCTGATACCGGATGAGGACTTCGACTGGCTGAAGAAAGAGGGCGTCAGGGAGATATTCGGCGCCGGCTCAGACCTAAACCACCTGATCGAGCTCGTAGGTACAGCCGCCC
>CAZCXP010000175.1:2652-4295 GCA_964502665.1 uncultured Dehalococcoidia bacterium | reverse complement strand
CATCGAGACCGGCGCCATTCTGTTTGTCGGGCGCGTAGTGAACCCGAGTGCATAGCCCGCCCATGCCTCCCCGGGGGCTGAAGTGGATTAGCAAAAGGATCAGCCGCGATTGAAGAGCAGCAATCCCCCCTTTGAGGCTATCTACGCACCGGGCTGGTGCGTACCAAGAGAACATCAAACGGAGAACTCCCCCACTGTACAAGGGGAGTTCTCCGCCATGAACTGCAGCCTGAATGCGTCAATCAAACTTCAACGGGTTTTGCTGTTGCGCCTCGCCATGATCCGATATCCTGCGAGGCAAACCAAGCCACTTCCCAAAAGGAGTATTGTGGAAAGCTCCGGCGTGGGAAAACCGGGATCTGTCTCTGGACTTACGACTGAGGAAAGGCAATCGGGTGCCCCATAGAATATGAGCATCCCGTCGGCCCAGCAGTCAGCGTCGTAAGCGAGCCTCAGAGCCAGTCTATTCTTTCCCGGGACCGTCTTCGACACAGCGCCGCTATCACACGCGATCGACACCTCTTTAAGTTGCCACATCGCCGTTATGGGCACACTTCCGGAGGCAATTGTGCCCCCAATTGCACCGCTCTCGTCAACATAGACTATCTCCGCCAACAGCGTACCAGAGCCGATTGAATTCCAGTACAGCAGGTTCACATACCATATGCCTCCTGCGGGAAATGTCGCACTGATGCCTTCTGGTTGCGCGCCTTCACTATACCACCATGCGGTCATGTCTAGGCTGCATATCTCTCCGATCCATTCGATGGAACAACAACAACGGCCTCCAGGTGCGTCCTTGCTCATGACATTGTCACAGCTGTGTAGCGTGCCATCAACAGCTGCTGCTCCGATATACTCGCTTTTGGTCAGATACCATGTCTGGCTACCTGGAGTCGCTGCAGCCACCGGCACGGCAGCCACCAGCATGGTTACAAGTGCCAACACAAGCACCATTTTGAGTTTCCCAATCTGCTTCATCGCTCCTCCCTTCACATCAATCGTTCCACAGCAGGAAGAATATTGTAAACGAACCCTTACCCCCCGCCTTTGCAGTTGCGCGACTCAATAGCACCGCCCTGTGCTGACCGCGCCCAGCATTCCGATATCAGTGTAGCAGCACTTGGTACAAATATAGGTCGCTAAGGTGCCCCGTTTGGTGGAAAATGGTGGAATTTTGGTCGCATTTTGGTGGAAAATTGGGGGGAAATCGTCCAGATGCACAGGGACAATCTTACCTACGAAAGCTGCATTTGATGTCGCGGGAGCGACGAATAAACGAGTTTGAAACTACGGCCACGCAGGTCGTGCATTGTTCCTCTTAACCGCTTGGGTTGCAACACCGGCGCTCAACCCCGTGGGCCTCCAAGCCGGTCGCGGTAGTCTCAACCTGGCTTCGGCATACACAGCAGGCAGCGCGGTGTTGACAGAGCGCAGAATTCCCGGCTATCAGCGTGGTGCTACCCCGGTCCAATTGCGGGGCCGTTCAGCATGGGAGTCCTTCTGGATCGGCCTCGTTCCAGGCCAGGATTGCAGGTCCACGTTGTCCTCTTCACCCCTTCTTTCTAATTTTCCACCAAATTGTGACCAAAATTCCACCATTTTCCACCGGATAAGGCACATTAGAGACCAAAATTTCCACC
>CAZCXP010000175.1:0-2552 GCA_964502665.1 uncultured Dehalococcoidia bacterium | reverse complement strand
GTCGCTGTGCGCGCAGCGACGGGCAGACCTCGGTAAGAGCCACAGGGCGCGGGTAGTTCCTATTAACAAGAAGACAGGGGGCCATTTTTTGCCAGGACCTGACTTTGTGACGGCGCTTCTGTTGGACCACGAGAACTCATAGGAAGGGAGAGCAACGATGAAACACTTCAGGAAAAGATGGGGTAAGTTTTCGAAGGCAATGGTACAGTTGATATCGGCACTGGTTATGATGGCGGCGCTTGTTGCTACCGCGATACCGGCTGTCGGGGTTGCAGCAGGAGGCGACGTCGGTGCTGTGAAATCCACCGCCGAAGATTTGCTTATTGAAGATCAAGGTGCTGCGGATGTTGACGTGTTGGACTCAGACAGCAGTCGCATTAGCACGGAATACGAGCTGGGTGACGAAGAGTTCGAAGTGGTTGAGATCGGCGATTTGATAGTCCGTTGGCATCAGAGGATGATAGGTGATGCAATTGTGGAGGGGGACTACATAGTATACCAGTTTGATAAGAATACGGGGGCACTTCTGAAAGAAAGGAGACATTGGCGAGAGGACTTGGCAGAGTATTTGCCCCCGGCGATTGGGATTACTGAAGAACAGGCGGAATCCATGGTCAGGGGAGAGGTTCAGTATACCAGGCTTTACATAATATCCCCAGAATCAGATGTTTTCCCACTGGAGCCAACGCCCGAGAATCCCTGCTGGGTGGTGACAAGTGTTGACAGTAACGAAATGATTGACACAATCATTGATTCTGTAGATGGGGAAATACTGGGCTACGGTGTTCCGCCGCCTTACACAGGGTTCTCACTATCCGGTCCACAGTATTTTGGCCCTTGCAGTGGAACGTGGACCAGCTGGTATAAGAACGCAGAATCTTGGTTCAACACCATGGGCTATCCCACCGAGGCTGTGCAATGGCCAACCGAGGCCAAGGTTCAAAGCCATGTTCAGAGCACTGATACGGCGATGTTCTATGAGCTGGCGCATGGCGGCAGCTTCTATTTCAAGAGCGGATGCGTGGGCGGAAACGACGCAGAATACACATACTCATCTGAGATCGAAACGTGGATTGCGGCATACACAAAGATGCCTTTCGCGTTCATAGGCAGTTGTGAGGGAATGTGTGACACTACCGATGGTACCTTCTCATATGAGTTCAGAAAAGGCTCAACAGAGGACACCGCTACTGTTGGCTATTGTGGCATGTCTAGTGCGCATTGTGACAGTTGCTGGACCGTGTCAGTCTCTTGGCAAGACGCGCTGTTCGATTATATGGATCAGGGCTATACGGTAAAGGCAGCATTTGAGCAGGCACAGGCGGATTATCCTCAGTGTGCAAGTTCACCGAGTTGTATGCGATTTGCGGGCGACACGAGTTTCGCCGTAGTGCCAGTTGTCGAAAGAGCACCGACTGCGCCAGACATCCTGGTCAACCCTACCAGCCTTGAGACAACTCTGGTACAAGATACAACCTGTCAGCTCCCACTTAACATAGCCAATGTGGGCGATGCTCCGCTTCAGGTATACACTATCTGCGATGAGGAGACGGGAACTGCGTCGGTGGCGATGGCCCCGAGCGATAACCCCTCGGGAAATCCCGATGAAGATCCGGTTGCTGGCGAACCTGTGTTCCTTGTCAGCAAAGTGGAGAGTGCTGCGGCCGATGACAATCAGCCTGCCCCAGCCACGCCTGCCATAAAGGAAGGGAGGTCTGTACCAGGCAGCGATGTCGGGGATGCCCCTGAACAGGAGGCTGCAACCAGTGTTCCTATGTGGGAAAGGCTGCAGGCTCTTGACCAGGCTGAAAAGCAGAATGCCGTACTTCAACTGGAAGTGGCCAGCGATCTGGACGCCGCTACCATGGCCGAGGTCAGGAATATCGAAGCGCTATGGAACAGCGGCGCGTTTGCCGAGGCCATTGAGAGCCTGAAGGCTGTTGAAACCGGAGGACTGGCGGTTGCAGCCGGCATCAGCTGGAAAAACCCCAAGCCTGCGGGGGATATCGAGCCGGCCAGCGATGTCCGCATCGGCACCAGAGATCATATCGTGGAACAGCACCTCGATTTTGATGCCCAGACTGGAAACCTGTTTGCCGTGTTGCGGTTCTATGATCCAGATTCCGGATATTACTGCTGGTCGATCAATATCTCGACTGATGGTGGCCAGACCTGGCAGGAGACATTCGAGTGGTCGTCCGGTTACGAGATCGAGGATACCAGCGCTGCGGTTGTCGACGACTACCTCTATGTGGGATATGTGGGCTGGGATGGTACCTTCCTGCCCCAGGAGGCTCGCCTGAGGCGTGCCCTTGTCAGCAATGGCGCCATAGACACCTCCTATGGCTGGGTCACGGTCTTCGACAAGGGAGTGGACATCAGGGAGATCGCCCTCTGCACCAATGCCGATGACTGGGACAACCGGGTTTACTACTGGGCCATCCTGGCAAACAATAGCCTGGTCCATTTCTGGTCTGATCAGAATGGCGTATCTTGGTATGAACTTAGCACGGGCGTGACCGACGCCTGGCATGGTCTCGATGCCACCTGGA
>CAZCXP010000174.1:0-4362 GCA_964502665.1 uncultured Dehalococcoidia bacterium | reverse complement strand
ACCCCTGACCTCCTCCGTGCAAGGGAGGCGCTCTCCCAGTTGAGCTACAGCCCCACTCCGGCAGCTAGTAGTATGCGGTTCGCTTCTGATGAAGCGCGTGGATGATTATTGAGCCTTCTTCCTCTCCATCTCCACATCGTCGATGGAGTCGTAACCTGTCTGCTGAAAAATGAAGGTGTATCGTTCCTCCGTTAGGTTTCGTCCCTCTTCCATAGCCTTAGAAACATCCTTGAAATATGATTCTAAGGTGTTGTTGGAATATGTCTCGAGCTCGCTACGAAGATAAACCCCCGCGGCATATTCGGCACGCCCCTTAAAGGTCAGGGGGTATCTTTGCGCCAGTTCCTTTAGCCAGCGACCCTCAGCCTCGACAATCTTGTCAATGATGGGGTTATCGTTGAGGCGGGGGATCAGATCGTCTATCCGAGCGTATTTTAACTCCATCAGGTTTCTATTTTCCTCCAAAGCCTCCTGGATATCCTCGAGATAGCATTCCAATGTTTCATTGGATAGGACATAGAAGCTGGCTTTGCGCATCAGTTTAAAGGTCTCAGGCTGCTCTTGACATGCCGAAGGAATGGAAGGCTCGACGGCCAGAAACATACGTAGCTCGATGTCAGTTATTTGCCGCAACAATTCCTCGCGGTCTTTCTGCCCTGCCATGAGATTGCTCCTGCATTCGCTGGACACAATTCTACTGTATTAGGTAACGGTGGTCAATCGCTGAGCATGAGATTGTCTGCTAATGATAGTTATCCCCCGAGGTGGAGCTTTGCTCTTCGGTTCTCGGGGAATGCGAGGGCACGGTCGGCGAAGATATACAAGGACGGGGGGAAGGAATATGGCCAAGCAATGTGAAGGATTGCCTCTGCTTCGGCGAGCTCCTTGACCTCACTGAGGATGGGAGGCTTGCTATCTTGAGTGTATTTGTGTCACTCACCCTGGGGGATAACGGCTTTTACCCTACGCTCGAAAGCTCGCCGCTCCAGGAGCACACGCCTGTTACATCCCTGACACTTGATGCCGATATCGGCACCTAATCTCACCACCTGCCAATCGTAGCTGCCGCAAGGATGCTTTTTTCTGAGGCGCACTACGTCCCCGAGCTTTAGCTCCATAGGGTCACCGCATGGTTGCCAGATGCTTGTTGATCTGCTCGCGCAGCTTCAGCGCCTCCCGGCGTGCTGCCAGCGCAAAATCCCTTTCCCTTGAGGCATACAGTATCTGCCTGGAGCAGTTTATGATTGCCTTTTCACCGCTGGCATCGACCCCGTATCTTACTGTTGCCGCCAGGTCTCCCCCTTGTGCTCCGATTCCCGGGATTAGCAATGGGAGCTCTGGACAAAGCTCTCGTATTCTTCTCAGTTGGTTGGGATAAGTTGCTCCGACTACCAGGCCGATGTTGCCCCGGGTATTCCATTCAACGGCCTTCAGGGCAACTAGCTCAAAAAGGGGGCGGGGGCTGTTACTTGCCCCTGGCTCAACATACAGCGATTCCTGGAAATCGGAAGCTCCGGGGTTCGATGTCTTGCACAGAATGAATACGCCTTTATCGGCGTAATCAGTGAAGGGAGCGATGGAGTCGTAGCCCAGAAAGGGGTTGACCGTGACAGCATCGAAGCCGAAGGCCTCGAACAGCGCCCTGGCGTAGCCCTTGGAGCTGGAAGCGATGTCGCCTCTCTTGGCATCGCCTATGACCGGGATTCCCTCGGGAACGTAGGACACAGTCTCTTCCATCGCCCTGAGCCCCTCGATGCCGAGAGCTTCGTAGAAGGCGAGGTTGGGCTTATAGGCGCATACTAGGTCTGAAGTGGCATCAATGATCTCTCGATTGAACTGGGGAATATCGATCTTGGGCATAAGCTCTGGATCGGGGTCGAGGCCGATACAGAGCAAGCTCTGATTGGTTCGAGACGCAGCTAGTAGCTTTTCCACGAAGCTCATTTTGACATGTCGTCCTCTGTTGGGGGTCAAGGAGATGATATCAGTCGCTTGCCAAGGCGTCAAGGCTGGGCCTCTGAGCTGCTGGCTGAGGTTGCCAAGGAGCATAAGACGTTGACAAGCCTGTGAGGCGAAACTATAATAGCGCTGACAGTTGCAGTGTGAAAGGTGGTGCAGATATGGCTAACGAGATGGGGAAGAGGTATCGCTGCACGAAGTGCGGCACGGAACTGATTGTCACCCGAGCGGGCAACGGGGCGGTCAGTTGTTGCGGACAGCCTATGGAGAAGAAGAGTTAAACAGGGCGTATTGGTGGTGTAGCAAGATATGAGCCAGAAGATAGAAGCCAGAAGGGAGTCTCAGGGAAAATGCCGAACCTGTTAGGTAGAAGATTCCGTTGTGAAGTCTGCAATACCGAGGTATTGATAACCAAAGCGGGCGAGGGGGAGGTGGAGTGCTGCGGCCAGCCGATGACCGCACAGCAGCCCAGGCCCCTGCCCTCTTCAGATTAACCCCGTAGGAGAGTTCAGCTAGTAGAAGCTATAGAGGTTTCTTCAGGCTTGGGGCTTTCTTCACTCTCAGGCTTTGGGTGGTGTCCTCTTCTAGTTGATAATCCCAGCACTCTCTTGTCGTTTGCCGGGAATAGGTTCCCCTACTTTGCCCCAAACGACTCGTACTGCGGCTACCTCTGGGGCTCGATGATAACCTTGATGGAATTGTGTTCCTGGGGATGGGTTACCATGTGGAAGCCCGGTCCTGTGTCTGCCAGCCCCAGCCTGTGGGTGATCATCTCTCTGACGCGCAGGTTGCCGGCTTGGATGAGTTCCAATGCTATGGCGTAGTCTGCTGGGCTCCCTGCGTAGGATGTGGTAAGAGTTACGTCGTTGCGCCAAAACAGGTTATTCAGAGAGATGGGAAAGGTCGCTCCCGGCTCGGTAGGCGCGAAGAAGAGAACAGTGCCCCCGCGCTCTACCGAATTCAGTGCCTGCACGATAGCCGATCTGGCTCCGGTGCACACTATCACCACATCTGCCAGTCGGCCGTCGTTGACATCGCGCAGATACGCGGGTACATCATCTTGGGCGTGAATCGCGGCATGGGCCCCCAACTGCCGTGCCGCTTTCAGACGGTAGTCAAGGATGTCTGTCGCTATCACCATGCCAGCCCCCAGCATACATGCCAGGTGCACGTGCAGCAGTCCCGCAATGCCGCTGCCGATAACGAGCACGCTGTAGCCGGCTTTCATGCCTGATCGCCTCTGTCCGCGCAGGACGCAGGCCACCGGTTCGACGAAGGTCGCCTCCTCGAAAGACACATCTTCAGGTAGCAAGAACACGCCACGGTCCACGTTAATAGCCGGTATTCTGATGTATTCGGCAAAGCCACCGGGGTCGAAGTTAGTCTGACGAAGGGTATCGCAGACGGTGTGATTGCCGGTGAGGCAGTAGTGGCACGTGTTGCAGGGCACGTGGTGGGCCGCGGTGACCCGATCACCTACTTTGTACTGTTCCACTCCGTCTCCTACAAACTCAATCACGCCTGCAACCTCGTGACCGAGCACCAGGGGAACTTTGTGGATGCGGTACCATTCCATAACGTCGCTGCCACAGATACCGCTGGCTTCTACGCGCAGCAGAAGCTCTCCGGGGCCGATCTGTGGGGTTGGCATCTCCTCAGACCGCACGTCCTGGTTGCTATAGTACATCGCTACGCGCATCGTATCCTCTATACCAAGCTTCCGAGAAGTCTCCTAGGGTTGAGGGGCAAGGGAAAAAGCCTTGATCGCCAAACTGGCTCATGTTTGCTCGGAGTCAGGTTCTTGCTCGGCTTCGTCGAGCTCTTCCTCGGCGGCGTAATAGATTGGTGCCCTGGGGCGGGTGTCGATCACAACTGTGCCAGCAATCACGTCGTGGAGCCCGCGCCTTCTTCTGTTGAAGACGATGATGAGGAAGAAACCCAACAGGATAACAAATGCCAGCACCTCGTGGACGTAAGCAGCTCCATAGGAATAGATGCTGAAGTAAACGAAATAACCAAGGAAGCGCAGCAAAGCCCGGCCAATGCCGACGGGTCTGCCGTTGGTCCTGACAATCTTGGCGCTAGTGATTATCTTGCCGGGTGTTTGTCCTCGCCATGTCCAGAAGCCCACAAAGTAGACAATGCCCACTATAGGCGCTAGGTATCTCCCCACGCCAGCCTCGATTGTGATCGCTGCGCTGATAACAGCAGCGATGATGGCCAGCACTATCGCATCGATGACAAACGCGGCCAGCCTCATAAACGGCGACCTGTATACCAGCTCCTCCTCTTCTACCGCAGCCTCAATTGGGATGCTTTCGGCAAAGCTCTCTTCGAAGCCTTCTTGCCTCGTGGTCTCGACTGGGGTCTCCTGTATAGCAGGCTGCTCCGCTGTCTCCACCC
>CAZCXP010000173.1:0-4456 GCA_964502665.1 uncultured Dehalococcoidia bacterium | reverse complement strand
GAACGGTATTGGGCTAGAAGCATAATTACGCTGACCTTTTCAACTAAGTACTAGTGGTTTTGCTCGCCATACCCGTTTGCTGCCACTAGGTGAAGGAAACTACGGTCTTCACCGCTTTGTGCTTCGGCTTATTCAAGTTGACTTCGATCATCTCCCTGTAGTCTTCGTTACGGAATGTATGAGTCACCATAGACTCCAGAGCAACCTTCTTCCGCTTCGCAAAATCGATAGCCATCTCAAAGACATGTTTCCTCTCATTATTCACGTCAGTATAGCCGTAGGTATAGACACCCTTTATGGTCTGGAGCTTCAGCCAAAGGGGTGTAAGATCGAGCTTTACGTCCCTGCCAATCCCCATCACACTTAACACGCCGCCTGTCCTCAGCGCCCTCATACTTGTGTTAAGGGTATCGGCGCTGCCTACGACATCAAAGACCTTTGAGAACCCCCCCATAAGGATGTCCCTGCCCAACATCGGCTTGTACGCGCGGGCTCCGGTGATGCCCTCTGTACGATGCAAGATGTCGCCATCCGTAATCAGATGGTCCGCCCCCACTTTGGATGCCAGCTCCGCGTGGAACTGCGAGGGCTCGGCCACGGTGATAGAACAGTTTATGTCAAAGGCACGTATTGATTGAACGATAAGGCTGCCTATTACGCCACCCCCGATGATAAGGACCAGGTCTTCGTTGTCAGGCATATTATCGAGCACCGCCTGGAGAGCGCAGGCAAACGGTTCTATCATGGCGCCCTCTCTGGGAGACAGTTCCTCAGGTAACCGGTAAACCTGACTCTTGTGTGCCACAACATAGGGTGCAAAGCCTCCACCTATGTCGCGGCATATACCAGCGAACATGCCTGGAGAAAGATTGCCCTCAGCGAAGTTTTCGCAGTTGCCCGGTCTGCCCATACGGCAGCTGCTACATTCAGGTTCAATCCCCCTCGCCGAGCAGCTCAGATGCGGTGCAATAGTAACCACATCTCCTGTACCTATTCCATCAACATCGCTTCCAACCTCGATGATCTCACCGCAGAGCTCGTGGCCCAGGGTGCATGGGAACGAGGTAAAAGGGGTTACCGTTGGCGAATCCCGCAAGAGAATGGCGTTAACGTCGCTGCCACAGAACCCGCAGATGAATGTCCTGATCTTCACCCAGTCAGAGGAGGGCAGTGCTGGCTCCGGGGTGTCGACAAGGCGTATAGTGGCGAGAGGCCCCTCATAGTAGAGTCGTCGGCGTATGCTCCCCAGGACCTTCAATGCCGCGAACTGTGGCACTGAAACAGAGAATTGCAGCGCCTTCATATCGAGTCCTTATTGAAGCAATCAACACGCACCAAGGCGCTACGCCGACCCATGTTGAGCCTACAGGGATGGCTGATTTCAGGATCAACTGCCGCTGTCAAGCCCCTCCCCCCAAATGCTACCCAGTACCGCCAAATCCGGTGGCACTATGTGTATATCGGCATTAACGACCACATCCAGCACCGCCGGCACCCTGGAGTCCACCGCGCGCTGCAAGGCAGGCCTAATCTGGACGGGCTCCGTGACCCGCTCACCGTAGCAGCCCAGGGCCTCGGCCAGCTTGTCATAGCGGACGTCGGTGAAGTCCACACCGCAGTAGCGTCCCTCGTAGGCCAGCTGCTGGCAGCCTTTGATCATTCCCCAGGAGCAATCGTTGGCGATGATGACCACAATCGGTGCATTCTCCCGCCGTGCTGTTTCCAGCTCCATAGCATTGATACCGAAGGAACCGTCGCCGGTGATGCAGTAGACAGGGAGGTCGGGGCGAGCCAGCTTGGCCCCTATGGCATAGGGCATCCCTGACCCCAGATGTCCTGAATCGGTAGCATGGAGAAAGGTGCGAGGCTCATAGATGCGGTTCTGGTAAAAGGCCCAAACCGGCGTGGTGCCCCCGTCCACAGCGCAGATGGCCTGGCGAGGGAAGAACTCGCGCACCTCGCGCATGAGGCGCAGTGGGTGAATGGGCGCCTTGTCAGAACGGGCGCCTTCCTCCCAACTGGCCACCCAGACTGCCTGATCCTGTCTCGCTTCGTTGAACTGAGGATTCTCCGCTTTAGGACCCGTCCGCTTCTTGACCGCCTCCAGCAGGGCGCGCAGGGTGCCTTTAGCATCCCCCACCAGTGCCAGGCCAACAGGCCGGTTCAGGCCGATGTTCTGTGGCTCGATGTCAACCTGTATGAAATCCTGCTTGTCCACTTCACCCCATACCGGGGGCTTTCCCCAGAAGTCCAAATCCCCCAGGCGACCGCCCACCAGAAGCACCACGTCAGCCGCAGCCTGGGCTTTCAGCGCGCCTAAGGCAGTTCCTGGAATCAGGCACAGGGGATGGTCCTCGGGAATGGCCCCCCGTGCGCCGAGGCTTGTGGTCACCGCGGCCGAGAGATATTCCGCCAGTTCCACCACCTCCGCCGACGCTCCGGACCGCAGCACTCCTCCACCAGCGTGAATAAGCGGCCACCGGGCATTCGCCAGCATTGCCGCAGCCTGCTCGATGAGGTGCGCGTCGGCCACCGGAGGTGCAGTGGCACGGTAGCGCTGCGGCGGCAGGATAGGGTATTCACCGGTATCCAGCTTATCGCAGACCACGTTGGAGGGCAGGTCCAGGTACACGGGGGCGGGCCGGCCGGATGTGGCTGCGCGGAATGCCATCTGCACCAGATGGGGCACCCGCCTCACGTCGTTCACCAGAGCCCGCCATTTGGTGATGGGAGCCATAAGGGGAATCTGATCCAACGCCTGCGTGGAGCCGTGCTCAGGGTAGCAGCGCCAGGTCTGGTTCTGCCCGCCCAAGACTACCATGGGTATCGAGTCGGCCCAGGCCGCGTAGACTCCCGGCACCAGGTCAGCTACCCCGGGTCCTGCTGTGCCCAGGCACACCCCGGGCTCGCCGGTGACACGCGCCCAGGCATCCGCCATATGAGCTGCCGCCTGTTCATGGCGGGTGGTGATGAACTTGATCCCAGCGTCATTCCCCAAACGGTATATGGCGTCGGTGATAGGAGTAAGCTGGGGGTGGCCGGGAATACCAAACACATAGCGTACGCCTTCTTCGATAAGACAGCGCACCAGCGCCTCACCTCCATTGATCACGGTCATCGTTCCATCCTCCTTTTGTCTGTATGGTCTAGGCGCCACCGGTGGTGATTGCCGGAGGTTTAAGGTGGATCAGCCTCCTGCATAGCTCTGAGCCGGTAGTCAGCGGACTATCCAGCAGCTCCACCTGCACGGGGTGTTTCACAACAGCCTCAAACATGGCCTTGTTGAAGTAGTTTCCACATCTGCACCATAGCGGAGTGGGCTCCAGGTGCCCCAGAGCTATCATGGGACACATGCACTCTCCCTTGACCTCGGGGTGGAAGTCGTAATGGATAACGTCGCCCTTCCTCTCCATCTTCCTCGCCCCGGGAAAGGCGTTCATTAAATCCTGCATGAAGGTATCTATGTCCGCATCCGTGTTGAGGTTTGCATAGGGCAGAAACAGGGAGTTGCACATTGCCCCGGTGCACTCAAGGCACTTCTCCCGCGCCGTTGCGTCAAAATCGGGCTGGAAGACTCGTTTGAGGATTTCGCTTTTGAGCAAGCCTATGAAGAACTCCCGCTGGGCTATCTCCTCCTCAGACAGTTCTTGAGTCATTTTCCCTCCTCAGATGCTTAAGCTTCCCGAGTAGCGTCAAACCCCTCTCCCTCGACGGGAGAGGCTGGGTGAGGGTGAATTCCCCCTCCCTCTAACTCCCTCCCCCTAAGGGAGGGAGAACAAACAGGATTGCTTCGTCCCCCGATGAATCGGGGTCCTCGCAATGACATCCAAAGGCCGCAGCCTTAGCCCTCGCGTTCGGGTGTCGTGAATTGCGGCGGCTTAAGGTACACTACGTATCGGCAGAAGGGCTCGCCCGTCGTCAGGGGACTGCCCATCAACTCCGACTTGGCAGTTGCCATGCCGATAGCCTCAAAGTATTTTGCCGTCATGTTGGCGCCGCAGGAGCACAGTTCAGGGAACGGCTCCACCATCCCCAGCATGACCACCGGGCACTGACAAATCGGCTTGCCATCCTCCCCAACACTGCAATGATAGGCCGAGTGCACCACATCGCCTACGCGCTCGATGGTCCTGGGGCCCATGGGAGGCTCCAGCCCCGTCAAGTGTTTCACCAGTTCGTCATAGGTCATTTCCGGCCTGACTCCCACGGCCCACACGGCCATTGTCGCGCAGGCCTGGCTCATTCTCATCATGACATGGTCCCTGTGCTCCGGCGGGAGCTCCCTGACCCCTTGAAGCACTCCGGCCATGATACGCGGCAGCCAATGGCTATAGATCAAGCCCTTTATCTCATCTGAGTATTCGTGCGCCATTTTCTCAACCTCCTTCAATATTCGGTAATCAAGCACCAAATCCAAAACACTCTCAGTAGCGTTGCCACTCCTGTGGCAACGAAT
>CAZCXP010000172.1:0-4619 GCA_964502665.1 uncultured Dehalococcoidia bacterium | reverse complement strand
AAGGACGGGTGATATTCTAAGTCACGAAATACCGGAGAAATGAACCAAAGGGAAATGCCGGAAAAATACGCAGTCCAAAGTATCCACTATCTGGAGAACGCCTTTGAATCCATTCAGGCTGGTGAGGTTGAGAAAGCAAGTGAGTTTCTGTGGGGTAGTCTTGCTCAGGCATTGAAGGCAGTGGCAGCAAGCAAGGAGATAGAACTAAGAACTCATTGGAATATCACGGATTATGCCAAAGATTTAGCGAAGCAACAAGGAGACAAATCTATATACGATGTTTTTGGACATGCCAGCTACCTACATAGCAATTTTTATGAGGCCGGGCTTAGAATGGAAGACGTTGAGATATATGTTGAGGAGATAAGGGCAATGGTGGATAAACTGTTATCCCTTATCTCCACAGAGAAACGTGATCAAGGGACTTAGTCATGGAAAAGGTCATCATCTTTGACACCACGCTGCGCGATGGCGAGCAGTCGGCGGGGGCGGCGCTCAATATCGATGAGAAGCTGGAGATCGCCGGGCAACTGGAGAAGCTGAAGGTAGACGTCATCGAGGCTGGCTTCCCCATCGCCTCCCCCGGAGACCTGAAGGCGGTGCGCCACATCTCCCAGGAAGTGCGCGGCCCCACCATCTGCGCCCTGGCATATGCCCAGCCGAAGGCGGTGGATGCTGCCTGGGAAGCGGTAAAGCAGGCCCGGCATCCCAGAATCCATGTCTTCCTTTCCAGCTCAGAGATTCACATGGCCCATCAACTCAAGAAGAACAGAAGCCAGATTCTGAAGCTGTCCAGGGATATGGTTGCCCGCGCTAAGGGGTATCTTGACGACGTAGAGTTCTCACCCATGGACGCCACCCGCACCGATCCTGTGTTTCTGTACCAAATAATCGAGGCAGCGATCGACGCCGGGGCTACCACAATAAACATTCCCGATACCGTAGGCTACACCATCCCGCGGGAGTTCTGTGCTCTGCTCGATGGCATCTTCAAGAATGTACCCAACATAAAGAAGGCTGTTGTCAGCGTGCACTGCCACAATGACCTGGGGCTGGCTGCAGCCAATAGTCTGGCCGCTCTCGACTGCGGGGCGCGCCAGATCGAGTGCACTATCAATGGTATTGGCGAGCGGGCGGGCAACGCCTCCCTCGAGGAGATAGTGATGGCGTTGCGTACCCGCAAGGACCTCTTCAACTATAGGACCGATATAGATACCACTCAAATCCATAAGGCCAGCCGTCTCGTCAGTGACATCACTGGGATGTATGTGCAGCCCAACAAGGCTATCGTTGGCGTTAATGCCTTTCGCCATGAATCGGGCATCCACCAGGATGGCGTCCTTAAGGAAAGGACTACCTATGAGATTATGGACCCGAGGGATGTCGGCCTGACAGGCAGCACGCTGACGCTGGGCAAGCTCAGCGGACGACATGCCTTCAAGGTCCGTCTTCAGGAGCTGGGCTATACCCTGACTGATGAGGAACTCAGCCGTGCCTTCGCCGCCTTCAAGGAGGTGGCCGACAAGAAGAGAGAGATCACTGACCGAGACCTGGAGGCGTTGGTGGCTGAGGAATTACGCACCGTCTCTGAGACTTACCACCTGGAGCAAGTGCAGGTATCGTGTGGTGATCACAGCGTCCCCACCGCCTCGGTCAGGCTGGTCGGCCCCGATGGCACTGGCATCGCCGATGCTGCTCTAGGCACAGGCCCGGTGGATGCCATCTACAAGGCGATTAACCGCCTTGTCGGGGTGCCCAACGAGCTTATCGAATTCAGCGTTAAATCGGTTACCGAAGGTATCGACGCCATAGGTGAGGTGACAATAAGGATACAGAGCGGGGGCAAGATCTACACCGGGCGCGGCGCCGCCACCGACATCATTGTTGCCAGCGCCAAGGCCTATATGAACGCCCTCAATCGCCTCCTGGCCGCTATGGAAAAGGCGTAACGGCTCATTCAGCCTTAAAGAACAAAGCGCCAGCGAGGAACAGCTACGTAGTCTATAGTACAAACTGACTATTGCGTTTTGCTGCCATGCGTAGTATACTATGCCAAAAATACGCTATGCCCTGGATTCAATGCCGTTCCAGCCAAGGCAGGTCCATCACACGGTTCCTAGCCGCAGACAGCATGGAGGACAGGATAGCGACCAAGCACTAGGAGGCCGATGATGGTGTTCGAGGACAAGCCCTTGACTTGCCGGGAGTGCGGTGCTGAGTTCACTTTCACCGCAGGCGAGCAGGAGTTCTTCCAATCGCGGGGGCTGCTCAACGAGCCCGGCCGTTGCCCCAATTGTCGCGCTGCCAGGCGCAGGGGATACTCATCCCGGGCAAGGCGGGAGTACTACGACATCGTGTGTGATGCCTGTGGCAAGGATGCCAAGGTTCCCTTCCAGCCTCGGGGCGACCGCCCTGTCTACTGCAACGACTGCTTCGCCAATATGAAAGGCCAGCGTTAGCGGCTGCCTGAACGACGAAGCAGACCCTGTGGAGGCCATCACCGACATGATGGCGAACCATGAGATGCCTCCGCACTGACGTCGAGGCAGATTGCCCCTACATACCTCGAACGTTGAATGTCGCCAGCTCATCGCGGCTGGGTGCTGGTCAGGCTAGTCGATAGCCGAAAGGCCATGAAAGGCGATGTCTCCCTTTCATCCGGTTCCTACCCCCTTCTCTTCGTTGAGCACCTGCTTCTACGCTGAAGATTGGCTTTGCGGCGGCTTGGGGCAAATGGATTATCAAGACTAGTTGTGGTACGATAGCAATACAACCTGACATGCAACTGCAGCTATGGCCATACCTTCTGGGGAGTACCCGGCTGAGAGGAGGTCTGCTTGACCCTGGCTGAGAAAATACTCGCTGCCCACAGCGGCAAGAAAGAGGTCAGCCCTGGTGAGCTAATCAACGTCAGGGTTGACCTGATTTTGGCCAATGACATCACCGCTCCCCTCGCCATCAAGGAGTTCCGGCGCATCGGCGTCGACAGGGTTTTCGATCCTCAGAAGGTGGTGATGGTCCCCGACCACTTTGTGCCCAATAAGGATATCCCCTCCGCTGAGCAGGCCAAGATGATGAGGGAGTTCGCCCTGGAGCAGGGTCTGGTCTACTTCGAGGTTGGGGAAACGGGCATCGAGCATGTTATTCTCCCCGAGAAAGGGCTGGTCCTCCCCGGCGATGTGGTCATCGGCGCCGACTCTCATACCTGCACCTGTGGGGCTTTGGGAGCTTTTGCCACCGGCATGGGCTCCACCGACATAGCCTGCGCTATGGCTACGGGCGAGATATGGATGAAGGTTCCCCAGACCATCAAGTTTGTCTATCACGGGAAGCCGCGGAAATGGGTGAGCGGCAAAGACCTGATCCTGTACACCATCGGCGATATCGGTGTCGACGGCGCTCTTTACTCAGCGATGGAGTTCTGTGGCGAGGCAGTCACCTCTCTTTCCATGGACAGCCGCTTCACCATGGCCAACATGGCCATTGAGGCCGGGGGCAAGGCAGGCATCTTCGGTGTTGATAACAAGACTTTGGATTATGTAAAGCCCAGGGCAAAGCGCCCTTATACCATCTACGAGCCCGATGACGGTGCCCAGTACGCCCGAATTATTGAGTATGACGCCTCCAAGATCGAGCCACAGGTCGCCTTTCCCCACCTGCCCTCCAACGCCAGGCCGATAAGCCAGGTCGGCGAGATCGAGATCGATCAGGTGGTCATAGGTAGCTGCACCAACGGCCGCCTCGAGGATTTGACCACCGCCGCCGAAATCCTGCGGGGGAGGAAGGTAAACAAGAGCGTACGCTGTATTATCATCCCCGGCTCCAGGGAGGTATATCTGGAGGCGCTGCGGGGGGGGCTAATCGAGGCCTTCATCGAGTCAGGGGCAGCGGTTAGCACGCCCACCTGCGGGCCCTGCCTTGGCGGCCATATGGGGGTGCTCGCCGCCGGCGAGCGCTGCCTCTCCACCACCAACCGCAACTTCGTGGGCAGGATGGGCAGCACAGAGTCGGAGGTCTATCTGTCTAACCCCGCTGTCGCCGCAGCCAGCGCCGTTTTAGGCAAAATCGCTAACCCTGAGGAAGTAGCTCACCAGTAATATAATAAAGGAGAAGTAGCCATTAAGCGGCTGGTTTGCGTAAATAGAACTATGTCTTAAAGGAGTCAATATGGCGAAGGAGCATAGCTATACCGTTATCTTGGAGCAGGAGACCGACCCTGAGTTCAAGGGCTACTATAATGCTTCAGTTCCTGCACTTCCTGGATGCTTCAGCTATGGAGCTACCAAGGAGGAAGCATTAAAGAACATCAAGGAGGCTATCCTCTGCTACCTTGAGGACCTGAGGCTTCATGGGGAGTCTATACCCGATGACATCCCTCCTTCTATAGAGAAGGTTGGTGTCGCCCTGTGAAAAAGCTGCCCAGAGTCACTGCGAGAGACAAATGAAACGGTTTGAAGACATTCACGGTCGACGAATTCGATTGACAAAGGAGCGGCAAGAGCACATCAAGACTGACCATCCGGAAATGTTCGGGCACATTGATAGAATAGAGAACACGTTATTGAATCCTGACATAGTTGTTAAATCCAGAGTAGACCCACAAGTTGAGCTGTTTTATC
>CAZCXP010000171.1:0-4669 GCA_964502665.1 uncultured Dehalococcoidia bacterium | reverse complement strand
AAGTTCAAATTTCAAAATGCAAAATTCAAAACGGGCAGCGTAGCGTCGTGACTCCAGTCACGACGAATGACTCGTTGCCACAGGAGTGGCAACGCTACGCTTGATATTGTTTAGCATTCAGGGCTTTGGATTTAGTGCTTAATCTCAGGCCGCACCGCCGAAGGTATCCTTGATCTTATCGAAGAAACTCTTGTCCTCGTGGGGCAGCGTTGCCTCTTCCAGGCTTTTCGCCAGTTCCTCAAATACCTTCTTCTGCCTGTCATCCAGAGATTCGGGGGTTACCACATGAACCCTGACCAGTTGGTCGCCGCGACCGTGGCCGCGCAGGCGGGGGACACCCTTTTCCTTGATGCGGAAGATCCTGCCATTCTGACAGCCAGCGGGGATCTTCAGGGCAAACCCATCATCCAGGGTTGGTACCTTCACCTCGTCTCCCAGAGCCGCCTGAGCGAAGTTTATCGGCAATTCATACAGGATATGGTCACCATCTCGCTTAAAGAACTTATGTTTTCGCACCGAAAGAGTAACATAAAGGTTCCCCGGTGAACCTCCGTTTCTGCCAATATCGCCTTCACCACTGAGTCTAATCTGAATGCCCTGATCGACGCCGGGGGGCACCTTGAAGGCGACCTTGCGCGCCACGCGTTCCTTGCCCTGGCCTTTGCAGTTGGGGCAGGGCCTGGTTATGATCCTGCCTTCGCCTCGGCATTGGCTACAGGCAGTTACATTTATGAACTGGCCAAATAGGCTGCGCTGAGCCCGGCGCACCTCCCCTGTCCCATTGCACGCATAGCACCTTTCGGGTTGGCTCCCCGGCTCGCTTTTGGTACCATGACAAACTGAGCACGCCTCAGTTCGTACTATCTCCACCTCGTTCTCACAGCCGAAAACCGCGTCCTCAAAGGAGATAGTGAGGCTATAACGCAGGTCACCACCTCGTTGCGGCCCAGCACGTCGTGCTGTACCAATGCCGCCGAAGAAGGTTTCAAAGATGTCCCCAAAGCCTCCAAAGTCAAAGCCTTCAAAGCCTCGACCACCAAACCCCTGGGCACCGGCATGTCCGAATCTGTCGTAAGCGGCGCGCTTGTCAGGATCGCTGAGAACCTCGTAGGCCTCATTGATCTCCTTAAACCTCTCCTCAGCCCCGTGGTCCTTGTTGCGATCAGGATGGCACTGCATCGCCAGCTTCCTGAACGCCTTCTTGATCTCGGCTGCGGAGGCGTTGCTGCCGACGCCCAGAACCTCATAGTAGTCGCGCTTATTGGCCATTAACCATCCAGCCTCGATTTTCGCTAATCTCATATTATACCGCAGCCATTATTTCAATACAAGTTCGGCATTAGGGCGCCTGCTGCTTTTACATGTCCGCCCGTTTCTGTTAAACTGTTAAACAGATGAAGGGTAAATCCAAAAAGTCGAAGTTCATCGGGCTTCGAATGACAGAGGCTCAAGAGGGGCTCTTGAGCGAGCTCAGGGAGACTCGCGGCTATAAGACCCAGACGGAGGTTCTGCTGAATGGCCTGGAATCCCTGGCAGGTCGTTCTTCGGTAGCTGCCGCGGCAAAGGTGCCGCGAGATGTTGCCCTGCAGGAACACGAGGAGGTGATGAGAAAGGTGATTGCAGTAGCGAGCAAGGTCGATGAGATCATAGACAGGCATCACAAAGACAAAAGCGCCTTAATTCAAATCCTCTTGGAGATTCAGCGGGAACATAACTGGCTTCCCAAGGAAGCTCTTCTGTGGCTGAGTGAGCGACTTGGGGTGTCGATAAACCAGATATATCAGATTGCTACCTTCTATAAGGCCTTTAGCCTTGTTCCCAGAGGGCGCCATCTGGTCAGGGTCTGTACGGGCACAGCCTGCCATGTGCGTGGCGCGATGACACTTTCAGACAGGGCGTCACAACTGCTGAGCATAGGCCCCGGGGAAACCTCAAAAGACATGCGCTTCAGTTTCGAAACGGTGAACTGCCTGGGTTGTTGTGCTTTGGGCCCGGTGATAGTTATAGACGGGGAATACCACAGCAACCCGGCGGCTCCGGAACTTGAGAAGCTCTTAGATGAGTGCCCGTAAGGAGAGTTTAATGGCTAAGAGAATTGATTCGCCGGATGACCTGGAGCAGCTTAGGAAACGGATCGTTTCGGGAGTAGATCCGAACAAGACCAGGGTCACTATCTGCGGAGGGACTGGTTGTCAAGCATACGGTAGTGAGAAAGTCTTCCGGGCATTCACGGAGGAGGTCAAACGGCAAGGTGTTGATGCAGAGGTGGATATCAAGGCAACCGGGTGCCACGGCTTCTGTGAGAGGGGTGTTGTCATCGTCATCTTCCCCGAGGAAATCTGCTACCTGCGAGTAAGGGTCGATGATGTGCCTGAAATCGTTTCCCAGACCCTGGTCCAGAACAAGATAGTCGAGCGTCTTACCTATGAAGCTCCAGTAACGGGCGAGAGATCAGTCAAGGAGTCGGAAATACCATTCTACAAGTATCAGTCCCGGATTGTCTTTGGCAAGAACAGGTTTATCGATCCCAAGAGCATAGATGACTATATCGCTATCGGTGGTTATGAGGCCCTGGCTAAGGCTTTGCGTGATATGACTCCCGAGCAGGTGCTGGATGAGGTCAAGAAGGCGAATATCCGGGGCAGGGGTGGTGGGGGCTTCCCGGCAGGGGCGAAATGGCAAACCACCCGTGATGCTCCTGGAGAGACCAAATATGTCATTGTGAATTGTGATGAAGGCGACCCCGGCGCCTACATGGACCGGTCACTTATGGAAGGAAACCCCCATAGTGTGCTGGAAGGCCTTACCATTGGCGCCTATGCAATCGGAGCCCATAAGGGCTTCGTCTATGTCAGACAGGAGTATCCCCTGGCCACTGAGAATACTATACTTGCTATTGAGCAGGCCGAGGAGTACGGCCTTCTGGGGAAGAATATCCTCGGGTCCGGTTTCGACTTCACCGTCGACGTTCAACGGGGTGCTGGCGCCTTCGTTTCTGGAGAGTCGAGCGCTCTGATGAGCGCTATCGAAGGCAGAGTTGGAGAGCCAAGGCCCAAGTATATCCGGACTGCGGTCAGCGGAATCTGGGGAAACCCCAGCAATCTGAACAATGTCGAGACATGGGCTAACGTGCCTCTCGTGATTAGCAAAGGCGCTGACTGGTATAACTCCATCGGTACGGAGGGAAGCAAGGGAACCAAGATATTCTCGCTGGTGGGCAAAGTGAACAACACGGGGCTGGTCGAGGTCCCCATGGGCACCACCCTGAGGGAGATAATCTACGACATCGGCGGCGGAATTCTGAAGGGCAAGAAGTTCAAGGCGGTTCAGACCGGGGGCCCTTCGGGCGGCTGCATTGCCGAGCAATTCCTGGATAAGCCGGTTGACTTCGATGAGCTAAGCGAAGTGGGCGCCATGATGGGCTCCGGCGGGATGATTGTGATGGATGAGGATAACTGCATGGTGGATGTCGCCCGCTACTTCGTTGATTTCCTTGCCGATGAATCCTGCGGCAAGTGCGTGCCCTGCCGGGAGGGGTTGCGGCACTACCATAAGATTCTGGAGCGAATCGTACGCGGTGAGGGGCGAGAGGGTGACATCGCTTTGCTCGAAGACTTGTCCGATGTCATCAAGGACGCCTCACTCTGCGCCCTGGGACAGACTGCCGCCAACCCTGTACTGACTACAATCCAGTATTTCCGCGATGAGTATGAGGCTCATGTAAAGGAGAAACGTTGCCCGGCCAAGGTCTGCAAGGACTTGATCTCCTTCTATATCGAGCCGGACAAGTGCCAGGCTTGCATGATTTGCCTGAGAAACTGCCCTGTCGAGGCGATTTCCGGTGCTAAGGGACTGATCCATGTGATCGATCAAAGTAAGTGCACCAAGTGCGGCACTTGCCTTGACCTCTGTCCTCCCCGCTTCAGTGCAGTGACAAAGCTCTCGGGGGAGCCTGTCCCGCCTCCGCCGTTGAGGAGGGAGGTAACTCGCGAGAAGAGGAGTGAACAGTGAAACAGGTTACTATGCAGATAGATGGGGTACAAGTTAAGGCGGAGGAGGGAACGACGCTTCTTCAGGCAGCAAAGCAGGCGGGCATAAAGATCCCCACGCTTTGTCATGATGATAGGCTGGCTCCATACGGCGCTTGCCGCCTTTGCAGCGTGGAGATTAAGAAGGGCGAGAGATCAAGAATAGTAGCTTCCTGCGTTTATCCTGTGGAGGAAGGGCTCGTAGTGGAGACGGAATCTCCTCGTGTGCAGAAGATCCGCCGGGTGATCCTGGAGCTACTGCGGTCCCGTTCCCCCGGTCTGAAAGAGGAGCTGGCCGAGAGATACCAGGTGGATAAGACCAGGCTTGACAGAGACCCGAGCTTCTGCATACTCTGCGGCCTGTGTGTGCGCTATTGCGCTGAGGTGAAAGGGGCAAACGCCCTTGGCTTCGTAGGGAGGGGTACCGAGCGGCAGGTGGTCTTCTTCCCGGAGATAGCCCTTAGGACGTGTCCTACTTGCCGGGAGTGCTTCAACATCTGTCCCACCGGCGTCATACCAAGCGATTTCGCGGTAAACGTGCCACGCTTTGAGAAACAGCCTACGGTTTTCCCCGTCAGGTTGCGCGACGAGCAGAATCTGCGCAACCTCGTGGAGAAGATCGAGTAAAAGTAGGGTGGGTG
>CAZCXP010000170.1:0-4716 GCA_964502665.1 uncultured Dehalococcoidia bacterium | reverse complement strand
TCGTTAATGAAGCCGGAGACATCATAAGCGGGTCGAGCAGAGGTGGACTGCTGAGCGTGACCAACTGTGGAAGCGGCTATGGCGTCTACGGCACGGCCGAGGGCGTCAATGGCCGTGGCGTCTACGGCCAGGCCACCGATACGGGTGCTTCAACAAACTGGGGCGGCTATTTCAGCGCCGCCGGCAAGTATGGCTATGGCGTCTACGGCTGGGCCACTGGTAGTAGCGGCTATGGCGTCTACGGCCGGGCCAGCGGCGGTAACGGCACGGGCGTGTATGGCTGGGCGTCGAGTAGCGGGGAGGATGTGGTGAACTATGGAGGCCGCTTCGTCGCTGACGGGGACAAAGGACGGGGGGTTTACGCCAAGGCTACAGGCGCGAACGCCTACGCAGGCTACTTCGAGGGTGATGTCTATGTCACTGGAGACGTTGGCATCGGCACGACGGAGCCCGCCGAGCGCCTGGATGTGGATGGCACGGTGAAAATGACTGGCCTGCAGCTCACGACCTCGCCGACGGCGGGATATGTTCTCACCTCGGACGACGCAGGCGCGGCAAGCTGGCAGCCGCCGGGAGAATTCACCCTTCCGTTTGACGGGTCGGTTTCCAGCTCTCTTCCCGCCTTCAAAGTCACAAATACCGGAAGCGGCTACGGCATCTACGGCAAAGCCATCGGTTCAAAAGCTTATGCCGGTTACTTCGAGGGTGGCGTACATGTCACCGGCACACTCAGTGGTGCTGACAGTATTGCCCGCGATGACGAGATCATGCCCACGGTGCTGGCCAGTGACGGCTCTGGCTCCACCCTGGATGCCGACCTTCTCGACGGGCTTGATTCCAGTGACCTGGAAGATATGTACGTCAATGAGTCAGGGGACAGCATGACCGGGTCGAGCAGCGGTGGACTGCTGAACGTGACCAACAGCGGAAGCGGCTATGGCGTCTACGGCTATGCCTCCGAGACTGGGACTGTAACGAACTACGGTGGCTATTTTGAGGCTGCGGGCAAGTTAGGCCGCGGTGTCTACGGCATCGCCACCCATCAAACCGCAGGTGCAGACAAAGATGAGGCGAACTACGGCGGCTATTTTGAGTCCGCAGGCCTGTATGGCCGCGGAGTCTACGGCATCGGCACCGGCAAATACGGAGACGGCGTGTACGGCGAGGCGACCGGCACATCAGGCCGCGGCGTGGTTGGTCGTGCTGCGGGTGGCTCAGCGATAGCTGTCTATGGCGAGGCCCACAATACCGGGGATGTGGAAAACTACGGCGGCTATTTCACAGCCGCTGGTGACAGGGGCATTGGCGTCTACGGCAAGGGGAGCACCGGCGGCTGGTTTGAGGGTAGTGGTGCGGGCGACACGGGCATTTACGCCATGGCTGGTTGGAGTGGCTACGCCGCAAAGTTTCGCGGAAACGTGCTGATCGAGAGTTGGGATACAGGAGACCCCATCATCGAGCTGGGCGAAGGGCTCGACTACGCCGAAGGTTTCCATGTGTCGCACGCCGAGGAGATCGAGCCTGGCTCGGTGCTCATTATCGACCCCGATAACCCCGGCATACTGACCCTCAGCACTACCCCCTATGACACCAAGGTTGCCGGCATTGTGACCGGGGCCAATGGCCTTGGCTCTGGCGTGCGTCTGGGTTCGAACGAGTTCGATTATGACGTGGCGCTGGCGGGCAGGGTGTACTGCAACGTGGATGCGACGGAGACCGGCGTGGAAGCTGGAGACCTGCTGACGACGTCTGCCACACCGGGCTACGCCATGAAGGCCACAGACTATGAGCGTGCTCAGGGCGCCATCCTGGGGAAGGCCATGGAGAGCCTGGAGAAAGGCGAACAGGGGCAAATACTGGTGCTGGTAACACTGCAGTAGCCAGGAGGTGATTATGATGAGAAAGTTAATAATAGCAATCCTGATCGCGTGCCTGGCGGTCCCGCTGCTGACAGCGCCGGTACGGGCTGAGAAGGCGACCATCGACGAGGCTCTGACCGTGGCGAAAAACTGGGTCGCCCTCATCATCCAGAACAAGGGGAGCTGGGGCGGCTCTGGGACAGCCCAGGTGGGGCACATCCAGGAATTCAAGCGTGGGGACAGGGTTATCGGGTACTTCTGCCATGTGAAGCCACAAGGTTACATTGTGATCTCCCTGCACAAGGAGCTGGCTGCGGTGAAGGCATACTCCGCAACCAGCGACCTGGACCCTGAGTCTGAGCAGGGCATGGCGGACGTGATCAAAGGGGGCATGGAGGGTGTGTTAGCGGCGATCGAACAGAAGCTCGGGCCCATTGAATCAGCGCCTTCTGAAGACGTCCAGGCCATACTTGACATCAACTACCGTCAGGCCTGGGAGGAGTTGGAAGGCGACGTGGGAGTGCTGAAGAAAGCCCTGGGTTCTGGCATAGCGAAGGGGGACTACCAGGAAGGGGAGGTTTTGCTTTCCTCGCACTGGCACCAGGGAGACCCCTACAACCGGCAGGTGCCGGCGCCGCCAAGCGGTGACCCCTGTACCGCAGCCCACTGCGCGGTGGGGTGTGTGGCAACCGCCGGTGCGCAGATCATGCGCTACTGGAACTGGCCACCATACGGGGTGGGCAGCCCCTATAACGATGCCTATGACTGGCCCAACATGCCCAACAAGCTGACAGGTGCTTCCCCGGCAGCTCAGATTGACGCGGTTGCCGAGCTGTGCCACGAGGTGGGGGTGGCTGCGGACATGGACTACTGCGACGAACCGCCGCCATGCGCATCGAGTGCCTATCATAGTGATATGGTGGATGCATACGAAGACCACTACCGTTACTCAACTGATTGTGGGCAAGTGGACCGGGGTGGCAAGACTGCGGTGGAGTGGTTCAATCGCATGAAGGAGCAGTTCAACGCGAACCGACCGGTTCAATATGGAGTTCCCGGCCATTCACTTGTAGGGGACGGGTGGCAGGAGATCGGCGCCGGCCCCACCAGGCAGTACCACATGAATTACGGGTGGGGATTCATCGGCACCGACCCACATGGCAACGACACCTGGTATACCCTGGATGCACTGCACTTGGGCGATCCAGGCGAGGAAGACATGCTGGAGAACATCTATCCCGCCCAGGCTCTGGGCGCCTCCCTAATGGGTTACTACCAACTGGACGTATTTCGCTACCGCTACTTTGACCGGGATGCTACCGCTGATAGCGCTACCTTCGAGGCAGGCCAAGCCCTGCAGTTTCTGCCCAATATCACGGTAGGCTGCACCAGCTACATCAATGCGTCGATCCGGTTCCTGGGGTCACCTTCTGCCAATACGGTGCTCTTCACCAGGGGTGATAAATCGCAGGGAATCCGAATATACAATGGTGGCGTCAAGCTGATGACGAATGGCGATCTGAGCCTTCTCCATATCAGACGGCCCGATGTGGTCACCTTTAGCGGGGACCCGTTATTAACTTCAGCGTTCTTGAGGGGCAGGCTGGATGACCTAGGAACCGCATCATCGGTATGGGTGTCCTTCGAGGTGGGGCTTGACACAAGCTATGGAGTCGAGACCCCGGCCACGGAGATGCTCACTGAAGGCTATTTCGGGACTGAACTGCTTTACCTGCAGCGCGGCACCACCTATCACTTCAGAGCTAAGGCGGTGGGCGATGGCATCGATTATGGCGATGACATGTCCTTCACAACATTGTAGTGAGTGGACGAATTGCCGGAGGAGGTCAACGTGAGAAAGGGAAACTTAATCGCCATCGGCGTTGCGCTTTTGCTGCTGGTGTCAGGGATCGCTCTGGCGACGGGAGCCTATGATATCGGCCGCTCGGTTGTCTCCGGGGGCGGGGGTGAAAGGTCTTCGGACAACTACATAGCGCGTGACGTAATCGGGGAGGCTGCTGTTGGCACCTCTGAGAGCGACCACTTCCTGCTGAGGGCTGGCTTTCTCCCTTGGGCACCGGGCCCCACCGTTCTCTGCGGCGATGTGGACTGCGATGGCGTAGTGACAATGAACGATGGCCGACAGATATTCATGTACCTGATCTATGGGGAAGAGAAATATCCCCTCTGCAATTCGTGGGCAGCGGACTGCGATGGCATCGAGGGAATAACCATGAACGATGGCCGACAGATATTCATGTACCTGATCTACAGCTCGGAGAATTATCCACTGCAGTGCAAACGAGAACTGGGCTAAAGAATCAGGAATTAAATAAGGGCATAAAGGGTGGAAACTCGGATTTCCCATATCAACTCGCAACCTGGGAATTCACGGTCAATGGAGTCTTACGGCTGGCCATTGCACGATTAGCCAACGATTTTCTCATGTTGCCTCCCAAGATGGTGCCTTGTTTCACGGGCTCCTACTGCTTGGCAGCTGGGCCGCAACAGCTACTTCCTTCGAGCCCGTTCAGTCAACACTGAGTTCTGCTAGTCGGTGCGGGCAGAGCGCAAATCGAAGTCAAACGCGACTTCCCGTCGTACTGAGGTATCCCCGTCACAGCGAGGAATACAATAGATGGCAACAATAACGTGATGGTATGTCGTAGCCGAGGCCTTTATACTACCACTGGTTACTGTTGTCAATACACTTTTCTTCTCTTTTCCTGCATTTGCTTGTGTTTTTCGCCCATAACCTCCAACAAGATGACCAGATCCAGCCAAATGTTGGGGGCACCGGGTGTCTGGGTAAGCGCGCAAGGGAGCGTTGAACAATCCGCTATTCCGTTAAACAAAG
>CAZCXP010000169.1:0-4733 GCA_964502665.1 uncultured Dehalococcoidia bacterium | reverse complement strand
CCCCTCCCCTGGCGGGAGGGGATTAAGGGGAGGGGGAATTCACCCTCATCCTTCGACGGGCTCAGGACGGGCTCTAGCCTCTCCCTTCAAGGGAGAGGGATTTTGGGCGCAGGATCAAGCCTTCTCCGATTCCTTCTTCGACTCCGAGATTATGTTCTGGGTGATATGTTGGGGCACCTCTTCGTAGTGGCTATACTCCATTGTATAGCCGCCGCGGCCCTGGGTGATTGACCTCAGGTCGATGGCGTACCTCAGCACCTCCGCCAGCGGGACCTGGGCATCAATAACGTTTATGCCGCCGCCGGGGGTCATGCCCAGCACCTTGGCTCGTTTCCCATTGAGGTCGCTCATAACGTCACCCGTGAAGCTGTCGGGAATAGTTATCTGAACGTTCATTATTGGCTCAAGCAAAACGGGCTGCCCCTCAGAGACGCCTTTTCGTAAGGCATGGGAGCTGGCTAGCTTGAATGCTATGTCCGAGGAGTCAACCGAGTGATAGCTGCCATCGTACAGTGTTACCTTCAGGTCGGTTACGGGGTAACCAGCCAGTACGCCCTCATTCAGGGCCTCATTAACCCCCTTCTCCACAGCAGGTATATAGTTTCTGGGCACCGACCCACCCACTACCTTTGCTCCAAATTCGGATCCGGTTCCCCGGGGCAGTGGTGCCAGCTCCAGCAAGACATGCCCGTATTGGCCATGTCCGCCAGTCTGCTTTTTGTGCTTATATTCCGCCTTGACTGGTACCGTGATTGTCTCTTTATAAGGTATCTTGGGCGTATCGATTCTCAGCTCGACGCCGAACTTGCGCTTTATCTTCTCTACAGATACATCTACGTGGGCTTCTCCCATCCCTGATACGATGGTCTCTGCCGTAATAGCATCTTTGTGGACGGCGATGGTAGAGTCCTCCTCGCTCAGCCTGCCCAGCGCTGGCCCCAGCTTATCCATGTCGGCTTTGGTCTTAGGGTAGACGGCGACGCTTAGAGTAGGAGCGGGGAACTCGATGGTGTCAAGCAGCAACGGGTGTTCCTTGTTACAGAGGGTATCGTTTGTGCCTGTCTCCGCCAGTTTGGACACGGCGCCGATGTCTCCAGCGGCGATTCGGGACACAGGCTCTTGCGCCTTGCCCCGTATCCTATAGAGCTGGCCGATGCGCTCGGCGCGGTTCTTGTTGGCGTTCCATACGCTGGAGTCGCTGTTGATGACACCGCTGTAAACCCTGAGATAGGTGAGCTTGCCCACGTAGGGATCAGCAGTCGTCTTGAACACCAGCGCTGACAGTGGGGCTGCGTCTTCCGGCTCTGTGGCTTCCTCTTGGTGGGTCTTGGCGTTCTGGGCCGTGATCTTACCCTTATCCTTTGGAGATGGCAGGTAGCTGCAGATAGCGTTCATTAGCTCGGCCACCCCCTTGTTCTGCAGAGCGGAACCTACCATAACTGGCACCACCTTGCCTTCAGTTGTCGCCGCCCGCAAACCCCGATGAAGCTCCTCCTCGGTTAGCTCCTCTCCTTCCAGATACTTGGCGATGAGGTCATCGTCGGTCTCCGCAGCAGCCTCAGCCACCTTGTCGCGAAAGGCAGCTACCTTGTCACCCAGATTGGATGGAGCATCGGAAGGCTTGGTGGTGATCAGGTCTAGCACTCCTTCGAAGTTGCTCTCAGAGCCTATGGGTAGCTGAATGGGCACACATTTCTTGCCAAACGTGGTCTCAAGCTGCTCCAGCGTCTTGAAGAAATCGGCGTTGTCGCGGTCGATCTTGTTGACAAACAATATGCGAGGAACACCCTTGTCCTCGGCGTATTTCCAGACCAGCTCGGTTCCCACCTCCACTCCGGAGGCAGCGCAGACCACTATCACTGCACCCTCAGCAACACGTAGCGCCGCCTTGACTTCCCCCACGAAGTCCGGATAGCCCGGGGCATCGAGGATGTTTATCTTGGTCTTATTCCACTCAAAGGGGAGCAGAGAAGTATTGAGGCTGATTTTGCGTTTCACCTCTTCAGGATCGTAGTCCGAGGTGGTGGCTCCATCATCTACCTTGCCCAGCCTGGTAATCGCCTTGGCCTGGAACAACATGGCTTCACTGAGCGAGGTCTTGCCAGCCCCATTATGAGAGAGCAAAACGACATTGCGTATTTGACCGCTCTGATAATTCTCCATACCCTCTTTCCCAATTCGTAGTGACCATATTCTACTTCATGTAATGGAGCGGCGCAACTGGAGTCGGTGCTCTGGCGGGAGTCCTTGAGGTCGCAATGGGCCTGTGGTATGCTGAGCAACAGGCTACTGGCCTGACGGCCGATGTCTGGTGGTAATCGTGGCATGATATGGAAATTGTTGGGCGGGGCAGCTCTGGTTTTCTTGGTCATTGTCTCCGCGGTGATGGGCAGTGATTTGCTCACGAAGCAGACTGAGTGGGATAGGATTGCCGGCCCCTACAGTTTCAATATGGCGCGGTGGGAATTCGAGAACTTCTTCGATAAGTGGGAATACAAGCTAAGGGAGGTTTTCGATAGAAGCGAGCTTGCCGAAGCGGAGAAGGTAGAGCTAGTCAAGGCCTACGTGTCTCTGGCCGAGGAAGTCGCCTCACTGGAAGCCAGGATCGACAGGGAAAAAGCCGGGGGACTGGGGTCAGAGAAGGATATTGACGTCTGGGAAGCGCAGCTTGCCGCTCTGAAGACAGACAGAGATCGGATGGAGGACCGGGTCGAGGAGATCATAGAGGGTCAGATAAGCGGGGTTCTGGGCGATGAAGGTCTGTCGGCGAAGTTGAAGCTGGGTGGCGAGGTTGAGCTTCTCTTTCCTCCGGTGGATTTCGCGTTCGAGAAGAGGCCCAATCTGCTGATCGTCTCAACCAGACATAAGATAGAAGTTGTTGATACCGTTCTCCTTAGACCGGGAGTGAGTCTGGAGGAGATGGTAGAAATCGAGGGGGCTGTAGAGGCGTTGGACTACTCAGGCCTGGTGGAGCCACTCGGCGGTGTTGCCACCTATCCCAGCATTGTTCCACAGACGCCGTCGCTCCAGAGCCTTCTTTCCAAGATTGCACATGAATGGTTGCACCACTACTTTTTCTTTCGACCCTTGGGACAAAGATATTGGTCGGACTACGAGATGACCACCGTAAATGAGACTGCTGCGGACATAGCTGGCAACGAGATAGGACTGGTGGTCTACCAGCGGTACTACGCTGGAGAGGAAGAAGCGGTGCCACCAGCGGAAGCGCAGGAGCCGGCATTCGATTTTGGCAGGGAGATGAGGGAAATCAGGATCGCCGTCGATCAGTATTTGGCAAGGGGAGAGATTGAGGAGGCGGAGAGGTATATGGAAGAGAAACGTAAGTTCCTTGAGGCCAATGGATACTATATCAGAAAGCTGAACCAGGCGTACTTTGCCTTTCACGGCACCTATGCCGATACTCCAACTTCAGTGAGTCCGATTGGCGACCAGATACGGAAGCTTCGAGAGCGAAGCTTATCTCTAGGGGATTTCATAAGCACTGTGGCCGGGATTTCCAGCTATGAAGAATTACTGGGGATGATAGGCGAGTGAAACGCTGGCTAATGTTAAGACATACTTCCCAATTCTATCCAGGACGTTTATAATCGGGAAGCGGCCGCATTCCGGGCGAGCAGGTGTAACTTTATGTGGAGTTACCTAGCGTTCAAGCTTGCGGGATTCACCATAGCCCACTTACCCACGAAGGCTGGCTATGTGATCGCGCGTTTGACCGCGGATACTGTCTATATATTCTGGCCATCGCTGAGGGCCGCGGTTGCGGCCAACATGAGGGCTGTTCTAGGGTCTGAGGTAGATAATGCTAGGCTGAAGCGAGCTGTACGAGCCGTCTTCAGGAATGCAGCTAAGAATTACTTTGACCTCATCCATTTGCCACACATGAAGCTGAATGACATCGAGAGCCGCATAACAACCCACGGCTGGCACAATTTTGAGGACGCTTTGAATAGTGGTAGGGGGGTGATCTTAGTTACCGCGCATCTCGGCAGTTTTGATATGGCTGGGCAGATCTTTGCAGCACGCTGCGCCAAGGTAACAATCCTTGTCGAAGCACTGAAGCCAGCAGTCTTGCTCAATCATGTCATCGCCCTGAGGAGGAGCAAGGGTCTAAGTTGCATTCCTGGTCAATCAGGTGTCCTGGGGGTAGTGACACAGGCTCTGCACCGTGGTGAAGCAGTGGGTTTGGTGTGCGATCGTGATATTGGAAAAGACGGCCGCAAGGCGAAGTTCTTTGGAAAGGAGACCACCTTTCCTGCAGGTGCCGTGCGCATTGCAATGCGCACGGGGGCAGCGGTTGTTCCCGCCTTCAACCTGCGCCGAGAGGATGGCCGATATGATGTATATTTCGAGCCTGCCCTCGACATCATTCCCTCGGGAGATGACGCTGTGGCAAGAAACATGGAGCAGATCATAGCTGTCCTGGAAAAGTACATTAGAACATCTCCGGAGCAATGGGTGGTCCTCAGTCCCATCTGGCCGAGTGAGCAGTAATCAGCGCCGCTGAGCCGAATCTCACCAAGTCTCATGCCCCCGGTCTGTTGTTCTATTGCATGATTCCAGACATGGCGCTCGTTTACTGAAGAACCTGTGTTGATTGGCTCTAGTTTTTATTGTAAGATGTGGGTGCAAACTCTGGGGCTGTAGCTCAGTTGGGAGAGCGCTTGAATGGCATTCAAGAGGTAGGGGGTTCGAATCCCCCCAGCTCCACCAAA
>CAZCXP010000168.1:0-4737 GCA_964502665.1 uncultured Dehalococcoidia bacterium | reverse complement strand
CCTACCCAGCCGTACCCACGGTTCTTCAAGGTAATCGCTATTTTGGGGCTGGACCTATCCTGTTAGACTTTTCCTCCTATCAGCCTTATAATTAGTACCGCATGCCCACTGCAAAATGACCCCGACCCAACCGACGTAATGCTGGAACAGGATAGCCGCCCTCGGGAGAACGATTTGAGGGGAAAATATCAATGGCACTGCCGCTGGCTGGGATAAAGGTTGTAGACCTGTCTCGAATGGCCCCTGGACCTTTCTGCACCATGCTCCTGGCTGACCTTGGCGCTGAGGTGATCAAGATCGAGCAGCCGGGGTTCGGCATCATACCCGTGGACGTGGATGAGGAGACATGGGCTGCCTACTACGCACTGGACCGCAATAAGAGGAGCATCATCCTCAACCTCAAGACAAACGAGGCCCGCCAGGTCTTCTACAAGCTGGTGGAGGTGTCAGACGTCGTTCTCGAAGGCTTCAGTCCCGGGGTGGTCAAGCGGCTCAAAGTGGATTACGAGACAGTGAAGAAAATAAACCCCAAGATCGTCTACTGCTCGCTTTCAGGCTATGGACAGGACGGCCCCTACCGCGATCTGCCGGGACATGACATCAACTACATCGCGGTAGCGGGAGCACTGAGCGCTATGGGCATCAGGGACGGTCGCTCGGCGGTCCCGCTCAACCTGCTGGGGGACTACGCTGGAGGAGGGCTGCAGGCCGCCTTTGGCATCGCAGTCGCTCTCCTCGCCAGGGAGAGGACGGGCAAAGGGCAGCTTATCGACGTTGCCATGGTCGATGGCGTGATCTCACTGCTGGCCTGGGAAGCATCCGTTTTCTTTGCCGGCGGCGTTGTGCCCAAGTGGGGCGATACCCCGCTGACGGGGGCAATGCCCTGCTACTACGTTTATGAGGCGAAGGACGGCGGTCACATTGCCATTGGCTGCACTGAAGCCAGGATGTGGCAGAACCTCTGCCGGGCACTGGGGCGGGAAGACCTGATCCCATACCAGTTTGCCGCGGGCAAGGAGAAGGAACGGGTAGCCTCGCAACTGGGGCAAATCTTCTTGACCAAGACAAGGGATGAGTGGTTCCAGCTCTTAGGCCCCAAGGATATCTCCATCGCGCCGGTGCTCAATTTCGATGAGGTCTTCTCCAACCCCCATGTGCGCCATCGCCGGATGGTGGTGGAAGTCGACCACCCCAGGCTGGGCAAGGTCAAGCAAGTAGGGATTGGACTGAAGTTCTCGGAGACACCAGGTGAGATCAGAGATACGGCACCCCTACCTGGACAGCACACGGAGGAGGTTCTAACGGATTTGGGATATTCCCGGGACGATATTGACAGGCTGAGGGAGACAGGGGCAATTGCCTAGGTTTTCATCTTGGCGTGGTGTTACCATTAGCTTGGGCCACCGAGCAGGAGGTGACAGCATGTAGCAGGCTGGAGCCGTATGGCGCAGAGGAGCGCTCTAAGTATAGTTACGGAGGTGAACTGACATGGCTTTAAGTGAAAAAGACAAGGCATTGATAGGCAAGGGGTCTGAACCTTTCTATGCCCCGGATGAGGTGTCCAAGTCGATGATCAGGCACTATTGTGAGATGATGGAGGACCCGAACCCCCTGTACACCGATGAGGAGTATGCCAAGAAGAGCAAGTATGGCGGCATCATTGCGCCTCCCCAGATGTTGATGGTGTGGTGCATGCCACGGATGTGGCCCTTTCCTGAGTTCCCCTGGCTGCCCATGGCGGAGCTCGAGCTCCCTGGCGTGGACACCTGGATTGCTACAGATATGATCCATGAGTTCCACAAGCCGGTGCGCCCTGGCGACAGACTATACTACATCATGAAGCTCGACAGCGTGTCCGAAATGAAGAAGACACGTATCGGAGAGGGTCACTTCATCACCACCACCCAGACTTACTATAATCAGAGGGATGAGATGGTGGGACGAGAAGTCAGGACTGTTCTGAAGTATAAACCCAAAGAAGACTAAAGGAGGTTAATGATGCCCCAGAATAAGGTTTACTGGGAGGATGTGGTGGAAGGCCAGGATATCGGCTCCTACTCGATGGTAATGACAGCGGTTAAGATCAGTGGAGGGGCCTGGGCTACAAGAGACACCAACCCAATGCACCATGACAAAGATTTCGCGCTAAAGGCGAAGCAGAGGGATATGATCGTTAATATTATGCACTCCGAAGGGATATTGTCCCGGCTGGGGACCGACTGGAGTGGTCCCGAAGGAGAACTAAAGAGGACTCGATTCAACATCGAGGGGAATTGCTGTGTTGGCGATACGATGACGGTGTCAGGTAATGTGATCAGGAAATGGATCGGCGGAGAGGACGAAGGATACCTGTCAGGTCTGCACCTGGTGGAATTGCAGGTTAACTCCGTAACCCAGGAGGGCCCTTTCTGCAATGCTCAAATCACCATGGCTCTGCCTACCAGGGCGTGAAGGCAGCCGGTAGCAGGCGGCCACCTGGGAGACATTACGTCCGATAAGAAAGGGGGGTTGAGTGATGGCGGAGACTTTGAAGGACAAGGCCTGTATTGTCGGCATAGGAGAGACTGAGTACTCGAAGAACTCCGGTCGCAGCGAGATGCGCCTGGCGTTAGAGGCGATATCGTCAGCCTGCGAGGACGCCGGGATAAGCCCCAAGGAGATCGACGGCATAGTGAGGTTCTCGGTGGACAGCAACCAGGTGGACGAGATAGCGAGGAACTTTGGCATCGAGAACCTGAGGTTTTTCCCCGAGGTTTTCTTCGGGGGCGGCGCCGGCTGCGGCATCGTGCAAATGGCAGCTATGGCGGTGGCCCTGGGCAAAGCCAACTACGTAGCGTGCTTCCGGGCACTAAACGAGCGCTCCGGTTTCCGCTACGGGCAGATGGGCGCGGTTATGCCAATGGCGGGGCATTTCCAGTATTCCATACCCTTTGGCCTGATGGCACCGGGCTCCATGGTTGCGGTAATGGCCATCAGACATATGCACCTGTACGGAACCAAGACCACCGACCTCGGCGAGGTAGCCGTCGCCTTCAGGAAACATGCCAACATGAACCCCAGGGCGATGATGTATGGAAGGCCTCTGACCCTTGAAGACCACGCCAATGCCAGGATGATCGCCTATCCGCTGCGCATGTTTGACTACTGTCAGGAGACAGATGGTGCTACTGCCTTGATCGTGACCTCGCCGCAGAGGGCAAAGGACCTGAAGCAGAAGCCGGCCTACATAATGGCTGCTGAGCAGGGGACCGGGAGCTGGATGGAGATGATGACCAGCTATCAGCGCCAGAACATCGCCGACCTGGAGGAGTATACACGCCTTGCTCCGTATCTATGGAAGGAGGCAGGGATAGGGCCTGAGGACATAGATTGTGTCCAATTCTACGATGCCTTCACCCCCCTGGTGGTAATGCAGTTGGAGAGCTTCGGCTTCTGCAAGCTTGGGGAGGGCGGCCCGTATGTAAGGGATGGGGCGCTGCAAATAGGTGGCAGGCTTCCCACTAATACCAGTGGCGGCTGCCTCTCCGAGGCCTACATTCATGGCTTGAACCAAATAGTTGAGGCTGTGCGCCAGATAAGGGGCACCTCGCCGGTACAGGTGCCCGATTGCAAGAATGTGCTGGTTACTGCTGGCAGCGGCATCCCCACCGGCGCATTGGTCCTGCACTCACTCTAGAGGAGGTAGTCCCCATGGCTGAAGTACCAAGGTTGACCCCCTGGCCGGGCCCCATCAACCAAGAGTATTACGACGGTCTGAAGCGACATGAGCTGCTGCTGCAAAGGTGCAAGAAGTGCAGCAAGTTCCGCTTCTGGCCAATAGAGATGTGCCCCTATTGTAACTCTTTTGACTACGAGTGGGCTCGCTGCAGCGGCAAGGGCACTGTGCATAGCTATACTATCCAGCACGCGACCATGCCCTACCCCTGGGTTGTCCTGCTCGTGGAGCTTGAGGAAGGGCCTCGTCTCGTAACCCACGGCCTTATGGAGCCGGAGGAGGTGGATATCGGCATGCCGGTGGAGGTGGATTACGAGAAGATCACGGATGAGATAACCCTTCACGCATTCAAAAAGGCAGGATAGAGGGCAGAGCAAGGCGTTCGGCTACGGCTTGTAGCGAGAGGGAGCTTTTTTTGACGCCTGCAAAGACACTCGTGCTTGCGGGGTTGCAGGGGCTGTTTAGAGGTCGGAAACCAGCCCCATTCCTGGTCCTTTGGTGAGTTGAAAAATCACCGACTTTGGAACATACTTAGAGGCCGGAAAAGGGCTTCCGGCACCGGTGACCTCGACACCACCAAGAAAGAAGAGGAAGGAGGAGGCAAATGGCTTATAGATCGCTTATTCTGGAGAAAGATGGCCCGATAGCGACCATAACCCTGAATCGCCCCGACTCAGGCAATGCCTTCGACATATATCTCATGAACGAGCTCGATGCCGCGATCAGAGAGGTGGGCATGGACCCCGATATCAGGGCAGTGATCATGACCGGGGCCGGCAAGCACTTCTCCACCGGCATAGACCTCGGCATGTTCTCCAGGCCGGGGGCGGCGGAGCCGGGCAGAGAGCAAGAAGCTCAGGCGCTGCTGGACCCGGACGATCAAACCTATGGCAAGGGGACCCTGTTGGCCACCGTGGTCAGGATAAGAAACATGAACAAGCCGGTGATCGCTGCCATAAACGGCGCGGTGGTTGGCGCTGCCCTTGCGGTCGCCCTAGCCTGCGACATCATAATCGCCTCGG
>CAZCXP010000167.1:0-4779 GCA_964502665.1 uncultured Dehalococcoidia bacterium | reverse complement strand
CCGTTTTCGGCAATCACCTGTTTGTACCACAGCGCGCTATCCTTGGGAATGCGCTGCTGGGTTTCGTAGTCCACCCACACAATGCCAAAGCGCTGCGCGTAGCCGAAGCTCCACTCGAAGTTATCCATGAGCGACCAAACGAAGTAGCCGACCAGGGGCACACCGCATTCAATAGCTCGACGGGCAGCGGCAAGATGTTCGCGCAGATAGCGCAACCGCCGTTCATCCCGTACCCGTCCTCCTGCGTCGGGACCGTCAGAATAGCCCGCACCGTTTTCGGTGATGTACATCTTGCCTGGCTGGTACTCAAAATGCAGCCGGCTCAGCAAATGACGAAGCCCATCGGGATAGACCATCGCGCCGATATCGGTGTACTCGTATTCAGGCCCATGGTAGAGGAGCATCAGTGGCTCTTTCTCGCTCTCGCGGGGGACTTCCGTGCGCACTATCACCGACGAGTAGTAGTTAACGCCCAAGAAATCAGTTGGCGCGGCGATAGCTTCCAGGTCACCTGGTTTGACAGAAGTCAGTCCGTCCGGGGGCAGATGACCGGCGTCAATATACTCGGCCACCAGATCGGCGGGATAGTGCCGACCATAGAGCGGATCGAGAAACCAGCGATTGAGGTAGCCGTCGAACTTGCGAAAGATCGGGAGAACGGGAGTATTCGAGGGGCCGGGCACAAGCGGAAACAGGACGAGTGTAATGCCGACTTCAGCGCCAGGGCTGTTGCGGCGCAGCACCGGCACAGCCCACCCGTGGGAGAGCAGCAGATGGTGGCTGACTTGAAGCGCAGTGGGGTAGTCCTTCAGGCCCGGCGCGTGCCCGCCGTTTTGATGGCCCAAAAATGCTGCCGCCCAAGGCTCGTTGTGGGTAATCCAGTGCTTCACCCTGTCCCCCAGGTGGCGGCTGACGACATCGGCATACTCAACGAAGGCTTCGGCCGTCGAGCGTGCGGCCCAGCCACCTTCGTCCTGCAGGCTCTGCGGCAGGTCCCAGTGGTACAGGGTCACAAACGGCTCGATTCCGGCTTCCAGCAGCCCGTCCACCAGGCGGCTGTAGAAATCTAGCCCAGCCTGATTCACATTTCCCCGCCCTGAGGGCAAGATGCGGGGCCAGGAGAGTGAGAAGCGATAGGCCTTGAGGCCCAGTTCTTTCATCAGAGCGATATCCTCAGCCCAGTGGTGGTAGTGATCGCAAGCCACATCGCCGCTGCTGCCATCTTGGATATTGCCCGGGGTATGGGTAAAGCGATCCCAGATCGATTCGCCCTTGCCATCCTCATCCCAAGCGCCTTCGATCTGGTACGCAGACGTTGCCGCCCCCCAGACAAAGTCGTCAGGGAAAGCACAAATTTGAGAGGTCATAGAGTCTTCTCCAGTCGTTAGTTGGCGATGGCAGGCCACACTAATATAGACACGCCCAACTTCGCCGGATCAGGGTGCTACTCCTGTTTCCCGCTCTTCATGTCGTCGTATATCGTCTGGGCCTCTTCAGGGATAGCATCCGCACTCACTACGCCGCAGCTTCTAACCGCTTCTCATTTTTAATCACGACAGTGGGATTTTGGTTTTCTTTGGGCACAGGAAGCCCCCTCTCCTTCAAGAGGTCAATATGCTCCAGCATTCCCCACTTAGCCTTATAAAGGCAGTCCTCTACCGAATGCCCAATGCCAGTGAATCCCTCTAACTCAGGAGAATAGAAGGCGAAGAAATCCGGATCCTCAGTGGCTTCTATGACCAGAGACCATCTTAAATCGATCATCTCAGGGAAGCCTCCCTTCTTTCAAACCAGCGGCTTTCAAAATAGCGTGGCAGGTACCCGTTGGGACCTCCTTTGAACCATGGTAATCCACTCGAATCAATCTATCCCAACCAAGCTTGCCATAATATCGTATTGACCCTTTCTCCTTGATGAGTTCAAACCCATTCTGTTCAAGAATTCTAACCAATTCACTGAACTTCATCGCTCTTGACACTATCGTATATCTGTTGAGCCTCTTTGGGAGTAGCGTTTTCGTGGATGATGGCGCGCAGGGCCTTGATCATGGCCACGGGGTACTCGTTCTGCCAGACGTTCCTTCCCAGATTCACGCCCACTGCACCTTTTTGAATACCATCGTGAACAAACTCGAATACCTCAAGCTCCGTGTCCACCTGGGGACCTCCCGCCATGACCACTGGAACGGGACAACCCTGTGTCACCTTGTCGAAGTTCTCGCACCAATAGGTTTTCACCACGCGTGCTCCCAGCTCGGCAGCAATACGACTGCACAAAGCGAGATAGCGGGCATCCCGCTTCTCAAGCTCCTTGCCCACAGCGGTAACCGCCATTACCGGGATGCCGTATTTCTCGCCGTCATCAACAAGCTTCGACAGATTCAACAGCGACTCCTTCTCATAGTCGCTGCCCACAAAGATGGAAATGCCCACCGCCGAGACATTGAGGCGGATGGCTTCCTCCATAGAGGTGGTGATGCCTTCATTGGCCAGGTCCTTGCCCACCATGCTGGTGCCTCCCGACACCCTGAGAATGATCGGTTTGGCATTACCCGGGTCTACTGAGGAACGCAGCACTCCCCTGGTAATGAAGACTGCGTCGGCATACTGGAGAATAGGCTCAAGAGTCTTCCGGGGATTCTCCAGTTTCCTGGTAGGCCCCTGAAAGTATCCATGATCGATCGGCAAGAACAGACAGCGCCCGTCCGATTGAATCAGCTGCGCCATCCGGTTGGCCATACCCCATTCCATGTTGGCACTCCTCCCTTCTCCTCAACTGCGCCCCTAGTCTAAGGTAGCACCTTCGGTTAGTCAAGCAGCTTTGGGGGCAAACCTACAGGAGGCAGTTACATGTAATCTTTTTGTAATCCATCCCAAGCTTATCCCATATCCGGACGGTTTCCTTGCATAGCGCAACGCTGGTGTAGTCAAACTTATTCTTGATGTACTCTATGAGCGTGTGATACATGAGATACCTTGTATCAGAGTCTATCCTCTTCCCCCAGTTGGATTTCTCAGAAAGGTACTCTACCCACGATTTGTCAGTTGACATGTTGATAGTGCTCTGGAGTCCCCTAAGTGAACCGAACGTAATGCGAGACGGGACGAAGTTGGCGAAGATATCATCAACCAAGCGCAGATATTGGTCATGCCAGTCGCGCACTGGAACCATGGGATCAATGCGAATCCTGACCTCGTAGCCGGCACTGCTCAGCCTTCCTGCTGCCTCTATACGGTCAGCGACAGGGGGAGCACCATTTTCGAATCTCTTAGCCACCCCGTCAGCGTTCAAACTGAAGCTGACCACCGCTTGACTATGGTCATTTATGTCAAGTAGATGCCTAATATAGCTCGATTTGCTGAGGAAAAGGACCTTGTGCCTGTCTTGTTGCTGGAAGAGCGAGATTATGAACTCTGAAAAGGGATGCCCATTTTTCTCATACATCAGCGAGTCAGCTAGCTCACCGGTATTCAAAAGCTCACCGCACCCGTTGACGTTCTCCAGAAAAGTCCTCACATGGTGTTCGATCTTCTCATAAGGCTTAACGTAAGGTCGGGATTTTCGAGGCGCGAATCTCAGCGTACCGTTCAAATAACACCATGCGCAGGAAAAAGGACAGCCCGTAGCCCACTTCAGTTCAAGGAAGTGAGGACAAACCACATCGGTAGGTTTGGTTGGGGGCGGGGTTTTCTCAAACCTTGTTATGATAGAACCATCGCCGACTCGCTGAACAAGCGTCCGATTTGAGCCGTCCAAGAGTTCATAGTGTTCCGTAATGATTCTAGGCGTTACCATGACAATCCTTCTTGTTGTCGTCTACTGAAGCGCCGTAGGATCGCTATGGGTTCTTGGACGCCTAATTGGCGCGTAAAAGAACTCACCCGGAATAAACCGCGTCTTGGCCCACACATCATGCATGATGCGTTGGCCAGCAGGATGGTCGCCAGCGAATATTACATGATACAAAGGCCGCCTTCGATAGGAATAGAGAGGGCCATAGACGTCTACAAACTCGTACCCAAGTGACCGTAGATTACTCGTATAAAATTTGACAAAACGTTGTCTGCGTTGTTCCGTATCCTCGTCTGCCTCTACGCTTTCGTCGAGCTGGGTCTTCCACGATTCATCTCCATAGAAGCTGGTGAGCTTAAGGGATATAGCCGGGGTTCTCTCCGCCAGGGAGAAAAGCCGAGATACCGCCATATCATAAGGGTAGAGTATCAGTAACTCTATTTTCCACCCCCGTCGATGTGAAGCAAGCGCGCAGATGGTCGCCCAATGTAGCTGTAGGCCATACGGATCGAGAAAAGCGAAGCAGGGCACATCCCGCGGAAGCTTCGGTAGTATCTGCGAAGGAATGACCTGGTTACAATCGCCAACATACAGGTTTGCGTTGTTGAACCCTTTATCGATTATACTCTTGCGCAGGTGCGCTGCCAATGCAGGTCTTTTCTCGACGAAGTGATATTTACTAAATTGTGGCACTGCATTAAGCGCGCGCCACGGTGAACCCTGAACATAGTGGCCACTCTCAATGATGACACAATCCCCACAACCAGCGAAGGGGTCGATATAGTGTATCTCCCTAGCTCTCTTTGTCGCTCGAACGTAAGCCTGCAGATAATTGTCCAAGTACTCGAGTTTCAGAGCTGTCCATTTCCTGATAGGAGTTGGGATTCTAGGCTTTGGCATCAGTGCGAGCCTCCATACAGCCCTACGAGCTCAAACTTGTCTGATGACGCCGACGACCTTTCCCTGAACCTCCACGTTTTCAGGGGC
>CAZCXP010000166.1:0-4808 GCA_964502665.1 uncultured Dehalococcoidia bacterium | reverse complement strand
ACTATCGCCCACCACTTGCTAAGTTTTGCTATAATTTAGTTAGACTGCTGCAGACTGTCATAATCGTGGGGAGGAGTCTATGAAATTTGCTATTACCCTGGAACACGATGAAGATGGATACATAGTAGCTAGTTGTCCTGCCCTTCCTGGATGCCATTCTCAGGGGAGAACCAGAGCAGAAGCTATCGCTAATATCAAGGAAGCCATTCAGGGCTACATTGCCAGTATGCGCAAGCATGGAGAACCCATACCCGTAACCGAGGTCGAAGAGGTGGAGGTTACAGTTTAGTGGCTCGTCTCCCTGTAATATCAGGAGACGACTTTGTGAGAGCGGTGCGCAGGGTTGGATATGTTTGGGATCATACCGAAGGAAGCCACATGATTCTGCTTCATCCGTCGAGGGGCAGGCTCTCAGTGCCAAGACACAAAGAGTTGGGTCGAGGGTTATTGAGAGCTTTGATTAAAGACGCAGGCTTAACGAGGGACGAGTTCTTAGCATTGCTACGAGCATAAGTCGAAAGTCAGCCCAAAGGTTCTTGATACCGCCCACCTAGGCCCACCCAGTTCTAGCTTTCTTGATAGCCTCAGGAACACTGGATACTATGAGTGACAAAGTCGAACATGAAAACTGAGGTCATATCCGGCCAAATGACACCGTCATCGTTACGAAAATGGACTTTGCTCCGTTCGCCCTGAGCCCCCGCGTACGCGGGGGCCCGTTCATGGTTCGACTGGCTCACCACGAACGGGCTTGTATCCTTCTTTGCTAGGAGAATAGCATTTTCATCGTTCGGGGTGCCGACGGCAATCAGCGTCATAGATTCTGAGCGAAGAATCTCACAGAAGTGCTTTGCTTCGGTTCCCCCTCCCCTGGAGGGAGGGGGCTAGGGGGAGGGGGAATCCACCCTCTCCCAACCTCTCCCTTCGAGGGAGAGGAGTCAAGCACGTAACCTCTCCCTTCGAGGGAGAGGAGTCAAGCACGTAACCTCTCCCTTCAAGGGAGAGGAGTCAAGCACGTAACGTTTCCCTTCGAGGGAGAGGAGTCAAGCACCCAACCTCTCCCTTCAAGGGAGAGGAGTCAAGCACCCAACCTCTCCCTTCGAGGGAGAGGAGTCAAGCACGTAACGTCTGCCTTCGAGGGAGAGGAGCTAAGGAATAAGGGATGAAAGCTGAGATCATCTCCATCGGCACCGAGCTCCTCCTGGGACAGATAACCGATACCAATGCCCCCTATCTGGCCTCCGAGCTGCCCCTCTTGGGCATCGACCTCTACTGGATCACCCAGGTCGGCGACAACCGCAGCAGGCTGGTGGAGGCCCTGCACCGAGCCTGCGAGCGCTCCGACATCATCATAACCACGGGAGGCCTGGGCCCCACTGACGACGATGTGACCCGTGAGGCCATCGCCCTCTTTCTAGGCGAGGAGATGAGGGTTGACCCCGAACTCGATCAATGGATCAGGGTCATGTTCCAGAAGATAGGCTACGAGATGCCTGAACGCAATATCAGGCAGGCAAACCTGATACCCTCCGCACGGGCTATCCGCAATCTGCAAGGCACAGCCCCCGGATGGTGGGTGGAGCACGGAGGGAAGGTGATCCTGGCGATGCCCGGCCCCCCAGGGGAAATGAAGCAGATGTGGGAAATGGAGATAAGGCCTGAACTCAAGCAGAAGCTGAGTGGCGAGGTGATTATCTCGCGTACCATAAAGACGCTGGGGCTGACCGAGGCCAAGGTGGACGAGATGGTGAGCCCGCTACTGTCCTCAACAAACCCCACCCTTGCAGTCTACGCCAAGCTCGACGGCATACAGCTCCGCCTCACCGCCAAGGACCGAGAACGGGCAAAGGCAGAGGAGACGATCGCCCAAGCGGAGGTGCAGCTACAGAACATCCTGGGCTTTGCTATCTGGGGATACGATGAAGATACCCTCGAAGACCTCGTCGGCGCTATGCTCAGGGAAAAAGGACTGAGCTTGGCTACTATGGAGTCCTGCACCGGTGGGCTCCTGGCCAGCACCGTAACCGACGTTCCCGGGAGCTCTGACTATTTCAAAGGGGGGCTGGTCGCTTACTCAGCGCAGATGAAGGCTGCCTTTGGGGTGGATGCGGCGTTGCTCGACAGACACGGGACCGTAGACCCAGAGGTGGCGGCAGCGATGGCCAGGGCAGCGCGTCTCAGATTAGAGGCTGATATCGGGGTCGGCATAACCGGGGTAGCGGGGCCTGCCGAGGTCGAGGGGAAACCTGTGGGCACTGTTCACATCGCTATCGACGCTGAGGGGAAAAGAAGCTCGCTCTCCGTTTTGTACCCACCCCGTCGCCGTGAGATAAAGCGCCGCGCTGTTTCCTCTGCCCTCTTCAAGCTACGGCAGTTTCTGCTCGACTGGGAGCAGCCAGACTGAGCTTAGCGGAAGACCAAATCCAGAAATTGCCTCAGCATCATGGCGGTGATCCCCGTGATATCATAGTCCCTGCAGTGATAGTAATAGCCCTGGGGCTGAGAGCTGAAGCAGTCCGGGTTCAGAAGCGTTGCCACGGGCGCCTCGATCAACTCCTCAACCTCTCTTCGACTCACCCTGAACCCGTAGGGATAGGGGATGGCGCCAACAAAAGGCGTAATGGCGAAATTGCTGGTCAGAGTTGCCTGGTCATCCAGATTGCCCAGGATCTCGACATGCTCGCCACGGACTCCGATCTCCTCAAACGCCTCCCTGAGAGCAGTGATCTTCAGGTCGCGGTCTGCCTCATCGTAAGCCCCGCCAGGAAAAGATACCTGCCCCTTATGATGCATCACATCCTGTGTTCTCTTAGTGAGCACAATATAATACTCTCCCATCTTCTCATAGATGGGAACCAGCACCGCCGAAGGTTTCAGACCCTCTCTTGTGATTACCCGCCTCTGCCTTTGAGACAAGGTCTCCTTAATCTGCTGCCTCCAGGGTGCTTCACCAGTCAACATAAGCGCCAGCCTAATCGTTTTCTGAGAGCCGAAGCTTCTGCCAAAGCCCCTCCACCCTCGCCCTGAGCGTATCGAGATCGGAATCGTTTTCGATCACCACATCAGCGTACTTCGATTTTTCGGCTACGGTCATTTGAGAGTTGAGCCGTGCCCTTGCCTGCTGCTCGGTGAACCCCTTTTGACTGCAGAGGCGATCAATTACGTCGGACTCCGGGGCCACCGTAACCCAAACTTGATCCACGAGGTCAGTCCAGCTGGCCTCGATAAGCAGCGGGGCCTCCAGAACCACTACCTTGACCCGTTGACGACGCAGGGCTTCAATTCTCTGCTCAACTATCCGATACATTAGGGGGTGCATGATCCTATTGAGCTGCTCAAGGGCGTTAGAATCACTGAACACGATGTCAGCGAGCTTGCCTCGGTCGATCTCCTCGTTTTGTCCCAGTATGCCGCTCCCGAAGGCAGACACCACCTCCCGCCAGGCATCGCTGTGAGGACGAAAAGCCTCGTGCCCTACCTTGTCGGCATCAATAACTGTGGCTCCCAGTTCGGAGAGCATCTGGGACACAGTACTCTTGCCGCTAGCAATTCCACCTGTGAGACCGATAACGGTCATCCGTTAGTCCCCAAATTCTGTAGGGGCGACCCGGCGGGTCGCCCCTACAGCCAAAATCAATGCTCCACCTTTAGCAGTGCCAGAAGGATTTCTACTCCTCAGAAAACAAACTAGTGAAGTCTCCGTCGAACTCCTTCAAGAAGCTATGCATTTCCAGAACGTCGTCCACCCCCACCACTTCACTACCATCAAACCGCTCGTACTCGGCTTCGGTGAGGTCGGTGATAACATCAGTGATATTGCCCTCCTGGACAACAGCAGCGATCAATCCCTGAGTTCCACAGGAACTGCAGTAGACGCTGAGGACCCAAAGACCATCCTCCTGGTCAAGAATCTTGATATTTGACACATCATATTTCTGACCACAAATGCCACACTTAACCTTGGAGAACAGTCGCTTCAGGAATGCCTCGCGCATCGCTTATCACCTCCCCCAAGCAGCTAATGAAGAACGCCCCAGAACCTAAGCTTCCGGCTTACCCTTGTCGAAGTCTGAGAGATCGAGGCTCTCTATGAACTCGCGGAATGCAGACATTCTCTCCAGTTCCTCCGGCGGAATGTCGCGCGCTGGAGCCGGCTTCCCCGTCTCTGGGTCGATGATTATCCCCGCCTTATCGAGCACAGTTTCCTCAGCGAAAATGGGCACTTTGACCCTCACTGCCAAGGCAATGGCATCGCTGGGGCGAGAATCGATCTCTATCTGATTGCCGTCGACCGACAGGACAATCTTAGCGAAGAAGGTATCGTTGCGAAGGTCACACACAATGATGGAGCTGACAGCGGCCCCCAGGGCTCCGATGATATTGCCCAAAAGGTCATGAGTCAGGGGACGGGGCACTTGATATTCTTGGAGCTTGACGGCTATGGCATCAGCCTCCGCCGGCCCAATCCAAATAGGCAGATACCGCTCCGCCTCCTTCTCCTTGAGGATCACAACCCGCTGATAGTTGAGCATACTTACACGTATGCTCTCGATCGTCATCTCGATCATGCCCTACCCCTTGGGTGCCCTATATTCTAACGCATGTTCAACCTCACTGTCAACAACGCGTTGACAAAAACAAACCTTTGGACTAATATTTGTAAGATACGGTAAGGGCGGTTAGCTCAGTGGTTAGAGCGCCCCGATAGTATCGGGGAGGTCACTGCTTCAAACCTGATGTATATTGATAGCGGAGGGCGGTTAGCTCAGTGGTTAGAGCGCTGCGTTGACATCGCAGAGGTCACTGGT
>CAZCXP010000165.1:0-4901 GCA_964502665.1 uncultured Dehalococcoidia bacterium | reverse complement strand
AGGCTTTACACTCATAGGCAAAACTGCTAACCTTTATGCAAAGTGTAGCGTCCCGATTCCTATCGGGACGAAGGATTCGTTGCCACAGGAGTGGCAACGCTACACGCTTTGAACAGCTTGATTAGGAGAAGTACATTGAGGGAGCAAGCTCTGGGCAGGGTAAGCATGGACAAGCTGGTCTCTTTGTGCAAGCGACGGGGGTACATCTTCCCATCGAGCGAGATCTACGGCGGTCTGGGCGCCTGCTACGACTACGGGCCGCTTGGGGTAGAGCTTAAGAACAATGTCAAGGCCCGCTGGTGGAAGGCGGTGGTCCAGGAGCGCGACGACATGGTGGGCCTGGATGCCTCCATCCTGATGCACCCCCAGACCTGGGTGGCCAGCGGCCACGTGGACGGCTTCGCCGACCCCCTGGTCGACTGCAAACAGTGCCGCAAGCGCTGGCGCGCCGATGACGCCAAGGATGGCAAATGTCCGGAGTGTGGCGGCGATCTCACCGAACCCCGAATGTTCAACCTGATGTTCAAGACATTCGTCGGCCCCGTGGAGGAAGAAGCAGCCACAGTCTATCTGCGCCCGGAGACAGCCCAGGGCATCTTCCTCAACTTCGCCAATGTGGTGGACACGGTAAGAAAAAAGCTGCCCTTCGGCATCGCTCAGATCGGGAAAGCATTCAGGAATGAGGTCACCACCGGAAACTTCACTTTCAGGACACGTGAGTTCGAGCAGATGGAGATCGAATACTTCGTCAAGCCCGGCAGCGACGAGGAGTGGTTCAAGCGCTGGGTCGAGGAAAGGTTCGGCTGGTATATCGACCTGGGCATCAAGAAGGAGAACCTCAGGCTGCGCCAGCACGCTAAAGACGAGCTTGCTCACTACGCCAGGGACTGCTACGACATAGAATACCTGTTCCCCATGGGCTGGTCCGAGCTGGAGGGCATCGCCAATCGCACCGACTTCGACCTGAAGCAGCACGCCAGCTACAGCGGCAAAGACCTTAGCTACTACGACGAGGAGAGCAAGGAGCGCATAATCCCCTATGTCATCGAGCCCTCGGCGGGGGTCGACCGCTCCGTGCTGGCCTTCCTGGCGGATGCCTATGACGAAGAGCAGGACAAGGAGGGGATCAGGGTCGTCCTCAGGCTTCACGCGGCGCTGGCACCGATAAAGGTTGCTGTTCTTCCTCTGAGCAGGAACGAGGCGCTGCTGCCGCTATCCGGGGAAGTCTATGCCGACCTGCGCCGCTGCTGGATGGCGCAGTACGACGACGCCCAGAGCATCGGCCGGCGCTACCGCCGGCAGGACGAGATAGGCACGCCCTTCTGCGTCACCATCGACTTCCAGTCCCTCGAAGATAAGCAGGTGACAATACGTGAGCGCGACACAATGCGGCAGATACGGGTGCCCCTGGAGGCGTTGCAGTCAGCCCTCCATGCCAAGCTGAGCGGCGAACCCCTCGACGCCCTGCCCCCCGGGGGGACAAAGTGGCTAGGGTTCGAGGAGTAGTTCGAGTCCTGCGCGTGATCAACTACTAGAAAGACGTCTTTGAAATGAAGGCGATGATTTTGACGAAACCCTACCCTATTGAGAAAGAGCCTCTGGTGCTGACCGACATCAATGACCCGATACCAGGGCCTGAAGATGTTCGCGTCAGAATATCGACGTGCGGTATATGTCATACCGATCTCCACGTCATCGAGGGCGAGCTTCCGTCGAAGAAGCTGCCGATTGTCCCCGGGCATGAAATCGTGGGGGTGGTGGATGCCATCGGTGAAAAGGTCACCCGGTTTCGAGAGGGGGATAAGGTTGGGGTGGCCTGGCTCAACTCCACCTGCGGAGAATGTGAGTTTTGCGTCAGGGGCAACGAGAACCTCTGCGAGGAAGCCAAGTTCACAGGGTATGATGTGGATGGAGGCTATGCCCAGTACACCGCTGTCCCCGAGGATTTCGCCTATCCCATTCCGGCTGGATTCTCCGATCTGGAGGCTGCCCCGCTGCTCTGCGCCGGCATCGTAGGATTTCGCGCTCTGCGCCTGTCGGACATCGAAAAGGGCGGTCGACTCGGCCTCTATGGATTCGGCGCTTCGGCTCACATCATTATTCAGGTGGCGAAGTACTGGGGCTGCGAGGTTTTTGTGTTCTCCAGGAGCGAGGAGCACCGCGACCTCGCTCGAAAGCTGGGTGCAGATTGGACGGGGAGGGCTGAGGAGGAGCCCCCGGCTAAGCTTCAAAGCGCCATCATCTTCGCCCCCGCAGGAAAACTGGTCCTCGATGCCCTGCGGGTCCTGGAAAAGGGCGGCACCCTGGCACTCGCCGGAATCTATATGACCCCCATCCCCGAAATGGACTACCAGGAGCACCTCTACTACGAGAAGACCGTAAGAAGCGTGGCCAACAGCACCCGCAAAGATGCCGAAGATATCCTTTCTCTGGCGGCAGAGATCCCGATTCGTACGGAAGTCCAGGCATTCGCGCTGGAGGAGGCAAACCGCGCTCTGTTGCTGCTCAAACAGGGCCGGATTCAAGGCGCAGGGGTCTTGAGGGTTTCTGAGTAAACCATCACGGGCGCTTGCCCACCAGGGAATCAGACGAATTGACATGCGAGACACCGTTTGTGGTGAGCCCTTCGACAGGCCCCTGAGTAAATCAGGGGCAGGCTCAGGGCGAACGGAAGAAAACATGGGTAGGTTGCCCGACGTCGGGCAACCTACCCAGCTAAACCTACGCAGCCAGCAGTATGAGTCTATTTCAGGATAAGGACTGGTACGACTGACCAGAGATGCATCCATAGATTGTAGCTCGCGGGAAAAGGTGATGCGCATACTTCACTTCGCTGACCTCCACCTCGGTATAGAGACTTATGGGCGCATCGACCCCATCACAGGCCTGTCATCCCGCCTCAATGATTTCCTGGCTGCCCTGGATCAATTGGTCGAGTATGCCCTAAATAATGACGTGGACTTGGTCCTTTTCTGCGGCGATGCTTACAAGAGCCGTGACCCCAGTCAGACCTATCAGCGCGAGTTCGCCAGGCGCATCAGGCAGCTAAGCGCCAGCAATATCCCTGTCTTCCTTCTGGTGGGCAACCACGACCTGCCCCATGCAATAGGGCGAGCCACTGCGGTGGAGATATTCCACACCCTGGCAATCGAGAATGTAACCGTGGCCAATCAGACCGAAAGCCATCTCATAAAGACAAGGAAAGGCCTGCTGCAGATCGTGGCTCTACCGTGGATAAGGCGCAGCAGACTGCTGAGCCGCGAAGAGACAAAGAACCTATCGATAGATGAGACTAATGAGAGGATTCGGGAAATCCTAACCAACTGGCTTGCTTCTGAGGTTGAGAAACTCGATCCCGGTCTGCCCGCTATCCTTGCCGGACATCTCATGCACTCAGGCGCTAGGCCTGGTTCGGAGAAAACGATGCTGGTGGGCCGGGACTACGTCTTGCTCCAGAGCACCATCGCTAATCCCGCCTTCGATTACGTGGCTCTGGGCCACATGCACATTAAGCAGAGGATTGACCACCCAGTACCCGTTGTATACCCGGGGAGCCTGCAAACCATCGACTTCGGCGACGAAGGGGAGGAGAAGGGATTCTACATCGTGGAGCTGGATGAGGCCGCCGCTAGAGGCAAGCGGGTGCGGTCCTACGAGTTTCACCCGGTAGAAGCGCGGCAATTCCTGACCATTAAGGTCGACGCCAATACCGACGACCCTACTGGTGCGGTTCTTCATGCTATCGCCAAGAAGGATTCTGCGGATGCCATAGTCCGCCTGCAGATCAAGGTGTCAGCGGAAAAAGAGGGGCTGGTTCAAGAGAATGAGATACGAAAAGCGCTCAAGGAGGCATACTTCATCGCCGCCATTACTAAAGAGGTAGAGCAAGAGCACCGCAGCAGGCTGGGAGCTTATTCAGCAGAAGGGATAACTCCCCTGGAAGCACTGAAGTTATACCTTGAATCCAAGAAGACGTCCAAGCATCGAGCCAAGCTCCTCCTGGAATACGGAGAGAGACTGATACAAGAGGGAAAGAACAGTGTTTAGAGCTTCCTCCTTCAGGCTAAAAATGTTCGAGCAGTGCCCCAGACAGTACAAGTTCCACTATATTGATGACCTGGCAAGAATCTATGGCAAGCCGCGGCCCTACTTCACCATGGGCGACCACATCCACGCCGCCCTCAGGGATTTTCTGTCGGTTGTTCCCGTTGAAGAGCGAACTGTGTCAAGGCTGGAGCGTTTGTTACGTGAGAAATGGCAGCGTAACCGCAAGGGGTTCAAGGACTTGGACGACGAAAAACAGTGGGGCGAAAGGGCACTCAACCAGGTGCGCTGGTTTGCCCAGAACCAGGACATATCCGTTACGCCACTTATGTTGGAAGACTTCCATAGGGCAGATCTGTCACCGAAGATCACCTTGGTTGGCAGGATAGATCGGGTTGATCAAGAGGCCGAGGGCGGTTTGCACATCATCGATTACAAGACGGGCAAAATGCCAGAGGAAATAGACCGCACCCAGCTTTATATCTACGCCCTGGTTCTTTCTAAGGAGCAGAAGCTGCCGGTTAGCAAGGTCTCCTATCTCTACTTGGGAGCTGGTGAGTTTGAAACCCTTCGGCCAAATGCCGCAGATTTGGAGCAAGCCGCTGATTATGTAGTTAGAACGGTTGACAGGATCCTCGCCGAGAGGAATTATCCAGCCACCATAAATAGCTACTGCGGGACTTGCGATTTTCTCGAAATCTGCCCCAAGAAGGAAGAAATCGTCGGCCTGGCTTTGGAGGAAGAAGAGCCAGACTTTTGACAAACCCTCATGGGCGGTTGCTCACCAGGGAATGATGAAAACTGTGAGCGCATCCGACTGTGGGTAGGTTGCCCGACGTCGGGCAACCTACCCAGCC
>CAZCXP010000164.1:2338-4905 GCA_964502665.1 uncultured Dehalococcoidia bacterium | reverse complement strand
AAAGGGGGATTAAAGGGGGATTTTAAAGCCGTTATACAATTTACCACTGAAGTTATCACTTATTCGGAGGTTCCCTAAATCGGTGGATTCTATAGGTTATAGAGTCTCGCATAGAATACCTCTCCCTCGAAGGGAGAGGGTAGAGCCTGTCCTGAGCCCTGGCCTTGGCCAGGCCCAAGGCTAGTCGAAGGATGAGGGTGAGATCCCCCTCCCCTTAATCCCCTCCCTCCAGGGGAGGGGAACTGCAACAACTCCTGTGGCTAACAGATAAGTCGCCCTCGGGGTGGGCTTTTTGAACCTGCCCCCACAGATTCGGGATTATCGCCAGCTATTGGAAGCTGCTGGTTAATTGGATATAATGGCCTTTGGGACTGCTATTCCGTGAGGAGGGTAACGAATGAGAATTATGGCCATGTTCGCACTCGCTGTGGTGTTGGCAGGGATGCTTGCTGTTGGCTGCGGCAGCGATGAGGGAGGCCCAAGTCCCTCCCCATCGCCTACAACTGCTCCGACCGCAACCCCATTGTTGGCACCAACTCCAACCCCACCCCCTGGCAGCGTGGCCTGGGTTGCTCGCTACAGGGGCCCGGCAGGCGGAGCCGACTGGGTCTATGACCTGACTGTGGATGGTTCAGGGAACGTCTATGTTACGGGCAAGAGCTTCAGCAGCCGGCCGTACGACTATTCATACGCAACAGTGAAGTATGACAGTGAGGGCAACCAGCTCTGGGCTGCCCGCTACGACGGCCCCGGAGGCGACGATGACGTGTCTCAGGCTATAGCCGTAGATATTTCGGGGAACGTGTACGTTACCGGCAAGAGCTGCAATGGCCTTCACTACGACTACGCTTACGCCACGGTGAAGTATGACAGTGAGGGCAACGAGCTCTGGGCCGCCCGCTACGACGGCCCGGCAGAGGGGGATGATGACGCTCGGGCAATAGCCGTAGATGCCTGGGGGAACGTATACGTGACTGGTAGCAGCGGGGGTGACTATGCCACCGTCAAGTACGACGCTGACGGAAACGAGCTTTGGGTTGCCACATATGATGGCCCTGCAGGCGGTGAAGACGGGGCTGTGGCAGTAGCCGTGGATGACTCGGGGCATGTCTATGTCACTGGCTCTAGCCAGAACGACTATGCAACCCTCAAGTATGACTCCGATGGAAATCAGCTCTGGGTTGCTCGCTACGACGGCCGGGCAGAGGAGGATGAAGGGGCTCGGGCAATGGCTGTGGATGATTCGGGGAACGTGTATGTTACTGGCAAGAGCCAGGACAAGTACGCTACCGTGAAGTACGACAGTGATGGAAACGAGCTGTGGGTTGGCGGATGTTATGGCCCGGCATGTGGGGATGGTGGGGCTGTGGCCATAGCGTTGGATGGATGGGGCAATGTCTATGCAACCGGACAGACCTACAGCAGCCGCACCTATGCCTACGGTTACGCTACGGTTAAGTATGACAGTAGGGGAAGACAGATCTGGGTTGCCAGATACGATGAGGGTGAAAGCGGCCAGGGCGTGGCCATTGTCGCGGATTCATCGGGCAACGTCTATGTCACAGGGGAGGTGTGGGGCGAGTACCGGAACTACGACACGGTGGACTGCTTCACCGTGAGTTACGATGGTGACGGGAACGAGCTCTGGTCTGCCTACTACGATGGCCCGGCGGGACGCGAAGATCGGGGTGTGGCCATAGCTGTGGACGCATGGGGCAATGTCTATGTGGCTAGCAAGAGCGATGGCGGCAACACCTGCGCCGATTACGCCACCATAAAGTACGTATCCCAGGATTAAGCACCGTGAGCTGGCTATCCGAGATTCTCATTTCTCCCAGAACGGAGACAGGGTTCAGACTTCGGAAGGGGTTGCTCCTGGGTCTTCTAGGCGTGGCATTCCTCTTGCTGTATGTGATTGACTACAGTTTTGACAATCTGCAAACCGACATCCCCAGGCTTCTTCTGCCCCTTGTGGCTTTGGTCATGGTAGACCTCCTCTTCCTGGCAGAGGAGCCCCTGCAGCACCCAGGATCGGGGAGCAGTCGCCACGCCTCTTTCTTTCAGTCCCAATTCCCCAGAATTTACATTCAGCAGCGATACAACCTGCCAGCTACTGAGGCGCGGCAGAGATGGCTCAGCGTTTTCCGTCAGTGGAAGGACGAAGACCATCCCAACCACTTCTACTATGCCACCTCGTTGAGAAGAAGGCATGAGTGCCGGGCTGTTTACTATCTTCAGTGGCTGTCGATTAGAATTTTCTTGCTCTCGGTCCTGGCGCTGGCGGTCCTTGCTTGCCTGACGTGGTGGGGAGAACTCGGTTTGCCCCCTTCCTACTCTCTTCAGAACCCTGGCCTCACTGCGGCCAGGATAGCCTTTCCCCTTTTTCTGCTTGGCCTCTACCTATACGTGCGCGTGAGCAATATGCCCGACCGGGACAATCCCACCGGGGCATGGCTGAGGTGGAAGGAGATAAACGACGTACTCAAGGCCTGGTGGGACCGAAACGAGGGCGCCGGCATGAAAAGGTATTAGGCCTATGTTGCGGATACGGCGGGTCGTACAGCGCG
>CAZCXP010000164.1:0-2238 GCA_964502665.1 uncultured Dehalococcoidia bacterium | reverse complement strand
GGAGTCACGACGCTTCAGGGCTCAGAAGTAGATGCGAAAGCCGTAGGCCGACGCTTCGAAGCTGACGGAGAGATATAGCCGGTGCGCTTCCTTGCGCCTTTTGTCGCTGCATAGCTCGATGCGGTGGCAGCCCTTCTCCTTAGCCCGGGCGATGACGTGTTCCAAGAGCAGTTTGCCAAGGCCGCTGCGCCGGTACTTCCCACCGACTACCAGGTTCTCCACCAGAGCCCAGGGGGTGGCGCCATGGGATAGGTTGGGTACGATGAGAAGCACCACGGTGCCCACAACCTGGCCCTTCTCTTCGGCAACAAAAAGCTCGTGTCTGGGATCGGCGCAAATCTCAGCGAACACCCTCCGGTAATCATCTGCAGAAGGGCTCCGGCTTATCTCAACCTGAGGGAGGCTGATAGTCAGTTCGTGGTAGAGATCGAGGATGCGGGGAATATCCTCCTCGGTAGCCACTCTGATATTCGCCATGTTCTCCAGAACCTCCTTCGTCGGGCCCCAAGTAGCATAGAATAGGCTCGGCTGCCTGTCAATCCAGGACAAGGGCTGGCCATGGTTCTCAGAGGGGCTCCTAGACTTGGGTAGCGAAGGAGGCTAAGATGGAAGGTGAATTCCTCGAAGGGACATGTCAGATAGATGGCGCGATTGAAGAGGCTGTTTGAACCCATCGTAATTGGCAACCTTGAACTGAAGAACAGGATAAAGATGCCGGCTATGGCCTTGGTGCTGCTGGAGTCGGAAGAGGTGGCAATCAAGCGCTTGAAGGCCTTCTACGTCGAGAGGGCCAAGGGCGGTGTAGCCATTATGGGCGTGAGCTGTACCCCCACCAGGCTCATCCAGGCCCCCATGTTAGGGCTATATGATGACCGGTTTATCACTGGCCTCAGGGAGCTGACCGAGGCGATTCATGCCCATGGGGCGAAGACTTATGCGCAGATGGGTGTTGGCTACAGTTGGGCATTCGGCGATGGCCCTGTTGAGCTGGTGGGGCCTTCGGGGGTTTCTCTTTCGGGGCGTCCCGGCACTCCTTTTCGCCTGGGTGGGCCTCTGGAGCCGGCCATGCCGCGAGCACTTTCTGTAGATGAAATCCACCGGGTTGCGGAGGCCTACGGTGATGGGGCGCGGAGGGCGCGTGAAGCTGGCTTTGACGCTGTTGAGGTAATAGCCAGCGTGGGCTATGTCATAGCGCAGTTCCTGTCGCCGCTGACAAACAAACGGACTGACGAGTACGGCGGCAGCCTGGAGAACCGCATGCGGCTGCTCCTAGAGATAATCCAAGACATGAAGAAGAAGGCGGGGCCCGATTTTACCTACACCTGCCGCCTCAGTGGCGCCGATTTGCTCGAAGGCGGGTATAGCGTCGAGGACACGGCAAGGATGGCCCGAATGTTGGAGAACGCCGGTATTCACGAGATCGATGTGATGTCCGGCTGGCATAACGCCCCAATCCCAATCATACAAACGGACGTTCCCCAGGGAGCCTGGGCTTATATGGCCGGCGCCGTCAAGAAGGCGGTAAGTGTTCCCGTGGCCGCGGGGACTCAAGTCCAGGATGTTGAGGTCGCGGAGAGATTGCTGCGCGAGGGCAAAGCCGATCTGGTCTACATGGCCCGGGCGCTGCTCGCCGACCCCGAGCTGCCGAATAAGGCAAAGCGGGGGCGTCTTGCTGATATCAGGCCGTGTATGAACTGCTGTCGCTGTATCGAGGCCGCTGACGCACCGCCGGTCTACTGCAGCGTGAACGCCCGGCTGAGCCGGGAGTGGGAGTACCCGGCTGAAACGCCCGCGGCGGAGAGCAAGCGTGTGCTCGTTGTCGGTGGTGGGCCGGCCGGTATGGAGGCGGCCAGGATAGCAGCCTTGAGAGGCCACAAGGTAACCCTCTGTGAGCGGCGCCCCAGGCTCGGCGGAAGCTTGATCCTGGCTTCTATAGCCAACAAGCGGATAGGGAAGGTAGTCAAGTATCTGGACGGGCAGGTGAGGAAGCTTCCCATCGAGCTGAGATTGAACACCGAGGCAACTCCTGCCCTTGTCGACGAGATCAAACCGGACGTGGTCGTTCTGGCGGCAGGGGGGACGGCTCCAGTCCTGGAGGTGCCTGGGGGCAACGGTGCCAGTGTGCTCAATCTACACGACGTAAAGAGACTCCTGTTTCCCCAGATAAGGCGGGTCGCCATAATAGGCGGCGGCTTCATCGCTTGCCAGCTAGCAGTGACCCTGGTAGGCCGGGGGAAG
>CAZCXP010000163.1:0-4980 GCA_964502665.1 uncultured Dehalococcoidia bacterium | reverse complement strand
TCGGGCAACCTACCCAGCTAGCGAGGATGGTCTGATGTTGAGAAAACTGACGGTAATCCCGGAGCAGTGTTCCGGCTGCAGCATCTGTGAGCTTGTATGTGCCATCAAACATTTCGGAGTGAACAATCCCAAGAAGGCGGCGATAAGGGTACTCGTCACATACCCTCATCCGGTGGTGAGGATGCCGATTGTGTGCAGCCAGTGTAGGGTGCCAGCGTGTGCGCAGGTATGTCCCGTTGACGCCTTGCGATGGATTGATGGCGTTGTGCACTTGGACCATGAGAACTGCATTTCCTGTTTTAAATGCGTAGAAGCATGTCCTTTTGGAGCGATATACGCACATGAGGATTGTGATCTGCCCATCATATGTGATATGTGCGGCGGAGACCCGGAGTGCGTCAAGAAATGCCCTAAGGGAGCGCTCAGGCTCATACCGGAGGCCGCCCTGGGTGAATCCAAGCGTCTGGGCAATGTCTTGAGCTACACCCAGATGAAAGAAATCGAGTTCTACGAGAAGGGCGAAAGGAAGATCATCCACTACGCCGAGATAGGGAAGGAAGAGCTATGAGCATAAAGAGCGGATATTTCAAGAAACACCTGCATGTCGAGCTTACCAGCGGCAGTGCCGAGCGCTGGGACCTCTCGGACGCCTTCATCGAGAAGTACATCGGGGGGCGCGGCTTTGGCGCGAAACTGGTCTGGGACAACCTGAAGAAGCATGATTTCAAGATGGATCCCCTCGGCACGGAGAATCTCCTGGTGGTCGCACCGGGACCTCTGACCGGGGCTTACCTGCCCTCATCGGGAAAGAGCTCCTTTGTTGCCATCTCACCCGCTACTGGCATCTATGGTGATTCCTCCATGGGCGGTACCTTCGGTGTCGAACTGCGGCAGACGGGAATCGATGTTCTCTCCATTACCGGCAGGGCGCCGCAATTGTCTGTCCTCTTCATCGACAACAGTGAAACGACGATCCTTCCCATGCCTGAGCTGGAAGGGAAAAGCTGTTTGGAGGCAGAAGGAATGATCAAAGAGCGGCTGGGCACCTATGCTGTCCATGTCGCGACCATCGGCGTGGCAGGTGAGAACATGGTGAAGTTCGCCTGCGTCAACGCCGACTGGGGCCGCAATGCGGGAAGGACCGGGGTAGGCGCGATCATGGGATCGAAGAACCTCAAGGCGATTGTAGTGCGGGGCCACAGGGACATTCCAGTATACGACGTGATCGGGCTGATGGCGGAGGCTGACAAAGCTTACAAATATATGGAGGAACACAAGTATTTCACAATGTGGCAGCAGGAAGGCCTGATGAACGTCATCGAGTACGCCAACGAAAAGGGGATTTTGCCGGCTTACAATTTCAAGGACAGCGTTTTTGCCAAGCACAACCAGATCAACGGCGCGACGATGCTCGATCACTACAAGATAGGTGATAGCGCGTGTTTCCTGTGTCCCATGTGTTGCGGCAATATCTGCCTGGTGAAGGACGGGAAATACACAGGCACGGTAGTCGAAGGACCGGAATATGAATCGTGCGCCATGCTGGGATCGAACCTGGGGATCGACAACTTCGCTGCCATACTCTCGGCAAACCGGCTGTGTGATGAGCTGGGGATAGATACGATTTCCACGGGCAACATCGTGGGCGCCGTGATTGAGGGGTATGAGAAGGGGATACTGTCACTCTCGGACCTCGATGGAGGGGAGATCACGTGGGGAGATGAGGATGCGATTTTGGAATTGATAAGAAAAATAGCTTATCGGCAGGGCGTCGGTGACATTCTCGCCGATGGCTCTCGCCGCATTATTGAGAAGTGGCCTGAAATGGACAAGATCGTCCTCCAGGTCAAGGGCCTCGAGCAGTCGGCCTACGACAGCCGTGCCGGCGCTTCAATGGGGCTGGCCTACGCCACCTCAGACATCGGCGCACATCACACTCGGGCGTGGACCATCGCCAGGGAAATGGAAGAGGGTCAGAACTGGTCCGACGAAGACAAGGTTGACATCGTGATCTATCACCAGAAACTACGCCCGCTTTTTGATATGCTCGGTGTTTGCCGTCTGCCCTGGATTGAACTGGGGCTGAGTGAACGGCACTATGAAAACTTCTATAGATATGTAACTGGGAGTGAATCTTCTCTCGAGGAGCTTCTGGAGCTCTCCAACGACATCTACGACCTGACACGCCTGATAAACGCCCGCCTTGGCATGAGCCGCAAAGACGACAGCCTTCCCTACAAGGTCTGGGCCAATCCCCCTCTCACGGGTCCAAATGCAGGCAAGGTGATCGACCGCGAGGATTTCCAGCGGCTTCTTTCGCTATACTATCGAAAACGTGGCTGGGACGAAGACGGCACTCCACCGGATGGGGTGGAAAGTAAGTTTGAAGATTAGCTCTGCAACAAGAACCCAGAAGCGGACGGAAATCCTGTCAAGCAGCCTGAGCTGCATACTCCCTTCGAGCTTTGTCACTGAGTAACCTGAACCTCTTGACCTGCCCCCTGAACCCCAGGCTGCTGTTCAACCTCTCCCTGATGTATTCTGCCAACTCCTCCCTGGTCAGGTGGCTGGCCCACTTCTCATCAAGCATCAGCGTGACCCGGAGCGTCACCTCGCTGTTGCTCATGGCACCTCCCTTACGGCGTTAGACTCTCTCTTTGGGGTGACCTGCTTCGTATGCAAGCTAACAATGATACGCCCCACAGGATTACAAACCCATTAAGAAAATAACAACGAGCTTACACAGAGCTTACAAGTAGCTTACAATATCCTGCGGCAATTCTCAATGACGGCTAGTTGCTCCCTGGGCGAAACTCCTGTCGAAGGGGGAAGGGTTTTCTCCGCTTGGCATCCTGCGTTTGTTGAGAGTGCCAGGTCTTCTGCCCATGCGTGGTGTCTTTTGTCACCATTGGGTATGAGCAACCATAGGATATATTGCGAGCACCTCGCCGTCGACAACAGCTTTCAGCTGACAAGGTCTAAATGAGTAAGTAATGCGCTCGGAACACAGGGGCGGCTCGCAAGTCCAAGTGGCATCCAAGCTTGAGTCAGGCGCCACTGCTATCTGCTCTGTCGTCAGTTCAACCACAAAGAATGCGCCCAAGTCATTTGTTCTTGCACTAGCCAGGGATATGTCATTCGAAGGACTAATATCGAGATAGATATCCACTGTCTCGTTTGGTGGGAAACCTGCGCCACAGACTTGCGTCAGGTATCCCTCCCCCTCAAGACCGATAACATAAGCGTTGAGGCCGTCGTCAAAGCGCCAGGGAATATAGCTTCCGAGGGTGCCCGGGACTTCGATGCGTGGTCCTGGTGGAGTGAGTGTATTCTGTGACTCCTGCTCAGCTTGTGTTCCTTGTGACGCTGTGGAGCCGCAGCCCGCTGCTGCTAACAGCCCTACAAGCAGTAGCGCAAGCACAATCGGTGTGATACGTTTCCTGTCCCTCATCTTCCCTCCTTCACTGTTTACCTTCGTCAAATCCGCCAGGCTGGTCTTACCCTGCGAACCGTGCAATCATTGCCATATTTTACTGCAACACATATACTGGCGCAAGGAATGTTTGGCAACTCCGGAGCGATGGTGCCTGACAGGGTAGGAGGAAAGTGTGAAGGAGTTCAAGGATAAAGTGGCGGTTATCACTGGCGCGGCCAGCGGTATAGGACGCGGCATAGCCCGACGTTGTGCCCAGGAGGATATGAAGGTTGTTCTAGCCGATATCGAGGAGGAAGCCCTGGCCCAGACCGAAAAAGAAATGGAAGCCGCGGGAGCATCTGTGCTGGCTGTACTGACCGATGTTTCACAAGCCAGCGATGTCGAAGTGCTGAGGCAGAAGACGCTCGATGCCTTCGGGGCGGTACACCTGCTCTGCAACAACGCCGGCGTCGGTGCGGGGGGCTCCATCTGGGAAAGCACCTTGGCTGATTGGGAATGGGTCATACGCGTGAATCTGTGGGGCGTTATTCACGGCGTCCGGGCCTTTGTCCCCATCATGCTTGAGCAAGATACCGAGTGTCACATTGTCAACACAGCCTCCGTGCTGGGGCTGATATCCAGTCCCCATCTGGGGACCTACAAGGTGACCAAGCACGGCATAGTGACCATATCGGAGACGCTATACCATGAGCTGGCGCTGAGAGGCGCCAAAATCAAGGTCTCCGTTCTCTGCCCGATGTGGGTCAACACTCAACTCATGGAGGCTGAGCGAAACCGCCCAGCCGAACTGCGCAATGACCCGGCAGAGGAAATGAGAATTAAGATGAGCCCCGAATATCAGGAGGCGGAGAAATTGGTGCGTGAAGCGGTGCAGGCGGGGATCTCCTGCCAGCAGGTAGCCGACTGCGTCTTCAAGGCTATCAGGGAGGAGAAGTTCTATATCCTCACCGACCCCGACCAAGTTAAACCTCTGGTGCAGATGAGGATGGAAGACATCCTCGAGGAACGCAATCCCACAAATCCACTGCCATAAACTCGAAGTCTAATGCGAGGGTTCCGCTGCCTCAAAGGGAGAGGGTACAGCCTGTCCTGACCCCTGGCCTTGGCCAGGCCCAAGCCTTGCCGAAGGATGAGGATGAACTTACAATCCCCCTAAATCCCCCTTTGGGAAGAAGGTCTTAACCCCCCTTTGTAAAGGGGGGCAGGGGGGATTGTGTTTGTCGGTAGTTAGATTGCTTCGCTTCGCTCGCAATGACGGTGAGAACCTACACTCACGGGGACAGGGAGTCGCCGGGCAGCCCAAAGAAAAGCCCACTCGGTGCCTGCCGTGAACGAGTGGGCTTCACCCAGGAGAGACTAGACTCTGGAAGTGACTAGTCTCTGGAAAGACGAGCCATACTAGCATTATACGACTACACCGTCAAGATACCTAATCCTACCCTTTCCTCCCGAATAATCGCTGCTGTTGAGTAAGGCAAGGCGGCGAGACCAATGTGCGAAGCGCAGAAGGCTGTGCCAAGGTGGGGAGCATAGAAAGGCGATGT
>CAZCXP010000162.1:0-5061 GCA_964502665.1 uncultured Dehalococcoidia bacterium | reverse complement strand
CTCTTGTCCCCACTATGGTAACTATAATCAAATCATCTTCCACAAAATGCTGCTGGCGATAGCTCAAGCCTATACTTGACAGCCATACAGCCATTCCTAGCTGAGTTCCCTTTGAAGTTCTTCGATAGTCACAAACTTCTCCCCCGCCTCTTTGGCTTGCAATGCTTCACTTGTCCTTTCATTTACATAGTCAACGAACCATGGCTTTTCTCGAATCTTCAGGAACTCAACAAAAGTCAGCACCTCATCAAGTTCTTTTTCAGATAAGCTATTGACTCTGTCCAGTAGGATTTCCTTGCTTCTTTTTCGATAACCCATTTTGTCGGCTCCTCTTTGGTAGCGAATAGCGATCCCTATGTGCCTCTCATCTCACAAGCTGAGTGCTCCGCCATCCGCCCCAAACCCAGCCTACCAACCCCGAGGCGCCAGCAATTCCACTTCGGGGATCGTCCTCACATCCAGCCCCGGCATGGCCGCACCCAGCCCCTTGGAGGCCTCGGCGATGGCCCCCGCGTCCATAAAGTGGGTTGTAGCCTTAACGATAGCCTTGGCCATGGCTTCGGGGTTATCGGATTTAAATATGCCGGAGCCAACGAAGACACCGTCAGCCCCCAGCTGCATCATCAGCGCAGCATCGGCAGGAGTGGCCACACCCCCGGCAGCGAAATTGACCACGGGCAATTTCCCGGTTCGGTGCACCTCCTGCACCAGCTCGAAGGGAGCGCCAAGAGCCTTCGCCTCGGCCATCAGCTCATCGTCGGGCATGCTATGCAGCTTCCTGATACCGTCCATCACTGCCCTCATGTGCCTCACTGCCTCGACGATGTTCCCCGTCCCCGCCTCGCCCTTGGTCCGGATCATCGCCGCCCCCTCACCAATCCTGCGCAGCGCCTCCCCGAGGTCGCGGCAGCCACAGACGAAGGGAACCTTGAATTCATGCTTATATATGTGATGGCTCTCATCGGCAGGGGTAAGAACCTCGGACTCATCGATGTAATCCACTCCCAGTTCCTCAAGCACCTGCGCTTCAACGAAGTGTCCAATGCGGCACTTGGCCATTACCGGTATAGTCACCATATCCATGATGGCCAGGATCACCGTGGGGTCTGCCATCCGCGCCACGCCACCGGCAGCACGAATGTCCGCCGGCACACGCTCCAGCGCCATGACGGCACAAGCCCCCGCCTCCTCAGCTATCTTGGCGTGCTCCGGGGTGGTCACATCCATAATCACGCCGCCCTTCAGCATCTGGGCGAGCCCTGTTTTAACTGTCCACGTACCTTTCTCCATCCTGCCTCCTCCTCTCCGAGACCGAAACCTGCTTATTTATGTCATGATCTTATATTCTACACTTGCCCCTCTTAATTGGCAAGCACGCCCCTGAGCTACATCAGGGGCACGCCTATACCCCCGACTTCGAACGGAGCCGACTCAATTCAGGCAAACGATCCCGCTCGATAACCCCGACAACCCTCCCCCCGGACACTACCAGTAACAGGCCGATGTCCCCTTCTTGCATTCTCTCCAGTACAGTGAGCCCATCGTCACCAGGATAAACCACCCCCAGCTTCCCTGCCGGGGTCATAGCCTCAGCCACCGGGGTGATGTGCCAGCGCCGCTTCGGGACCAGCTTTGCATCCTGCAGAGTAATGATCCCGCTGACCCGACCCCACTCACCAACCAACAGACATCTATGCCCAGCCGGCAGGAGATACTCGTTAACCAACGCCTCAATAGTCAACTGCTCAGGCACCATCTGGCAGTGGCTGGTCATCAACTCCTGGGCGGTGAGACCCTGGAGACTGTCACGCAGTACCGCCTGCCGGTAGCTCGCCCGGGCGGCAGCGAAGAGGAACCCCCCCAGCAGGGCCAGCCAAAGGCCATTAATCCAATAGACAAAGGCCCCGATGGCCAGCCCACTTAGGATGAGCAAACAGCCGAAAGCCTGCCCGCTGAGAGTGGCGATGCGGGTCGCCTTCCTGTAGCTTCCACTGCGCCACCATATGATAGAACGAAGCACCCTGCCTCCATCCAGTGGGAACCCGGGCAGCATGTTGAACGCAGCCAGCGCTAGATTAACCCAGCAAAGGTAAGTACTCATAGCAGCTAAGGGTTCCAAGTTGTTCCTGCTCAGCAGCCAGATAAGGGCAAAAACGCCGGCTAGCGCTACGCTTGTTAGGGGGCCTGCAACCGCCATGAGCAGCTCAGTGCTGGCTCTGGGTGCCTCTCGCGATATCCTGGCTGCACCACCGAAGATGAACAGGGTTATACTCTTCACCTCGATGCCGTTTCTAACAGCAACCAGGCTGTGTGCCAGCTCATGGGCTATTAACGAGGCGAAGAAAAGCAAGCTGGTGCAAAGCCCGGCAATCCAGTATACCGGAGTCGCCCAATCGGGATAGAGCCACGGGAAAACGTACTGCCCCAGGGTGGCAGTTATCAGGAAGAAGGTTATGAACCAGGAATAGTTTATCCCAATGGGGATACCCATAATCTTGCCCAAAGTGAAAGAAATCTTCATAAGCATCCGACTATGAGGCGACTGTTTTGTCCCTATTAAAACATCAAATCAGGAAAGCCACAAGGTTGACTCAGGGTATACCATAATCCCGACCAGAGAGACCAGTTGCAGCATCACGGCGGTATGATGGAGAGGCAGAGTTCTGACACCTAACATAGGTATGGGAATAGCGGAATCCGCTGCTTTAAACGTCCAGATTCCTCACCTGTAGAGCGTGAGCCTGGATGAAGGCTTTGCGGGGTGGAACCTCCTCCCCCATTAGCGTCTGGACGATCTCGTGGGCACGCACCGCATCCTCAATCTCGACCTGCAGCATGATACGCTTCTGGGGATCCATGGTAGTCTCCCAGAGTTGCTGCGGGTTCATCTCCCCCAGCCCTTTGTAGCGCTGAACATCCACCCCCTTACCCCCCAACTTGGCCAGCAGGGCATCCTTTTCCTTGTCCGTATAGACCCAGCGTTGCTCCTTGCCCTTCTTGATGCGGTAGAGAGGAGGTTGAGCTATGAACAGGTGCCCGTTCTCGATGAGCTCCACCATGTAGCGGTAGAAAAAGGTGAGCAGCAGCGTACGGATGTGGGAGCCGTCGACATCGGCGTCGGTCATAATGATGACACGATGGTAGCGCAGCTTGGAGACATCGAACTCGGCGCCGTTGCCCGCGCCCACAGCGGTAATCAGAGCGCGGATCTCTTCGTGAGCCAGCATTTTTTCGGGGCGAGCCTTTTCCACGTTCAGGATCTTGCCCTTAAGCGGCAGTATCGCCTGAAAGCGCCGGTCCCGCCCCTGCTTCGCCGAACCACCGGCGGAGTCCCCTTCGACGATATATAGCTCAGATCCGGCGGGGTCCTTCTCCGAGCAGTCGGCAAGCTTGCCCGGCAGGGTAGAAGTATCATACAGCCCTTTCCTGGTAACCAGGTCGCGAGCCTTGCGCGCCGCCTCGCGGGCCCGGGCAGCCGTAAGGCATTTCTCAATGAGCCTCTTGCCCTCGCCGGGGTGTTCCTCAAGGTAATATGCCAGGCCCTCAGCGAACACCGATTCCACCTGGCTCTTGACATCCAGGTTGCCCAGCCTCGCCTTGGTCTGCCCCTCGAACTGAGGATCGGTAAGCTTGACACTTATTATCGCCGTCAACCCCTCCCTGACATCATCGCCGGTAAGGTTGGCTTCACTCTCCTTGAGCAGCTTGTACTTTCGGGCATAGTCATTGAGGACGCGTGTAAGCGCCGAGCGGAAGCCGGTGAGGTGGGTGCCGCCATCCGCGGTATTGATGCAATTGGCAAAGCTCAAGGTGGACTCGGTGAAGCCATCGTTATACTGAAGGGCAACCTCCACCGAAGTGCTGTTGACCATCTTGGAGATGTAGACCGGCATTTGCTGCAGTACAGTCCGCTTGCGGTTGAGGTGACGCACAAAACTGACAATGCCGCCTTCAAAGTAGAGGGTCTTCTCATCACCGGAGCGTTCGTCTCTAAACCAAATCTCCACCCCTCTATTCAAATACGCCATCTCGCGGAACGACTGCGCCAGCACATCGAAGCTATAGTCAATCTCGCCGAAAATCTGCTCATCGGCGAGAAAGCTCATCAGGGTGCCGCTGCCCTCGGCATTGCCGACCTTCTTCACCGGCTCCTTGGGGACGCCGCGCTCGTACTCCTGGCGGTAGAGATTGCCGTTCCGCCTCACATCCACCCTCGCCCAGGAAGAGAGAGCGTTTACCACCGAGCCGCCGACGCCGTGCAGCCCACCGGAAACCCTGTAGCTGCCGCTCCCGAATTTGCCCCCAGCGTGAAGGGTGGTCATCACCGTCTCCAGGGCTGAGACTTTCGTGGTGGGATGGATTTCCACGGGGATGCCCCTGCCATTATCGGCTACGCTAACCACGCAATCCTCGTGGATAATGACCTCGATCTTATCGCAGTATCCTGCCATCGCCTCGTCGATGCTGTTGTCCACAATCTCGTTGACAAGGTGATGAAGCCCCCGTCGGTCGGTGCTGCCGATATACATGCTGGGGCGCATACGCACCGCCTCAATGCCGCCGAGCACCTGGATATCTGCAGCAGTATAGTGATTACTCTTGTCTTTCATTTATCTCCTAGCTTCGAGGCATGGATGCTACCAACATCGGGCTCAGGGGTGATTCAGTGTCCAGGGAGGGCCTTAACAAAGCGTGTCCAAAAAAAGCAGCGCCTTTGATCAAGGGAGAGAAGGACTTGGAGGGGATAATGAGCTTGTTATCATAGACAGTATTGACTAGGTTAGCATAGACTAGCGTGTTACTAGCGTGCATAATTTATTGTATCACATTTTGACACCGATGTGAACTAGAGCAACCAGGCAGGCCGACTCCTCACCCTCCATCGGACGAAATCCAGGAAGGGGAGAAGCTCAGCCTTTTCCTCTTCGGTCAGTTGAGAAAAAGGGTCAACTGGTACAGGTTCTGGTTCCTCCTTGAGCGTGGCTACGAAGTCCATTGGCACGCGATCCAAGCATTTCCACAGCTCAGCAGGTTGCACGCCGTATCCGCTGGCCCATTGGC
>CAZCXP010000161.1:0-5099 GCA_964502665.1 uncultured Dehalococcoidia bacterium | reverse complement strand
AGGGAGGAGGAAGTCTAGCAGGATTCACCCTCATCCTTCGACAGGCTCAGGACAGGCTCTAACCTCTCCCTTCGAGGGAGAGGGATTCATAGTCCTCCCTCCCCTGGCGGGAGGGAGTTAGAGGGAGGGGGCAGTTGGCGTTGAACACCGCCATAAATGGGTGTAGAATAGTGCCAAATTGGCTTGACGGAAGGTAAGGGATGAAGGTTCCGAGGTGCAAGGGAACGCGTGATTTGCTGCCTGGGGACATGGCAAGATTTCGCCACATAGAAGCGGAATTTAGAGACTGCTGCCTCGGGTGGGGCTATCAGGAGATCAGGACCCCCGTCCTGGAGTATCTGCATCTGTTCACCTCCGCGGGAACGCTGTCCCCCGATATGCTGGGGCGGGTTTACTCCTTTCTCGACTGGGATGGCTGGAGCGGGGAGAGGGTGGTGCTCAGACCCGATGGAACCATTCCTGCCGCCCGACTTTATGTGGAGAACTTCCAGAATCTCCCCATAGCCAAGCTCTTCTATGTGGAGAATATGTTCGCCTTCGAGGGCACAGGCGAGGAGTCGAGGGAGCGCTGGCAGTGTGGTGCCGAGCTTATCGGCGGAAGCAAACCCGAGGGCGATGTCGAGCTGCTTTCGCTGGGGCTGGAGGCCATTGCCAGGCTGGGCATCGACCCAGTGGAGATCCGGCTGGCTCACGCCGGATTGCTGAAGGCTTTCCTCGAAGGATTGGGATTGAGTGGAGAGCAGGAGGCCGAGGTGCTGGATCAGATCTTCTCCGGGAATATGGATGTGCTGGTTGACATAAAGGGCAGAAATCCGGAGTTGGAGAAGCAGCTGCAACTTCTGTTTGGCATAAAGGGAAGCTCTCCCAGCTTCGTGGAAAACTTGAGGAGCGTTTGTGCTCCATCACTGCCCGCTCTTGAGCCTAGCCTTAATGAGCTGGCTCGGATTGCCAGCTTGCTAACCGGTTTGGGCTTCGGCTATCGGATCGATTTTACTTCGGGGCGGGGCTTCGAGTATTACACCGGCATCATCTTCGGCTTCTATAGCTCGGGGCGGAGGTTGGGTGGAGGGGGCAGATACGACGAACTGATCCCCTTGGTCGGCGGAGGGAGCGTCTGCGCCTCGGGCTTTGCTCTCTATGTTGACGAGCTCATGGATTTGGCAGAAGAGATGCCGCGGCGGGAACGGATTCTGGTGAAGGCCAAAGACGGCGAAGGGCTGAAGGATTCTCTCGAGGTCGCCCGGTTGCTGCGAGGCGCAGGCTATATCGCTGAGTTCGATTTGGGCTACAAGGAAACCAGCGGTTTTCGCTGGATAGTTGATATGCGCGCTGGGAAGGGCATCGAATTGATCGATCAGGTCAGCGGCAAAAAGCGGCGGAAGTCCTCTCCCGCCGGGCTACTGAAGTTCCTTGAGGAGGCGGGGTGCAAGTGAAGCTGGCCTTGCCCAAAGGGCAACTTCAAGCAAGCACGGCAGCGTTGCTGAAGGAAGCGGGCTTTGCCATCGCCGACTACCGTAAAGGGTCCCGCTCCTATCGGCCGCGGTGCGAAGGCTTTCCCGGCCTCTTCACCAAGGTGTTTCATGAGAGGGACATCGCTGTTCAGGTAGCCATCGGGAACTATGATCTGGGCATCTGCCGGCTTGACTGGGTGCAGGAGCTCCTGGCCAAGTACCACAGCGATGCTGTGGTCAAGGTTGGCGACCTGGGCTATGGAAAGCGAACTCTTTATGCTGTGGCCGCTGGTTCATCTGAGGCCAAATCGCTCGAGGCGCTGAGAAGCCGCTCTGAAAGTCTGCGCATCGTCAGCGAATACCCCAACCTGGCGGAGTCTTTTGCCTTGAAGCAGCGGCTGAGGAGATTCCAGATATTCCCCGCCTGGGGGGCGGCCGGCGTTTACCCTCCGGAGAACGCTGAGCTGGCGATAGTAGCCGAAACCTCGTCCAAGCGACTTCAGGAGCAGGGCCTGGTGCCGGTTGCAGCTATCCTTCAAAGCAGCGCTTGCCTGGTTGCCAACAGGGACAGCCTGGAGGGAAAAGACTTGGGCCGGCTTCTGGCGGCGCTTTCCCGCCCAGATGTTGGAGATATCGATGTCGAGGAAGCTGTGGGCGTTGGTGCCGGAACACGAGCGCGAGGTTCGGTTAGCGGCGAGCCTGTGGTTTCTCTGGCGCTGCCCGATGGCCATCAGCAGCCTCATACCGTCGATTTCCTGAACAGGGCCGGGCTCAAAATCGATGGCTATGATGCGGGCAAGCCCGCTGCCAGGCCCCGGATTGGCCTCGATGGAGTTATGGTAAAGGTTATCAGGCCACAGGACATGCCGCTTCAGGTGGCCAATGGCAACTTCGATCTCGCCATCACCGGCAGGGACTGGCTCCAGGATCACCGCTTCCGCTTTCCTTCGAGTCCAGTTGAGGAATTGCTTGAACTTGGCTTTGGCAAGGTCAGAATTGTAGCTCTTGTCACGCAGGATATGCCGGTTTCGAGCACCGATGGCTTGAGGAAATTGAAACGAGACTCCGCGCTGCGAGTAGCTTCGGAGTATGTCAATATAGCCGATAGGTATGCCTATGACAACCATCTGACACCATGTAAGGTCGTCCCTACCTGGGGGGCGAGCGAGGCTTTCCTGCCGGAGGATGCCGATGTCCTCATCGACAATACCCAGACCGGCTCAACGATTGCCAGGCACAATCTCAAGGTCATCGATACCCTGTTTGAATCTTCGGCATGTCTCATAGGGAATACCGAAGCTATGCGGCGCCTGGACAAGAGAGAGAGGATATCGCTCCTCGTTGAAGCAATGCGCCGGGGCGTAGAGGCCCACCCCGTTTCTTGAGAAAGGAGCCTGTTGCCTCCCATCTGTCTTCACCTAGGCATCGCCGAGGAAGCGATATCAAGGTTGCGCCATCCTGTTGTGGATGAGAACCGGGGGAGCTACTACCTTGGCTCGACGGCGCCGGACATCCGTCTCGTCATCGCCAGCGGCCGCGAGGAGACGCACTTTCTCTCTCTGAATAGTGAGGAGGGCGCCAGTGGGGTAAAGCGCATGTTTGAAGCCTATCCGGAGCTTGTCGAGGACGCGAATCTGAGTGCTGCCACGAAGTCCTTTGTTGCCGGTTACCTCTCCCACCTGGTCACCGATGAAGCCTGGATCTATCGGATTTACCGCCCTTTTTTCGGCGAATCGTCGCCCCGCGGGGGAGACCCCATGGCCAATCTTTTGGACCGGGTACTTCAATTCGAGCTCGACCGCCGGGAGCGGCTCAACAGCAGCAGCATGTCTTTGATTCGCAACGAGCTGCTTGATTCCGCCTCCGGGATAGACGTCAGTTTTATCGATCGCCTCAGCTTGGAGCGGTGGCGTGAGTTTGTCTCTATGGCCACCACCAGGAAATCGAACCGGGAGGTCTTTCGCTACTTCGCGGAAAAGTACCTTATCTGGATGCGAGAAATCGCTCCTGAGGAGCAGGAGACTTTTTTCGCCTCTTTGGACGCCAGGGTGGAGCAGGTCTTGAGGATGGTTCCCCAGGAGCCGCTTCGGGCATTCCGGCAGCAGTCTATAGAGGATTCGGTGAGGGTAGCTGAGGAGTATTTGAGATGAGAATAGTCCGAGACCTGGACGCTGCAAAGTCTCTGCTGCTGGGACGCTCCCCTATCGAGCTGGCCGCAGAGTCGCCTGCCCTGAAGCAGAGGATAAGGGATGTGTTCTCCCTGGAACTGACCCCCGATGAGGCGGTGGCGCGAATTCTCAGCGAGGTGCGTGCCCGGGGGGACAGCGCCCTTTTCGATTACGGCAGGAGGATCGATGGCGTGGAGCTCAGCCAACTCGAGGTGCCACAGGAGGAGATCGCTCAGTCTCGTAATGCGGTGGGCGAAGACCTGATGAGCGCCCTGGAGCTCGCTGCTGAGAGGGTGCGCAGCTTTCACCTCGCCCAGAAACGAAACCTCGGGCTGGAATTTGTTGAGGGTGGGCTGGGATTCCTCGTTCGCCCCCTTGAGAGGGTGGGAATCTACGTTCCCGGTGGGAAGGCGTCATACCCGTCAACGGTGCTGATGACGGCGATCCCGGCCAGGGTTGCCGGGGTGGGGGAGGTGGTCGTCGCAACGCCGCCTGCCCCGGATGGAACGGTCCCGGCGGCGACGATGGCAGCGGCGGGCATCGCCGGGGTGGACCGCCTCTTCAGGGTGGGGGGTGCTCAGGCTGTTGCCGCTATGGCGTACGGCACCGAATCTGTTCCCAGGGTGGATAAGATTTGCGGCCCGGGCAATATCTTCGTCACGCTGGCCAAGAAGCAGATCTACGGTACGGTGGGTATCGATGGGCTGCACGGCCCCACCGAGACCGTTATCCTGGCCGATGATTCGGCAAGCCCTGTTTTCTGCGCCGCCGACCTTCTTGCCCAGGCGGAGCACGACGAGATGGCCTCCGCCGTGCTTATCACCACCTCACCTCGTCTGGCAGATGAGGTCAATAACGAGGTCGAGCGCCAGCTTACCTACCTGGAGCGGCAGGCCATTGCACGGCAGTCTCTGCAGAATAACGGCGCCATAGTCGTTGTGGCTGGCATTGATGAGGCTATTGAACTGGTGAACTTATATGCGCCGGAGCACCTTTGCCTCGCGATGAAAGACGCCCGCTCCTATCTTGACCGGATCCGCCATGCGGGGGGCATATTCGTTGAGACGCCGGAGACGCTCGGCGATTACACCGCAGGGCCGAGCCATGTCATGCCCACGGGAGGAACCGCCCGCTTCAGCTCGCCGCTGAGCGTACTCGACTTTCTCAAGGTCTCCATACTGGTTGACCTTGATGACGAGGCGTTGAAGGCGCTGGGGCCGGCGTCGGCGTCTATCGCCAGGGCTGAAGGACTGAGCGCCCATGCCCTCTCGGTGGAGAGAAGGCTTGAAGACCTGGAACAAACCCCCATGGGCGATTGCCCACCAGGGAATCATGAAAACTGATATGCCACATGCCGTTCGTGGTGAGCCCTTCGGCTCCGCTCAGGACAGGCTTGTCGAACCATGCACGGCCCTTCGACAGGCTCAGGGCGAACGGGAGAAAGCCTATTTTCGCAGCAGGGGGAGCCCGGCAAGTGACC
>CAZCXP010000160.1:5075-5189 GCA_964502665.1 uncultured Dehalococcoidia bacterium | reverse complement strand
ATAGAGACCAGCGAAAAGGAGCTCTTTTAGAACCACTTTGCAGAAGAATGAGTGGTGGGTTTCGCTGCGCTGCACCTACCCCACTACTCACCAGCATTGTAGGGTGGGTGAAAT
>CAZCXP010000160.1:0-4975 GCA_964502665.1 uncultured Dehalococcoidia bacterium | reverse complement strand
GGAATGGAACCCACCTTCCCAAGAAGGGAAACGGTGGGTTTCGCTGCGCTGCACCTACCCCACTACTCATCAGCATTGTAGGGTGGGTGAAATGGAATGGAACCCACCTTCCCAAGAAGGGAAACGGTGGGTTTCGCTGCGCTGCACCCACCCTACTGCTCACCAGAAATCAAGGGGGAACTTTGGATAAATACCTGAAGCCGACGTCCACGTTTGACTCCGATAGCGAGTCAATAGAAGAGAAGGCCCGAGAATTGACCCAGGGGAAAGAGGATGCTATGGAAAAGGCCAAAGCCCTGTTCTATTTTGTGAGAGATGAGATAGAGTACAACATATACGTGCCAAAGCACATGCCGGAACACTTTCAGGCCAGCAACACCCTCGCCAGAGGCAAAGGCTACTGCGTCCAAAAGGCGGTGCTCCTGGTTGCCCTGGCCCGTGCCGCTGGAATTCCAGCGCGGCTCGGTTGCGCCAAGATCAGGAACCACCTCCTGCCACCAAAGGTGTACGAGATTTTGAAATCCGACATATTCCCCTGGCACGGCTACGCGGATCTGCACCTCGAGGGTAAATGGGTCAAAGCAACCCCTGCCTTCGACCTGAAGATGTGTCAAGAGAACAGACTCATCCCCGTAGAATTCGACGGCCGCGGTGATGCCATGTTTCACTCTCACAATCTGGACGGCAAGCCGCACATCGAATACCTGCTGGACCGCGGGCCTTTCGACGATGTACCGCTCGCAGAGATACGCAAGGCTCTAATCGAGCGAAATATGCTCGACCCAAAAGAGCTGGTGGACGGCTGACAATCCGAGGACAGAATCGAGAGGTGAGGAAGAGCGAGAAAACCGGCTAAATCTTTACCTTGCCGTAGCGTTCCCACTCGCTGTAGACGCAGCCACAATACCCCTGGTGATATAGACCGAGCTCCCGGGACAGGCGATGGCCCTCACGAAAGCCCGGCCTGAAGTCCTGGTAATAGAACTCCACCCCCCACTCCCTCCCCAACCCTTCGCCTAGCTCACGAATCAGTTCGTGATTCTGGTAGGGGCTGATTAGCAGGGTTGTAGTGAAGGCGTCGAACCCTCTCTGGTGAGCAACCTCAGCGGTCCTTGAAAGCCGCAGCCGGTAGCAGTCGGGACAGCGCTCGCTCTCGTGACCGACCACAGCCTGGAAGTACCGAAGCATATCGTAGCCCGGCTCTATGATCAGGGGCAAATCCGTCGCTTGAGCCAATGCCTCCATCGACTCCAGGCGGCGCTGATGCTCCCGGAAAGGGTGGACGTTGGGATTGTACCAGAAAGCGCTGACCTCGAGACGCTGCTCCTGCAAACAATTTACCACATAGGTGGAGCAGGGTCCGCAGCAGGCATGAAGAAGAATAGAAGTCACGTTCTTGCCCTGTTGACTCCTGAATCCGTGAACAGTCCCCCTTTGGTAAAGGGGGATTTAGGGGGATTCTCAATCCCCCCTTCCCCCCTTTACCAAAGGGGGGAAATCGAAGGGCACCCGTGAGGCAAGACTTGTGAATTTGCACTCGCGAATTCAGGTGCCCGCTAATTACCACAGGCCGGGTTGTTCAGGTTGCCCCTTGGCATGGGGCAAGCCCAGGTGCTCGTAAGCGAAGCGCGTGGCCACCCTGCCTCGCGGGGTGCGCTCCAGAAAACTCAGTTGCAGCAAGTAGGGTTCATAGACATCCATAACGGTATCTGCCTCTTCGCTGATGGCAGCGGCAATGGTATCCAGCCCCACCGGCCCGCCATTGAACTTGTCGACGATAGTGCGCAGGATCTTGTGGTCCACTTCATCAAGCCCTATAGAATCTACCTCAAGTTTCCCCAGCGCCTCCAAGGCAACCTCTTTGGTGATCACACCCTGAGCCATTACCTCGGCATAGTCCCTAACCCGCTTCAGCAGCCGGTTGGCCACCCTGGGGGTACCCCGAGAACGCTTAGCGATCTCCTCCAGCCCTTCCTCCTCCGCCTCCAGGCCGAGCAGGCGAGCTGACCTCGCTACAATGACCTTGATAGCATCCTGATCGTAGAAATCGAGACGATACACCGCCCCGAATCGCTCCCGAAGCGGCGGGCTGAGCATTGCGAAGCGCGTGGTTGCCCCGACAAGGGTGAAGCGAGGTAGGTTTAGCCTGAGGCTCCTCGCTCCTGCGCCTTTGCCGATGACGATGTCGAGGGCAAACTCCTCCATCACCGGATATAGCACCTCCTCCACCACCCGCCCCAGACGGTGCACCTCATCGATAAACAGGACATCACCCTTGTTGAGATTGGTGATGATAGCAGCGAGGTCGCCGGGGCGTTCTATAGCGGGGCCAGAGGTAATCTTAATGCTCACCCCCATCTCAGCAGCGATGATGTAGGCCAGCGTAGTCTTGCCCAAACCCGGCGGGCCATACAGGAGGATATGATCCAGCGCTTCTCCCCTACCCTGGGCAGCAGCCATAGCTATATTGAGGTTATCCTTGACCTTCTCCTGCCCCACAAAATCAACAAGCTGCCTGGGGCGGAGTCCCCTATCAAGCACAACATCCTCTTCCCTGGGCTTAGCTGATATTATGCGCTCCATCGTTCCTCTTCAGTCAACCGTGTAGCGTTGCCACTCCTGTGGCAACGAATTCCCCGTCGTGGCAGGAGTCACCACGCTATTATATCAGATTACGGCCCCTTTGCAGAGGCTACCTAAACACCGTCTTTGACCCCATCCACAAGACATTCACTCCTAATTGACACTAGTCAGCGGATGGGATAGACTTCTTAAGGAGAAGGAATTTCCCAGGGAAAAGGAGCATGAATGGACACCAGCAAGAGTAAGCGGGAGTGGCAGGAGAAGGTGCTGCAGCCATCAACAAAGCGCTTCCCAGAACGAGAGGAACGTTTTCTGACCACTTCAGCGATCGAGATCGACGACGTATATACCCCTGATGACCGCAAAGCTTTCGACTATGACCACGGACTGGGCTACCCCGGGGAGTTTCCCTTTACCCGGGGAGTGCAGCCGACGATGTACCGCGGAAGAATCTGGACCATGCGTCAATACTCTGGCTTCGCCTCAGCGGAGGCGACCAACCACCGCTATCACTACCTCTTGGAACAGGGGCAGACTGGGCTCAGCGTGGCCTTCGATTTGCCCACCCAGATCGGCTACGACTCAGATAGCCCCAAGGCACATGGCGAGGTAGGTAAGGTAGGCGTCCCCATAGCCAGTCTTGAGGATATGGAAACCCTTTTCCAGGGAATCCCACTGGACAAGGTAAGCACGTCAATGACCATCAACTCCACCGCTCCCGTCCTGCTGGCGATGTACATCGCCGTGGGCAAGAAGCAAGGGGTTGATCCGTCGAAGCTCAACGGCACCATCCAAAATGATATCCTCAAGGAGTACATTGCTCGCGGCACCTACATCGTCCCACCCAGGCCATCGATGAGGCTGACTACAGACATCTTCCACTACTGTGCTGAGCATCTTCCTCAGTGGAACACCATCAGCATAAGCGGCTACCACATCCGGGAGGCGGGTTCCACTGCAGCGCAGGAAGTGGCTTTCACCCTGGCTAACGGAATCGCCTACGTACAGGCAGCTATTGACGCCGGCCTGGACGTAGACAAATTCGCCGGCAGGCTGTCATTCTTCTTTGCAGCCAACACAAACCTCTTCGAGGAGGTGGCCAAGTTCAGGGCAGCGCGACGGCTATGGGCCAAGATTATGCAGCAGAGATTTGGGGCCAAGGACCCCCGTTCAATGATGCTGCGCTTTCATACACAGACATGTGGGCACACATTAACAGCACAGCAGCCAGATAATAACATTGTGAGGACCGCCATCCAGGCGCTGGCAGCCGTATTGGGAGGTACTCAGTCTCTACACACGAATTCCCGCGACGAAGCCTACGCCACCCCCAGCGAAGATGCGGTCACAACTGCCCTGCGCACACAGCAACTTCTGGCCTACGAGAGCGGCGTTGCCGATTGCATTGACCCCCTGGGTGGCTCCTATTACGTCGAATACCTGACCGACGCACTGGAAGCAGAGGCCAAGAAATACATTGAAAAGACCGATGATCTTGGCGGCGCGCTTGCTGCCATTGAACACGGCTTCCAGCAAAGAGAAATTCAGGAAAGCTCTTACCGTACTCAGAAGGATACTGAAAACGGAAAGAGGGTCGTAGTCGGCGTCAATAAATTCGTTTCCCCCTATCCGGAGATAACGGGACTTCTCCGAATCGATCCGGTTGAGGCTGAAAAGCAGAGGAAGCGCCTGACTTCGCTGAGAGCAAAAAGGGATAACGAGAAAGTAGCTCAGGCATTGAATAGCCTGAAGGCGGTGGCAAACAGCAAAGAGAACACCGTGTCCGCGTTTATCGATTGCGTCGAGGCCTATGCCACGCTGGGCGAGATCTGTGATGTGCTCCGCGGCGTCTTCGGGGAGCAGGAGGAAATTTTAGTAATCTAGGCACCATTCACTGTAGGGTCACACATACGTGTCTGCCCCGATTATAATCAAGGGCGAACGCGTAGGTTCGCCCCTACAGGCTGTAGGGTCACACATACGTGTCTGCCTCGATTATGATCAAGGGCGAACGCGTAGGTCCGCCCCTACTGTAGGGTCAGAACCCGTGTGTCTGCCCCGATTATGATCAAGGGCGAACGCGTAGGTTCGCCCCTACAGGCTGTAGGGTCACACATACGTGTCTGCCTCGATTACGATCAAGGGCGAACGCGTAGGTCCGCCCCTACAGGCTGTAGGGTCACACATACGTGTCTGCCCCGATTACGATCAAGGGCGAACGCGTAGGTTCGCCCCTACTGTAGGGTCAGAACCCGTGTGTCTGCCCCGATTATAATCAATGGCGAACGCATAGGTTCGCCCCTACAGGCTGTAGGGTCAGAACCCGTGTGTCTGCCCCGATTACGATCAAGGGCGAACGCGTAGGTCCGCCCCTACAGGCTGTAGGGTCACA
>CAZCXP010000159.1:3531-5223 GCA_964502665.1 uncultured Dehalococcoidia bacterium | reverse complement strand
CAATTTTTATGATTGGTTGGTGGGCAACCACCCTTGAGGGTCTATTCTATGAAGTGGAGAATCCTTGTTGCAGATCCCATTGCTGATGAGGGGATAGCAGCTCTAACTTCTGAGGCTACGGTGGATGTCAGGTTGGGGCTGAAGCCCGCCGAGTTGGCAGGTATTATCGGCGATTACGACGCCCTCGTGGTTCGCAGTGAGACCAAAGTCCCTGCTGAGGTTATCGGGGCGGGGCATAGGCTTCAGGTTATCGGCCGCGCCGGGATAGGCGTAGAGAACATCGACCTTAAGGCGGCAACCAGGCAGGGGATCGTGGTAGTCAATGCTCCTGCGGGAAACGTCGTATCCACTGCCGAACACACGCTGAGCCTGTTGCTTGCACTGGCTCGCCATGTACCTCAAGCTTACACCAAGCTGAAATCAGGCCAGTGGCGTCGGCAAGAGTTTGTCGGCACCGAGTTACGCAACAAGACTCTGGGCATAATCGGGCTGGGCCGTGTGGGGTCCGAGGTCGCAAGAATGGCCCAGGCGTTCGAGATGAAGATCATCGCGTATGACCCCTTCGTCTCCAAGGAACAGGCTCATCATCGGGGAGTGGAGCTGGTCTCGCGGGAGGAGTTGTTGAGACAGTCTGACTTCATCACAATTCATGTCCCGCTAACAACGGCCACGAAGGGATTCATAGGGGACGAGGAGCTGTCTTTAGTCAAACCGACGGTGAGGTTCATCAACACCGCCCGCGGCGGGATAATAGATGAAGAGGCGCTCTACAAGGCCATTGAAGAGGGTAGGGTAGCTGGCGCTGCTGTAGACGTCTTCAGCGTAGAGCCAGCGGGGGATAACATCCTGCTCAAGAGTGATAGGGTCATCGCGACTCCTCACCTGGGCGCCTCGACCGCCGAGGCGCAGACGACTGTGGCGGTGGATGTTGCCGAGCAGGTTCTAGCTGTGCTCAAGGGGGAGCCTGCCCGCTATGCGGTCAATGTCCCATTGATGCCCGCCGAGACCGCCTCGGTATTGACTCCTTTCCTGGCTGTAGCCTCCGATGTGGGGAAGTTGTGTACCCAGCTTGCTGAGGGGCACACGGATACTATTGTGATCAAATACGAGGGCGAGATAGCCGACTACGATAATACGGCTCTCAAGGCGGCGGTGTTGGGCGGACTCTTAGAGTCGGTGACTGAGGAGCGGGTTAACCTGGTGAACGCAGGCGTCATAGCCCAGAGCCGGGGGCTGAAGGTAATTGAGCAGAAGACGGCCAAGTGTGAGAACTACGCCAATCTCATCTCTGTCGAGGTTACCACCGATATCGGGACGACCATGGTGGCTGGCACGCTGATGAGGGGGCAAACGCATATCGTCCGGGTCAACAGCTACTGGATCGATATCGTGCCTACGGGAGGCTACTGGTTATTCAGCGATCACCTCGACCGCCCCGGCCTCATCGGGGCAGTAGGCATGGTAACCGGCAGTGCTGATATCAATATAAGCTCGATGCAGGTGGGACGGCTCGAACCCCGCGGGCCGGCATTGATGGTGCTTGCTCTGGACAAGGAAGTCAACGAAGAGGTGCGCCAGCAGCTTCTGGCTATCCCCGATGTCCATACTGCAAAACTGGTGAAGCTCTAGGCAAGCGTTTAGCTATCAGCATTCAGCTTTGGAAACGTTCCAAATAGTGTTCTAAGTTCTACG
>CAZCXP010000159.1:0-3431 GCA_964502665.1 uncultured Dehalococcoidia bacterium | reverse complement strand
GAACCCCACAAACTCGAACAGGGTTGCAGCTTCTGTGTTCTGCTGAGAACTGAAAGCTGGCGGCTGAACGCTTACTTCTAGCCAATAAGCCCCAAGGCCTTTCCCAGGAGCCAGCCCAGGGCAGCGCAAATCGGGAAGGTTATTATCCAGGCTATCATTATGTTGCGCGCTACGCCCCACCTCACCGCTGAGAGGCGTCTGGTAGCACCCACGCCCATGATCGAGCCGCTGATGCATTGGGTAGTGCTTACAGGAATGCCCAGAATGGAGGCAGCTTCGATTACTCCTGCCGCTGAAGACTCAGCGGCGAAGCCGTGAACCGGACGAAGGGAGGTGATCTTTAGCCCTAGGGTCCTGATTACCCGCCAGCCGCCGAGGGCAGTGCCCAGGCTGATAGATGTTGCGGAGGCGATTATCGCCCACAGGGGAATGTCGAACTGTTCCCCACTATAAATCATCAGCCCCAGCGCGATGATGCCTATTGGCATCTGCCCGTCGTTCTTGCCATGGGCGTAGGCCATGAAGGCGGCGGAAAGTATCTGTAAGTTGCTAAAGATGCCTCTCACCTTGGCAGGGATGACTCTCCGAAATAGCCACATGAGGGCAACCATAGCTACAAAGCCGGCGGCAAGACCTAGGATGGGGGCGAAAACGACCGCCAGTAGCACCTTGCTGAGAACGCCCCAGACGATGACGTCGGTGCCTGCAGCGGCTATCCCTGCCCCCAGCAATCCCGCTACCAAAGAGTGGGACACGCTCAGCGGCATCCCGTAACGGGTGGCGGCAACGACCCAGATTATGGCTGCGACTACCCCGGCAACCACTGTGTACAGGGTAAGCGCCTCAGGCATAACGATTCCTTTGCCAATCGTCTTGGCGACAGCGGTGCCGGTTAGCGGCCCCAGAAAGTTGAAGAAGGCCGCCATGATGATGGCTTTGCGGGGGGAGAGGACGCGGGTGCCGATAACAGTAGCGATGGCATTGGCAGCGTCATTGAGACCATTGGAGAAACCGAAACCCAGGGCAGCTATGATGATGAGAACAAGAAGAAAGAGGGAGTCATCCATGCTTGAGCACCACGCCCTCAAGGACGTTGGCTACGTCTTCGCCCTTGTCTACCGCGGTTTCCAGGTGCTCGTATATCTCACGCCACTTAATCACATCAGCGATCGGTGTGCCATCGAATAGCTCAGCCAGGGCGAAGCGCACTATGGCATCGGCTTCGTTCTCCAACCGGTTGATCTCGACGCAGTGCTCCAATATCTCCTTCATCTTGGAGCGGTTGCGAAGACGCGGCACAGCTACAACTAGTTCGTTGGTCAACGCAACCAGGATAGCCGCCAGCTCCCGTGCCCTGGTCGTTGGCTGCTCAATGCGGTAAAGAAGCATGGCGTTGGCGGCATCCTCCATGAAATCCATCACGTCATCCAGTCTTTCAGTGAGGAGGGCGATATCCTCGCGGTCAAGGGGCGTCACGAAGGTGCGGTGCAGTTGCTCCATTATCTGGTGAGTTATGGCATCACCATTATGCTCAAGCTCGGTCATTCGAGCCACCTTTTGTGGCACATTGGTGTAATTCTCGAAGAATTCAGCCAGCTCCTTGGCGGCAGTGGCCACGTTGGCTACACTCCTCTCGAAGAGGTCGAAGAACTTCGGTTCCCTAGGCATTATTGAGAATCTAGGCAAAGTTCACCCCCAAGAGGCAGTGAGGATGTGGTAAAAAGGTGACCAGGAACGGAAGCCAGTGGGATGGATGGGGTAGGGTCAGCAGCAACGGAATTAGTGCTTCGCCTTTCAATCGCTTTGGGCAATATACGCCTGCCTTAATCCTGCGCTGGTCGCTTTGACCCCATTAGAATACTAGATTAGAGCCAGCCAATTGTCAAGACGTGGATATTGAGATTGTTTAGCAATCTCAGACATTCTCCGTTCCTGAAATGAAGTTTGATCCGTTCGCCCTGAGCCCGTCGAACCACGAACGGCTGGGTAGGTTGCCCGACGTCGGGCAACCTACCCACAGTCGGATGCGCTCACAATTTTCATGATTGGTTGGTGTGCAACCGCCCACGGTGGTTTGACCCGGCCTCGATGTTGCTTCTGGCGCCGCTCTTTCAATTCTCCTCGAAATAGCTTACACTACTCGTGAATTTTTAGTGAAGTATCATTCTGGGCGGGGGTTAGACATGACACAGCTACTGCGAAGCGTAAACCTGGCCACCAAGTTTCAGATTCTGGTAGAGGTAGCCGCAAATCAGCCGGACATACAGCAGAGGGACATTGCCGAAAGGCTGGACCTCAGTCCCCAGGCTGTCTCCGATTACGTGCGGGAGCTGGTGAACGATGGTTGGCTTGTGTCAGAGGGACGATCCAAGTATAGAGTCACCAAAGAGGGTGTAGACTGGATGATAAAGGGACTCAGGGAATGGCAAAGCTATTCTGACACTGTGCAGAACGCGATAGCTGGCATATCGGTCTGCGCTGCCGTAGCGGATTGCGACATATCTGAGGGTCAGAAGGTCGGGCTGTTGATGCGGGACGGGCTGCTGTTTGCCACTGGTGATTTGAGCGCTGCGGCCAAAGGGGTAGCTGTCTCTAACGCCAGAAAGGGTGAGGACGTAGGCATCTCAAACATAGACGGGATAGTGCCGCTGGAGATAGGGAGGATAACCGTCTTGAGGCTGCCCGGGATCCAGAGAGGGGGATCGAGGCAGACCGACCTCGACAAGTTGAAGAAGGTGATCAAGGGCAGGCAGATGGTTGGTGCTATCGGCATAGAGGCTTTGATTGCGTTGAGGAAGGTGGGCGTCGAGCCTGCCTGTCTATACGGGGTGAGAGAGGCTGTTGTTGAGGCAGCGCGGAGTGGTTTATCTCCAGCGGTTGTCTGCGTAGATGAAGACACCTCGGATTTGCTGAAACGGCTGGAGGAAAAGAACATAGACTATGAGATTGTGGATGCGCGAAAGACCAAGCGAGTATAGAGGCATTTGGTAGCTACCGCCATCCCTTCGAGTCCCAAATCGGCGTGAGGGGTTAGACTGGATCCCTGAGCGCCGTTTCTTTACCTCCCCCGGCCACAGGATAGAGCCACGATCACTCCGGGAAACCCCGCTTGGGTATTGACAGCCCCAGGCATGTGTACTATAATCCGCAGGAGTGGATTATAGTACATAACGGTGGATTACGTAAACAGGGAGGCAAGAAATGCCAGAAAAGCTCAAGGCAACTGCTCTTATTAGCGTATTGCTGATATGCGCGCTTATGGTCATTGCTGCTGTCGTGGCCTGTGACGAGACGGCGACATCAGCACCAACGCCCACACTAACGCCGACACCGACGCCGGCGCTGACACCCACGCCGACACCGACCCCAACGCCGACACCGACGCCGACACCCACGCCGACACCGACCCCAACGCCGACACCGACGCCGAC
>CAZCXP010000158.1:0-5247 GCA_964502665.1 uncultured Dehalococcoidia bacterium | reverse complement strand
TGCAAAGAATGCTTGGTATCCTGCTCTCTGATCCCCGGGCAGCGGACTGCGATGGGGTCGCGGGAATAACAATGAACGATGGCCGAAGGAGGCCGGGTTCAAGGCCCGGCCTCTTCTTGTATGTAGGTGAGGACTTATCTCTGGTCAATTTTCCACCAAATTGGGACGAGATTTCCACCAAAACTGGCACCTTGTGTACCGAATCATTGACCTGCACATAGTATCTTGGGACAGAGTCATCACAGAATATCGTGTTACACCTCTACCGTCATGCTCTCCTCGCTGAGACGGGGAGGCCTCAGTGTGACTCAAAAGTCGCTTGAAATTCCGATTCTCGCTATGTCGACAGAGAGGTGCGGACATTGGTTAGCGGCTCAGGGCATGAGCAGCCAGGGAGAGAGAGTTCTTGGGATAGTCTGGGCATCCATCGAAGAAAGGGGTGGGAATGAACCATAGTTAAGCGAAAGTCAGCATATCCGGACCCATGCGGATATCGCGAAGGCAGGCGACACGGGTGAAAAGAAAGGAGAAGGAAGAATGAAAAGCAGAAGAAAGATAGTCTTGGGAGTGGTTGTCGTGGCCCTGCTGGTTATCCTCGGGACCAGCGGAGCGGTGGTGGCGAATCCCCCACCTGAGGAGCCTGGGGCCGGTTTCACCCTCGGTGGTACAGTGAGCAGTCTACCTCTTGGAGATACAGGGGCCGATGTCACCCCCGGCGCCGAGGTGGCCTCCAAGATAAGCTACCAGGGCTACCTGACGGACGCAGAAGGCAACCCCGTCAACGGCACCGTGGACATGGTGTTCCAGCTCTGGGACGATGCAACAGGGGGCAGCCAGGTTGGGGGAAACATAGTCAAGAATGATGTCCCGGTGGAGGATGGCTCATTCGAGGTAAAGGTCGAGGTGCCTCAGGAAGAGTTCAACGGACAGGCCCTGTGGCTGCGGGTTCAGGTCGATGGGGAGTGGCTTGACCCCCGGCAGGAGCTGCTGCCGGTGCCCTACGCTTTGAGCCTCAAGCCAGGAGCAGAGATCAGCGGGTCGAGCGGCGGTGCTGTGCTGAGCGTGATCAACACCGGTAGTGGCCATGGCGTGTGGGGTGTTGCGCAAGGTAACGATGCCCACGGCGTCGTCGGATGGGGCCTCGGCAGCTCCGGTCAAGGCGTCTACGGCACTTCCAATGGTAGTGAGGGGATTGGCGTCTTAGGCACGGCCACCAACGATGGCGATGTCCAGAACTACGGCGGCTACTTCAGGGCTGCCGGCGACCGGGGTGTCGGCGTTTATGCGGAGGCCTCGGGGCCTAACTCTTATGCCGGAGAATTCGTTGGCGACGTGGACGTCTCTGGCAATCTCGAGGCGATGGACCTTAGGTTGTGGGGCCGTCTTGACGCACATGCTGCGTATACCGGAATGCTTCATGCGGAGGTTACCTCACTCGGAGGATGGACCCAGGCGGTTGAGGGCGTGGTCAACACAGCCGACCATGGTGCCGGTGTCTTGGGCGCCGGCTATGGCCCTTATGCCCAGGGTGTCCACGGGTACTCCACAGGAAGCGACGGTTACGGCATCTTCGGCGAAGTCGATGGCGCAAATGCCGTCGCCGTCCGCGGCTTGGCAGTGGGCACTAATGGTATTGGAGGATACTTTACGTCATATAGTGGTTACGGACTCCTAGTGGAAGGCATCTCGAAGTTTGAGTTGCCATCTGGGAGCTGGTCATTCTCCACTCCGGGCGGATGGCCTGGACTCATCGGATACAGTATAAACGGTCATCGCAGGGAGCTGGCTATCAAAGATGACCTCATGTATCTGGCAGTCAGCAACTCTTCCTCACCGCCTGCTGTGACAAATGGAATCGTAATAAAGGAAACTGGAAACGTTGGCATAGGGAAGTACCCGTCATCAAAGCTGGATGTCAGCGGCACAACGAAGACAGAGGTGCTGCAAATCACCGGTGGATCAGATATAGCGGAGCCATTTGATATCGAGGCGACAGGTGCAATTGAGCCGGGTATGGTGTTGACAATTGATTCGGAAAACCCCGGCAAATTGGAAATCTCTGAAAAAGCTTACGATCGTTGCGTTGCCGGTATCGTTAGCGGCGCTGGCGGCATTCAGCCCGGTATGATAATGGGCCAGTCAGGCACGCTGGCAGCGGGGGAGTATCCCGTGGCTCTGACCGGCCGCGTGTATTGCTGGGCCGATGCCTCAAATGGCCCCATTGCACCAGGTGATCTGCTGACGACCTCTGACACTCCAGGCCACGCCATGAAGGTTACTGATTACGCCAAAGCCCAGGGCGCGATCCTTGGCAAGGCCATGTCTTCGCTGGAGGAGGGCAAGGGGCTTGTGCTGGTTCTGGTGACATTACAATAGGAGTGGGATTGAGCTATGATACGTGTGAGAATAGTAGTCTTTTTGTTAGCTGGGTTGCTCTGCCTGGCATGGCTCGTCCCCGGAGCTACGGCACAAACGGCCAAATGGACTTTCATGGTATACATCGATGGCGACAACAACCTGGAGGACGAAGGGATTGACGACTTTCTGGAGATGGCCACGGTGGGCTCGGACGCGGATGTGAAGATCCTTGTGCTGTTCGACCGCATTCCTGGTGAAGACAGCCGCTACGGTGACTGGACCAACGCCCGCCGGGGCCTTGTCAGCAAGAATGATGTGCCGAGTGACGGGACCGATGGGAAGCCCGCCTGGGGCACGAGCATGGGCGTGGTCGATACCAATATGGGCGACCCGCAGACCCTGATCGACTTTGTCGAGTGGGGGATGCAGAACCACCCTGCCGCTAACTATGCCGTTGTGCTCTGGGACCACGGCTCCGGGTGGCGGACAGCGGCCGCCGAGGAATCCCTTGGGTTCAAGAGTGTGTGTTTCGATGACACCGATGGGGATACGCTCCACATGCAAGAGGTGCGTAACGCGCTGCAGACCATCGAGACGGATGCCCAGGAGCCGGATCTGCTTGGCTTCGACGCTTGTCTGATGGGTATGGCAGAGGTGGCCTACGAGATCCGTGACCACGCCAGCGTCATGGTGGCTTCGGAGAAAGGGATACCACTCGACGGATGGCCGTACCACACCATTCTGGCGGACCTGGTGGCAACCCCTTCCATGAGCGCGGCCACTCTCGGCAGTACTATCGTCTCTCGCTACTATCAGTCCTACAGTAACAGCGAGATTCTGTCGGCCATCGATCTTGCCAAGATGAATGCCCTGGCCACCAGAACGGATTCGTTGGCTCAAACGCTCAGGAACGATTGGAACAGCGATGACGGCGCCTGCGTAGCTGAGGCCTCCCGTGTGATGATGGCTATTGATTCCGCCGTTTTCGCCGAGAAACACGGCTCCTCCTGGCCTGGAAGCCACGGACTGGCCATATACTTCCCCGAGGACAGCTGGAACTTCAACCCCGACTATAACAGCACGAACATCCTGTTCGCGCAGGACACGCGATGGGACGAGTTCCTACTTGATTTCTACGGCGCGATGGGAGGCTCATGGGTCGCAGACGCACGTGACCAAAGCCAGGAGTATAGCACATGTGGCGGTTGGTGCCCTCACCACATCGACCTGTACGACTTCTGTCAGGAACTTATAGACAATGCGACTGGCGTTGTCTGGGTGGATTTCGCCTACGTAGGGGACGAGAACGGGACTTTCGACCAGCCCTACAACACCCTGTGGGAGGCGGCAACGTACACAGTTGGTGGCCGGACCATTTGTATCAAGGCGGGTTCATCGGCCGAGACCCTTACCATCACCAAGGCGCTGACGCTCCGAGCATGCGGAGGGACGGTAACCATTGGAGAGTGACCTTGGGCGATTGGAGAACCTGAAGCATCGGAGGGAAAGCTGGTCCTCGTGCTTGCTGCTCTGCAATAGATTTGAGGTGCAATCATGGAACAGGTGAAAGAAAGAGTTACAAAAGCTTACGGAATGACTGTACTCGCACTCGCTATGATCTTGTGCCTTGTGTTGATTCCCGTCTCTGTTCAGGCGCAGGCCGGCGCATTGACAGAATCAGAGGTCCAAGCTGCTGTAGAAACCTGGGTGAGGCATGTCACAGCAGATGCAAGAGCGGACGCTGTCATTGAAAAAATGGAACCTTATATTGTTGATGGGGAGACTGTTGCCTACATTGCACATCTTTCAGAGGGTGGTTTCTGTCTTTGTGGCGCCGATTATCTGGTTCTCCCGGTCTATTGGTACAGCCCACAAGGGATATATGACCCGGAGAATCCAGACTATCAATACATCCTTTGGGAGATTGCCACAAGGGTTCAAAATCTTCGGGGGGGATTAGCAGAAAGAGATCCAGGATTGCAGCTTTACGAGGAAGCACTTCTGGATCGAAGGTTGTTCTGGCAGGACTTGATTGCCGGTCATGTTCCGGAAAGATCGGAGGAGTCACTTGCTGAGTCTGAACCAACGATGATGGAGCTTGATCTGACAAGCCAGTGGCATCAGGGTTCGCCGTATAACGACGAGTGTCCATTGCTTCACACCCCTCCTGAGGAACGAACGCCTGTTGGTTGTGGGGCAACGGCAGCAGCTCAGATCATGTACTACTGGAAATGGCCGAATACCGGCGAAGGTACTGACAGTGTCGACTACAATTACAGGTGGCGAAGCAATTGGGACGAGGAGCCTTTGTCAACCGATCCCGGGATTCCACCCAATTGGGCGGGAGGCGGACGTCTGGAATGGACCTCTGCAGGCGGAGGCCGACTGCGAATGAATGGATATTGGGATATGACTGTATACTGGGGCGCAGTCGGTATCAACCCTAGTACCGATTATAAGAATGCTCTGGATAAGCTCTGGGACAGGATGAACAAGGAGACGACAAACTGTTCTGCCAACTTTGGGGCAACGACCTACAACTGGAGCCTTATTCAGGACACCCATTCGGACCCGCCGGATGTCGGGGACGCTGAGGTAGCAGAACTATGTTACCATGTCGGTATCGCCAGTGGAATGGATTACGGAATCTGGGGATCCGGGTCTGCTCTTTATAACATTCAAACTGGGATAGTGGACCATTTCCGGTATGATCCCGATGACACCTATGGCGATCCGGATATCGATATGATGACCGAAGACATCCAGTGGCTTCGGCCCTTGGAATTTAGCGGTTGCAACGCTCCCTATAGCTGCCACTTGTTCGTTGCCTATGGCTATAACAAGGGTACAGATCCCGACAGAGAGTTCAAAATGAATATGGGTCATGGC
>CAZCXP010000157.1:1204-5319 GCA_964502665.1 uncultured Dehalococcoidia bacterium | reverse complement strand
CCGACAGCACTGTGTAGGCGAAGACCGAGGCCACAACCACGAAGGCAATCAGAATAATCGCCGTCTCCAGGCCGGTGATGCCTCTCTCGTCCCGGTGCATCTTCCCAGTCAGTTTCTTCAACATGCTTATCCCTCCTTTTCAGTTTCATGCCACTTCTTATCACAGCCTGCACGTGGCCCCGCAGACTGACTCAACTGTCGAGCTACTGTTTGACCATCACCATCACCTCCCCCTGACCTTTGCCTTCTCTTCCCGTATCATAAAGAAAGGCCAAGACATCTTGTTGCCGGTACCTCCAATCGCCGCGGCCTCCCACCTTGTAAGCCGTGAGCTTTCCGCTGCGACTCCAGCGCCTGACCGAGCTAACGTGCACTCTCAGGTACTCAGCAACTTCTTCACACGTCATGATCTCTTTTCCGTCCCGCTTATTTACAGCGCTTACTTTATTTCTTTTGTTTGCTCTGTTACTCACGATTCCGCCCCTTTCCTGCTGTTCCTCCACCGTATTTCGAAGAACTAAAGTGGCTATTCGCTACGAATCCGCTACTTTTAAGAGCAGTACGATACATCCTGACGCAATCATAGCCAGTGCTCACCACAGCCACAATCACCTAGCAGTACCGAACGGAGTAGGAAAATAGTCCTGCCCTGTTAAACGGTAATGCCCTTGTAGATAGTCACGTACTTCTCAATAGTCACGCCCTGTCGTATTGACACGCCCTTGAAGGCAGTACTTTGGCACTAAGGTGTCGCGCCTAACAGGGGGTGAACTACCTAGTACCACTGCACGTCAAGGCAGTCGCCTTGGAGGCGCTGGATTACTCCGGGGGGTGACGCCCCTAACCGAAGTGTTCCACGGCTTCCTCCAGGGGCTTTCTTTTCCGTCTCTTTGACACCCGCCGCCACCAAGCAGACCGAACCAGGCACCAGACCGCTACCTCTTTGCCGCTACGAACAGAAAGTGTATAATCTGGATTCAGTGAGCACGTTGGCCCGCGGCAACTCAGAAGCCTGCGCAAGCTGTTAGCACACACGACTACGCGATGGAGGATTACTGTGAGCATCATAGAAACCAGCCAACTGACCAAGGTTTTCCCGGGCGGCATCAGGGCGGTTGACGGAGTCGATTTTGAGGTTAAAGCAGGCGAGATCTTCGGATTTCTGGGGCCAAACGGCGCCGGCAAGACCACCACTATCAAGATGCTCAACACACTCATCCAACCTACTTCGGGAACCGCAATGGTAGCCGGCTTCGACGTTACTAAGAGCCCAGCCGAGGTGCGCAAGCGCATCGGCTACGTGGCGCAGGACATAGGGGTAGATGAGTACGCCACCGGACGCGAAAACCTGACGCTTTATGGCCACTTCTACCGGCTGGATGGTCCCACCATCAGGCAACGGGTGAAGGAGATATTCGAACTGGTTGACCTGACCGGCTACGAGGACAAAAGGGTCTCCACGTACTCCGGAGGTATGCGCAAGCGGCTCGATATCGCTATGGGGCTTATCCACCGGCCCGAGGTAATGTTCCTAGATGAGCCAACAGTGGGTCTTGACCCGCAGACCAGAACTCACGTCTGGGACTATATCCAAGACCTGGCCAAAGCTATGGGCGTGACAATATTCCTGACAACGCACTACATGGAGGAGGCCGACCACCTGGCCGACAGAATCGCCATCATAGACCTGGGCAAGATAATCGCCATGGGAACCCCCGACGAACTGAAGCGGTACATAGGTGGCGATGTGGTGACCCTCACACCCTGCGACACGGGAGCCGAGGAATGCCAGGAATTCATCAGACGCACTCAGTCAGCCCTGTCCGGCAAGCCATTCGTCCTTGGAACGCAGGCAACCGATAGCGAACTAGCGGTTTATGTAAACAAGGGCGAGTCAGCGGCGCCCAGGATAATGCGTCTTCTTGCCAGCGAGGGCATCGAGGTCGAGTCACTATCGGTGTCCCGGCCGTCACTGGACGATGTGTTTCTCAAGTTCACCGGCCGCACCATCCGCGCTCAGGAGGGAACGCGTACCACCTATGCCCAGATGAAACGAAAGCGTGATAGGAGATAGCGATGAATCTTTTGAGCGATATTTGGCATCAGGTTGTACGTCACCTGAGGACACTGTTTCGCATTCGGGTGTGGATATTCATCAACCTTGTCCAGCCCATAATATGGCTGGTCCTCTTCACCCAGGTCTTCGATTCGCTGGGTGCTTCATTCGCTTACCTGCCGGGACTGGAGAACGCCAGCTATCTCCAATTCTTCGCCCCGGGAGTGGTGGTGATGACAGTGCTTTTCGGCTCGGCATGGGCGGGCATGGGCCTGCTACAAGACATAGACATGGGGATACTGTCCAAGATGCTGGCCACACCTGTGACCCGGCTCTCAATCATAACAAGCCGTGTCATTGCCTCCATGGTGATGCTCGTTGCTCAAGCGCTGATAATCTTCACAATTGCTGTTATCATGGGGGTGGACATAGCAACCGGCGTCCCCGGCGTGCTGCTTTCCATAGTGCTCATCTGTCTGCTCGGGCTGGGATTCGCCGCCTTCTCCAACGGATTGGCGCTCCTTTTCAAACGGCCGGAACCGCTCATGGGCGTCATCAACTTCGTTGCACTGCCCGCAGTGTTCCTCTCGTCGGCCATGATGCCCTCTGACCTGCTGCCGGGCTGGCTCAACACAGTGAGGCATTTCAACCCGGTGGACTATGGCGTGGTCGGCGTGCGCGACCTCGTCCTGTCTGGATATATATGGTCCGACCTGTGGCGCTCGCTGCTGGTGTTGGCCGCCTGGGCCGCGGCGGGCATAACCTTCGGCACACTCATGTTTCGCGCCAGGGCAGAATAGATAGCCCTACAAACCACCAATAGATGTGCAGACATGTCCTCAATGCCCTTAATAAAAGCATTAGCCCAAGCCGGTGTTGGTCCTCGAAGGCAGCTGGTCGATGCCATACGCCAGGGCAGAGTTAAGGTGAACGGGAAAGTAGTGGAAGACTTCCGCTACCCGCTGAATGTGGAGACTGATCACGTCTCGATAGACAAGCAACCGGTTGACCTCAGGCCAAGGCAAGCAGTCTATCTGCTGCTCAACAAGCCAAAAGGCGTTCTGTCCACTACCAGCGACGAGAGGGGCCGCAGGACGGTACTTGACATCCTGCCCGAAGACTATCGCCACCTGAGATTACACCCCGTGGGACGTCTGGACAAAGACAGCACAGGCCTTTTGCTGCTGACTAATGATGGCGAACTCACCCACCGGCTCACCCATCCCAGCTTCGAGCACGAGAAGCACTATCTGGTCTCCATCAACGCGAGGCTACCAGCAAGCGAGAAACGCAGGCTAGAGCAGGGCCTTGAGCTCGGGGATGGCACCACCCACCGTGCCATAGTCAAGGAAGTGCAAGCTAAACCGTTCAACTATAGCATAACAATACACGAGGGTAGAAAGCGGCAGGTGCGCCGTATGTTCCAGCATCTCGGCCACCGCATCCTGGCCCTCAAGCGAGTCCGTATGGGGAGTATCCAACTGGGCGGCCTCCGAGAAGGGGAGATACGCGAGCTCAGTGCACAAGAGGTGCAGGCTCTGCTAATAGATGGAACGGAGCACGCGAGATCCGCCTCACCCTGACGAGGAAAATACAATCGCACCTTTCCATCGGCCTGGGAGATAGTTGGTCTACCTATGGTCAACTTGTTGTCAGAAGTGAGGGGAGCCAAAAGGCGATTCAAGACCCCAATCCGTGAGTATAGGTTCAAGAAGCAAACCTACCGGGTGCTCGTCTGGGGCTTTGATCCCGAGGGCTTGGCTGTCATTGCGAGGAGTGGAGCGACGAAGCAATCCCATGTGATGACGTGAGATTGCTTCGCTTCGCTCGCAATGACATGGGAGGACTTGATCCACGGATTAAGGTCAAGACCCGAGGGATTGATTTGGGCTGATGGTTGGGTATAAAATATAAGAGTGAAGCGAAGTTATGCTATCTCAACCCTATTAGTTCTGGGGCTGCTCGCCTTTTCTGCCTGCACCGAAACAGAACCTGTAGGGGGGGGGGGGGGCGGGGCGCGCCGCGCGGGCCCGGGGGGGGGGCGCCGGCGGCGGGGCCC
>CAZCXP010000157.1:0-1194 GCA_964502665.1 uncultured Dehalococcoidia bacterium | reverse complement strand
CGAACCTGTAGCCACCCCCACCCCAACACCCACGCCGACTCCCACAATTACGGCCCCCCCATGCCATGCCGACTTCTTCGCTGAGCCCACTGAGTATAACGGGCCAAGTTGGGTGCAATTCACCGACCAGTCAACGGGCAACATAACCGACTGGGAGTGGGACTTCGACGATGACGGCGTCATCGACAGCTTCGAGCAGAACCCCAAGCACTACTACAACAGGAATAGTTCCTACTCAGTGACCCTCATCATCAGCGGGCCGGGTTGTGAGTATACGCTGACCAAGGATAAGTATATCGAAGTCTCCGGATGCAAGACCTGAGGCGGATAAACAGGCGCCGGTGCGGCGCCGATGGGAACGGGCCTGCCACTCAGGCTTGTTCCTCGTGCCCTTCGGGGGGTTGACCATGGGCCTCTCGGCTCGCTGCACCTGTTTGTGGCTGTGCAGCCCCACTGCTGTCACCTGACGAGTGAGGTGTTCCAACGCCCAATATCTGAGATAGCTTTCTGGCAAGTCCTTTCCGTGACCGGCGTCTGGCCTGCAACTCCGCACGAGCCTCCTGCTCACGGACAAGGGCTTCCATCGCTTCGCTATGGTACTGCTGTAGCTCTCCTGCTTGCCGCTCAACCTTTTGCTCCAGGTGAAGCTGATGTTCCCTGCTCTCCAGTACCAATCTCCTTCTTTCCAAGGCCCTTTCCACCTTCCCTACGAGGTCATCCATGTTGAAGGGTTTGGTCAAGTAGTCGTACGCTCCCAACTGCATGGCCTCCACAGCCGTCTGTATGTCACTCACCGCGGTCAGCATGACCACACAGGTATCAGGATGATCGGTAACCATCTTGGGCAGCACCTCCATCCCCGATAGCCCCGGCATCCTGATATCCATAAGCACCAGGGCAAAATCCTGCATGAATGCCTTCCACAGAGCCTCTCTGCCATCGGCTGCGACCACACAGCTGTAGCCTTCTGATTCCAACTTACGGCAAATGATGTCCCTGATAGACCCCTCGTCGTCGACTATTAGTATTGTGCCTCCGGCTTCTTCCAACTCACACCCCCGCGCGTGTATTAGGCCAGGTTTGCCTCACATGAACTTGTTTCTTCGATTTCTCGTTTCCTTACGTGGAATAGAACAGGCGAGATACCTGCAGTAATACAACCCTACTCAAACATTAGCACACCGTTCACAAGGT
>CAZCXP010000156.1:0-5336 GCA_964502665.1 uncultured Dehalococcoidia bacterium | reverse complement strand
TTGAGTCAGGCGAGTTCGGGCTCGATCAGGCCGTAGTTCCCATCGCTCCGACGGTATAGTACGCTGAAACGTTCGTTTTCGGCATTGAAAAAGATGAAGAAGTTGTGTGACAGAAGCTCCATCTGGTCCACCGCTTCCTCCGGTGACATCGGCTTAACCGGGAAACGTTTGACCTTGACTATTTCCCTCCCCTCCTCCGCTACCGCCTCCTCCTCCGGCTCGGTCAGCTCGGCGGCGAGCTGTTTGGCCGGGGGCGGCGTCCTTCTTCTCTTGCTGCGGTAGAGCTTGCCCTTGAATCGCTCAATCCGGCGGTTGAGCACGTCAACGACGCTATCGACGGCGGCGGTGATATTGGATGCCCTCTCCTCTCCCCGGAGCAGGGCCCCGTGGCTGTTTATAGTCACCTGCACTACGTAGCGGCTCTCGGCTGCCTTCGTCATTTCCTGGGAGAGCTCCACCTTAACCTCGCCGATATCAGGGAGGTGACGCTCCAGCTTGCTGAGTTTGTTCCTAATATATTCCTGCGCTGCTTCCTCGACCTCCAGGTTCTTGCCCTTGATGACGAGTTCCATTCCAGCTATACCTCCCTGAGCATGATGAACCACGACAAGCCTGATTTGACAGGGGTGTTGGGCTATCCCATAGTCGGTCTATTTTATGCCATCTCTCCCCCGATTTTCAAGGTTTCGCGCTGGAGGATGGACAAAATACGATCATGGTTTCCTTGGTTGGGTTGCCGGGTGTTGAGCTAGAGGACGAGAAATCTGCCCCGGCGAGCGTCCACAAGTGGTCAGCGCTGTGCAGCCACGTGTTGGTCCGATGCCTCTAAGGGGGGTATGGAGATGCTCAACACAAGAGCGTGGCCGTCTGTTCGTATGCTATGAACAGCATCCACTGGGACCCTCAGGATTTGGTGAGGCTCGAGAACCGTCGTTTCGTCGCCCACGGTTGCTTTCACGGTCCCCTCCAGGACGAAGTAGGTCTGCGTTGTCTTGTGGTGGTGATGCGGCTGGACTACACTGTCCTTGGTCAGTTTCAGCAGCCTGAGGCTACATTCCGGAGTTTCCAGGTGAGACACGACTTCGTAGTTCCCCAACTGTCTGTAGGCCATTTGCACCCTCCTTGACTACTCGCTGCAGTCCTGCTCCTTTGGCATCAGAAGGTACCACAATCTCGATACCGTGTCAATACGAGCTGTGCTAGTGGCGGGGCAGATGAGGCCAGAATGGCCAGGCTAGCGCCCAATGTGTTCAAGGTTTTGCGCTGGAGGATGAGGGAAACATCTCGCTGGCCACTGTCAGCCCCCAGACCGAACCCGCGCCCGCTGTCCTGAGAGCCATAGCGCAGGCATCCAGGGTGGCGCCGGTGGTGCAGACATCGTCGATGAGCAACATCTTCTCACCGTGTAGCCCCTGCGGGCAGGCAAAAGCATCGCGTACATTGCTGCGGCGTTCGGCAGCACTTGCTGTCCTCGCTTGAGTAACGGTGTCTCGTATTCGGAGCAGGGACCCTTCGACCACGGGCAAACCAGTGAGCTTGCCCATCTCCCTTGCCAGCAAGGATGCCTGATTATAACCGCGCTCTCGCAGCCGCTTGGGGTGTAGGGGCACCGGCACCAGTGCCTCGCCTGGCAATGGGTAGGAACGCCAGTAGTCAGACAGCAGCTGCGCTAAAGGAGCAGCCATTGCCTTGAGGTGTCTGTACTTGAATTGGTGAATAGCCAGGCGAACAGTCCCCCCGAACAGGAACACAGAACGGATGCCAGCTATGGCGAGCGGGTGACTGATGCAAGTAGGGCACAGGTTTCCCTCGGTGAGGGGGGTTCCGCAGCCTTGACAAAATGGCTGCTTTATCCTGGGAAGCGACTGGCAGCATGAAGGGCAGATCAGGCTGCCTTCCCTTCCACAGCCGAGGCATCGCAGCGGGAATAGGAGATCGAGGAATGCCGTTTTGAGCCGATACAGTGAGAGACGTGAGCTCAAGCCGCAGCTCCAATTAGCTCTGAGAGCTGGTGGACACCTTCCTTTACCATGAAATCCTCGATACCCTCCAGGATGTCCAGGGGGGCTCGTGGGTTGGCGAAGGTGGCTGTGCCCACCTGGATAGCGCTGGCGCCGGCCAGAATGAACTCCAGGGCGTCACTGGCTGAAGCAATGCCGCCACAGCCGATGACCGGCACCCTAACCTCTCGGGCTACCTGATAGACCATATAGAGGGCGACGGGCTTGATTGCGGGACCGGATAAGCCTCCGCTGACGTTGCCCAATACCGGCCTGCGGCTTGCTACGTCGATGGCCATGCCCGTCAGGGTATTAATGAGGGATATCGCGTCAGCACCTGCTTCGATGACGGCTGGAGCGATCTCGGTGATGTCGGTGACGTTGGGCGATAGTTTGACGATGAGCGGCAAGCTGGTGTTTGCTTTTACCGCAGCGGTGGCCGCTGCTGCAGCCTCAGGGCTTGCCCCAAACTCCATTCCTCCTGCAGACACGTTGGGGCAACTGATGTTCACCTCGATGCCGCTGACGCCAGCTACCCCATCGAGCAGTCTGGCTATCTCGGCATACTCCTCGATAGTCTCACCCAGGACATTGACGATTACTGGCACGCTCCATCCAGCCCAAATAGGCGCCTTCTCCCTGATCAAGGCTTCGACGCCGATGTTCTCCATCCCGATCGAGTTAAGCACCCCTCCCACTGTTTCCGCCATGCGGGGCTGGGGATTGCCGGGACGCGGCTTCAGGGTTGTCCCCTTACATATGATGGCTCCCAATCTCTGGATGTCGATGATTTCGGCATACTCAGTCCCGTAGCCAAAGGTGCCCGAGGCGGCAGTAACGGGGTTGGCTAGAGGCAGCCCCCGTCTATTTTGGGGTGCCAGTTGAACGGCGAGATTGGGTGACGTCATAGCGCCCTGTAGGTTTGTTGTAGGAGCAGAGCATCCTCTTCACGGTTGGGGCTTTCACAAATCAGAAGTCCCCCCACTTCGTGAGCCTTCAATGCCCTGAGTAGCTCAACATACCGGAAGTCTGAGTTAGCCAGTAGCAGGTGCCTGCTCTCCCCCTTCGGTCCATATTCGATACCCGATACGTGAATGTGCATATTGTCCAGAGCATTTCGCCCCAACTTGCCTTCGATTTGCTCCAGAATAGCCACGAACTCGTCATAGGAATTATACTTTGCTGTCCGAGCATGCAGGTGGGCAAAGTCGACGGCCGGGGCTACTCCCTCTATCCCAGCACTGAGCTCCAGAACCTCCTCCAGGGTGCCAAATTGACTCCCTTTCCCCGTTGTCTCCGGTCTGACCCATACGCGGTTGTCCTCTGCCCTGAGCTTCGACACTATCTGCTCGAGGTTCTCTTTCACCGTAGCATACACTTTGGAGGGGGTATCCTTCTGATAGTAGGCTGCATGGAAGACGATGCTACTTCCACCAAATAGGGAGGTGATGCGAGCAGTCTGGAGGATGCGCTCCCGGCTGGCAGCGATTTTTTCCGGCTCTCGGGCATTAAGGTTTATGAAATAGGGGGCATGGGCACTGAGCGTTATGTTTCTTTCTACTGCAACTTCCCCTACAGCACGCGCGCTGTCAGGACTCATCCTTACGCCCTGCACAAACTCCACCTCCATGCAGCCCAGCCCCAGCTCGTGGATGCGCTCGATTCCAACCCGGGTCGATGGCGCTTTGGAAGATAGGGGAATACCCGCGGTGCCGAAAAGCAACCCTTCTTTACTTGCCATTCGTCTCTTCAGGTTTTGCCGGCATCCTGCGCCCCACTGAGGCAGCTACCGGTGCCACGTGTTGCATTAGCTGCTCGAAGTTCTTGAAGGTGAGCGACTGGGCGCCATCCTTGAGCGCCTCGTCGGGATTGGGATGGACCTCGATCATCAGCCCATCGGCGCCTGCCGCCACCGCAGCCAGGGCAAGCGGCGCCACAAGGTACCACTTCCCCGTGCCATGGCTGGGGTCGCCGATGATGGGAAGGTGGCTCAGCTTCTTGATGATGGGTATGGCGCTAATGTCCAGGGTATTGCGTGTATAGGTCTCAAAGGTACGGATTCCCCGTTCACAGAGCAACACCTGGCGGTTGCCCTGGGACAGGATGTACTCTGCGGATAGCAGCCATTCCTGGATGGTCGCTGACATTCCCCGTTTGAGCATCACCGGTTTTTTTGCCTTCCCCACCTCATCGAGGAGGATGAAGTTCTGCATGTTGCGTGCCCCTACTTGGAGGATGTCGGCATAATCTGCTACAAGCTCAACATCTTGAGGGGTAAGGACCTCGGTGATGAAAGGCAGGCCGGTTTCGGCGCGCGCCATTGCCAGAATCTCCAGCCCTTGCTTGCCCAGGCCGCGAAAATGATATGGGGAAGTACTCGGCTTAAATGCGCCACCGCGTAGAATGTTGGCGCCGGCAGCTTTGACCGCCTTCGCTGTTTCCACAACCTGCGTTTCCGTCTCCACGGCGCAGGGGCCGGCGATTATGACCAGCTCGTCGCCTCCCAGGACGGCATCGCCAACCTTGATCGTAGTATTCTCGGGCTGAAACTCGCGGCTGGAGAGTTTGTAGGGTTTCGAGATGGGAATTACTTCATCAACCCCGGGCAGGAGTTCGAGCGTATCACGCAGTTCAGGGTATGTTTGACCAACCACCCCGACCACGGTACGCTCCACCCCTCGCGATATGTGCCCGGCGAGCCCGGATTGGGTGAGCTTTTGCATGACTCCTGCCATCTCTTGTTCGCTGGCGTTTTTGCTCATAACTACAAGCATTTTCACTATCTCCTGGGCATTGTTTATCTAGTGCCCGATAAGTCGGACCTCAGATCGCTGGCGCCCTTGACATATACGTGCACGAGGTCATCAGCGCGCTTCTCGGTATTGTAGAGTATCAAAATCCGTACACACCCTTTGAGGCTGCCGGGGACCTCTATTTCCTTACAACACAGGAGTGGGACGTCTGTCCAACCGACTTGACGGGCGGCCGTCGCGGGAAATGCTGCGTTGAGGTCTGAGGTGGTGGTGAATATGGCGCAAGCCACGTCCTCGGGGTTTATCCCGTTAGCGTCGATCATCATCTGTAGCAGCTCTTTGCTCTCTCTCAGGATATCGTCGACGGTATCATTATCTACGGTTGTTGCTCCCCGAATACCACGGCACCACATTACTTCTCCTCTTCAACCTTTGTTTGGTCTGCTTAAGTATAGCATAGCTGAAATCGTTTTCCACCCCCTTGGCTACTATAAGTTCTCCCTCCAGTGGAGGGAGGGAGTTAGAGAGAGGGGGAATTCACCCTCATCCTTCGACAGGCTCAGGACAGGCTCAGGACAGGCTC
>CAZCXP010000155.1:0-5369 GCA_964502665.1 uncultured Dehalococcoidia bacterium | reverse complement strand
CTCTCAGCTTTCAGTCTTCGAATGAATGACGCTAGTATTCTTTCGGCCAAGACCGGTTACTGACTACTGACGGCTGACCGCTGGCTGGTGGGTTCCGCCTTGCTGCACCCACCCTACTGTACTGCAGCCCAGATTCCCCTCCCCTGGAGGGAGGGGATTTAGGGGAGGGGGAATTCACCCTCACCCTGTCCCTCTCCCGTCGAGGGAGAGGGATTTTGTTCGCAGCCATGCCAGAGACTGCAATAAATACGACCCACTAATCAGGGAAGTTGCGGTTTCCTTGACAACCCAAAGCTGGCAACTTATCATAAGCTCAAATCTGTACCGGGTTCGGCGACTTTGTTAGATTTCGTAAACCTCCAAGCGACCCTAGGCGTTAACTTTGGAGACCTATCCCTACTCCAGCAAGCTCTCGTCCATCGCTCCTATCTCAACGAAAACCCCGACCTACCTTTGGCCTCTAATGAGAGACTTGAGTTCCTGGGAGATGCTGTCCTCGGCTTCGTCGTGGCGGAGGAAATCTATCACCGGTTCCCTGACCTATCCGAAGGAGAGCTGACAAAGCTCAGATCGGCACTGGTGCGCGGGGAGACGCTGGGCCGTGTTGCCCTGTCCTTGAACCTCGGAGAATACCTGTACCTGGGGCACGGCGAGGAGGAGAGCGGGGGACGCCGTCGTACACGGAACCTGGGATGTACCCTGGAAGCCATCATCGGGGCTGTTCTCATTGACCAGGGGTTGGATGCCGCCAAGAGCTTCATCCTGAGCATACTGGGCAGCGAGCTCGAGCGAGCAATCGAGGACAAGCTGGTTGCCGACTACAAGTCGCGATTACAACAGGTTATTCAATCCAAACGCAAGATAACACCTGTTTACCGTACTATCGAAGAGGTAGGACCTGACCACGCCAAGCTTTTTACCGTGGAGGTGATGGCTGGAGACTCCATACTGGGCCAGGGTTCGGGGCCCAACAAGCGTGCAGCGGAGATGGAGGCGGCACGCGAAGCGCTGGAAGGTTTAGGCGGGGAGTAGCAAGGGATGCCTGGCTTATTCAAGAAGACAGAACAAGGCGTGAAACGTACCCGGGAGGCCTGGTGGGGCAGGGTGGTACACCTCTTCGACCGTTCCACCTTGGGAGATGAGCTCTGGGAGGCGTTGGAGGAGCTTCTTATCTCTGCTGATGTCGGTGTGAGCACTACTGCCAAGCTCATCGAACGGCTCAAAAAGAGGGTGGAGGGAGAGAAGATCAAGGAAACCGCCGAGGCAAGAACCGCCCTGAAACAAGAGATCGTCTCCCTCTTAACAGTGGCTGAGGAACAGCCCTTCCCTTCAGAAAACGGCAGAGTAGGCGTAATACTGGTGGTTGGGGTCAACGGTGTGGGCAAGACCACCAGCATCGCCAAGCTGGCCTATAGCCTCAAACAGCAGGGGAAACGGGTGATACTGGCGGCGAGCGACACCTTCAGGGCAGCGGCTATTGACCAGCTCGAGATATGGGGAAAACGAATAGGTGTGCCAGTAATAGCTCACCAGCCTGGGGGGGACCCCGCTGCCGTGGTTTTCGATGCCATAGAGACCGCAAGGAGAAACGCCGATTTTGTCATCGTCGACACCGCAGGTCGCATGCATACCAAGACCAACCTCATGGAGGAACTGAAGAAGATCAGGCGAGTAGTAGACAAGGCCAGCATCGAGCCCCAGGTGCTGCTCGTTCTCGATGCCACCACGGGGCAGAACGGGCTGAGCCAGGCCCGCTATTTCACCGAGGCGGTGAAGGTCAACGGCATCCTGATGGCGAAACTGGACAGCACATCCAAGGGAGGGATTGTCCTCGCCATTTGTGACGAGCTTAAGATACCGATACTCTACATAGGCACCGGGCAGGAGCTGGACGATTTAGCCCCTTTCTACCCCGAAGAGTTTGCAGGAGCGCTCTTCTCTGCGGAGGGTTGATCATAGGCCTTTGCAGTCCATATCGTCCACTGCCACCTGGCTCCGATGCCGGGCCTTACAGCGCAACAGCACGCGGCCATTATCTCCAGAAGTCCTCGGGATAAGGCATACCCCTTCGGCAAGCCCCTGGTTACGCTCCCACCTTCCTAATTTGGTGTGGTTCTGATAGAATGCTGCAAGCGGCGCGTTGCGCACAGCATCACACCGAGCGCAAAGATTTAGCCTTAACGGCCAGTATTAACTGGCTTCGAGCTGAAAAGCGACATGGATTTGAAGCATAGCGCCAGCTTTCTGAAGCATCAAGCACTCCACAACAAGTGGTTCCAGGCTCTGTGCATAGCCATTCTGGTTTTCGTAATCTACTTTGTGACAAGTAAGGGTTCGACTTCATTTGATCACTATGTTCGCCTGGCCGATGCCTTTCTCCATGGCCGTCTCTACCTCGCGGATGCACCCCCGTGGTTAGAGCTGGCCAGGTATGGAGATAAGGCATTTGTCATTAACCCCCCGGCCCCCACCCTGTTCGTCCTGCCCTGGGTTGCTATCTGGGGTATCAGCACCAATCAAGTCATCATATCCATGATGGTTGGGGCAGGGGCAATGGGTTTGTTCTGGGTAGCTGCCACTCAACTCGGCTGGAGTCTATCCGTCAAAGCTGCCATAACTTTGCTGCTCGCCTTCGGGACGAACTTCTGGTGGGCCGCCACCGACGGCACCGTCTGGACCCTCGCTCACGTGTCGGCCGTTTTCTTCCTCATGGCTGCGCTGGTTGAGACAACGGGCAAAAACCGCCCCTGGCTCGTCGGCTTGCTCCTCGGTTTGGCCGGGCTGTCACGGCTGCCAGCTTTTCTCACTTTCCCCTTCTTTGCATACACCGTCGCTCGTGGAGCAAGGGACCATCGAGAAATTATCCGCCGCCTGGCGAAGTTCGCACTTGCCCTAGCTGTAATCGGAGCTCTTTACCTGGCCTACAACTACGGTCGTTACGGTACGCTCTCGGATCTGGGGTATTTTGATCCTGAATACTCCCAAGAACCCTGGTTTAGCAAGGGGCGCTTCGATATAAGCTACATACCACGTCAACTGAACGCCATGCTCTTTTACGTTCCCCAATTTGCAGAGGAATTTCCCTTTTTCAGGCCGTCATCGATGGGGCTGGGGCTTTTTTTCACTACGCCAGCCCTGCTCTACATTTTTGGGGCCAGGTTAAGAGGGCTGCCCCTGGCAGCCTGTGCTGGTGTCTTGGCCACAGCGATTCTTTGGCTGCTACACGGGACGACCGGCTGGGCTCAGTTCGGATATCGCTACAGTCTGGATGTGCTCCCGTTGCTCGCAATTCTGGTAGCGTCCGGCATGCACCACCGCCTGGACCGCCTCAAGATCGCGGTCATTATCTTGAGCTGTGCTGTTAACCTGTGGGGAACATTAGCTTTCCACAAGCTGGATTGGGTAGTCTGAAGCGAGGTATCGCATTCCACAATATACAGGCTCTATTAGATGATTCAGGTAGCATATGCCGTAATATGGTGGCTGATTCTACTGGCTATTGGTCTGATCACATTCCCCCTGGTATCCAGGGTATGCAGCAGGCTGCCAGATAAAGGGTATTCCATCTCCAAGATCCTGGGCCTGTTACTGGTAACATACTTCTCCTGGCTGCTGGCCAGCGCCCACCTGATCAAGTTCGGATACCTAAACATCTCCATATCATTGCTATTGCTGCTGGCGCTCTCATTCCTCCTGGGCAGAAAGCACCTGAACTTGAGGACTCTGCCACTAAGATCGATGGTATTGAGTGAAGCGCTGTTTTCAGTCGCCTTTGTGCTGTTTTTGTCCATCTTAATGTACAAGCCAGACATATACTTCGCATACTCAGAGGATTATATGGACTTCGCCCTTCTTAACTCGATCTTACGCAGTGAGTACTTCCCCCCCGCCGATCCGTGGCTTGCCGGCGCGAGCATCCCCTATTACTATGGCGGCCACCTCCTCGTTGGTGTGCTCACCCTGATCTCCAGGGTGCCTGCTGGGATAGCCTACAACCTGGCGATGGCGATGTTCTTTGCCCTGGCGGTATGTGCTGCCTACGGCTTGGGATACAACGCCACGAAGAGAAAGCTCTACGGTTTCGTCACCGTTGCCTTCGTCTGTATAGCGGGATATATCTCCGGGGCATTCCAGCTTTCGTCGTACATCTCGGGCCACGAGATAATGGGCTACGACCCCAAGCAGGGCACGACTTTCGTGGACTGGCTGCTTAGGTACGATCTGGGCGTTCAGGTCATACCAGGCACCGGAAACTCCTATCCTTACTATGCTTTTTTGCAGGGAGACCTACACGCAAATACGATGAGCATCCCGTTTCAGCTTATGTTCATCGCTCTGGTGTTTTCCTTGTTCAAAAGGGCCCGTCCCGGTGGTGGAGGTTCGAAGTCAGATTCTGTGCTGAACGTCTTTATCTTGGGCGTCAGCTTAGGCTTCCTGGCACTCATCAATTCATGGGACTTCCCCGCATACGCAGCGTTTGCGGTGCTTGCTTTCATACTGCTCAAGCTGGACATCAGCAAGAAAGGCATCGTTAGCGTCATCGGTTTGAGTCTCCTACTATACCTGCCTTTCTACATCTCAACGGGTGCGGGTGGTGTCAACGGGCTCGGTCTGGTAACGGAGAGGACAGCTTTGATAGAATTTATTGAGATTTTCGCCCTATTCCTGTTTGCCATGTTTTCACTCCTTTTCGTCCTATCGAGACATAGGCTGTCCAAAATGAAGACGGTTGCCGTAGCGGCAATTCTCGTCGCCGTTACGGCTCCGGTTGGCTTCGTATTTGATTTCCAGCTTCTTCTGGTGCTCATCCCGCTGATTCTATTGCCCCTGTATTACATATACAAATCGCATCCAAAAGAAGAAACGGACTTCATGTTGCTTCTTGTGCTCATAGGAGCACTAATTGCATTATTCTGCGAGATAGCTTTTATAGATGATTCACTCAGTGCGCCTAACGAGAGATACAACACAGTCTTCAAGTTCTACCTGCAGATATGGGTTTTCCTGGGCATAGCATCGGCATACGCCGTATTCCGGCTAGCAAGTAGTATCAAGGGAAAAGTGAAGCCCTTTTGGGTTACTCTATTGCTTGTCCTCGTCGTTGCATCCATAATTCACCCCATAGGCTCCACAATAGGCTGGACAAGTGGCAAACAGACCTTTTTCGGGGTCAACAGGGGGACACTGGATGGACTGGCTTACGTCAAGACCTTAGCTCCGGGTGATTACGAGGCGATCAAATGGATAAACGAACACATAGAAGGCGCTCCCGTCATATTGGAGGCGTACGGCGGAACGTATCGATTCGCGTCCCGTATCTCGACAATGACCGGTTTGCCTACGGTCATCGGCTGGTTGACTCATGAGGT
>CAZCXP010000154.1:0-5462 GCA_964502665.1 uncultured Dehalococcoidia bacterium | reverse complement strand
CGATGTTTCGTTCGATTCAGGAAGATCGCTGGCATTGAGAAAGGCAAGTCTGCATAGCGGACTGCACAGTATGCACTATTGTTGGGGCATATGGGAGTTCACATCCGCATTGGTGAGCCTCTTCACCTGTCGCGAACCTGCTCCAAAACGGGGATACCCGCGGTAGCTTCGGTTACACTTGAGTAATGTGGGGCTCGAAAAGGACTTGATATTATGAGCGTTGATAAATGCCCCTACAAATAATACTCTGTAACCTATGCAGCGTGACGGGCTTTGAGTCGCTCTGCTTGGGTAAGCAATTTTTTACGCAGTCTGATGCTCTTGGGTGTTATCTCGACCAGTTCATCATCTTTGATGAAGTCCAGTGCCTGCTCCAAGCTCAGCTTGACGGCTGGGGGCAGCTTTATGGCGATGTCTGCGGTTGAGGAACGGACATTGGTCCGCTTCTTTTCCTTACAGACGTTAACAGCGATATCTTGGGCGCGAGAGTTCAAACCCACTATCATGCTTTCATAGACATGTGTCCCCGGCTCGATAAAGATTATGCCTCGTCCCTGAGCGTGGTTCAAGCCATAGGCTACCGCCATGCCATCTGCAGCCGCCACCAGAGCTCCGTCGCGGTCAGAGGTAATTTCGCCATACCATGGCTCGTAGCCTAGTAAGAGGGTGCTCATCACTGCTTCGCCTCTGGTGGCAGTGAGAAAAGCACTGGTGAAGCCGATGAGCCCGCGTGTGGGGATGCGAAACTCCATGCGCACATTGCCTTGTCCATCGTTATACATATTGGTGAGCTGGGCTTGCCGCTTGCTAAGAATCTCTGTTAGTACCCCTATGGTTTCCACTTTGATGTCAATGGTCAGGGCTTCTACAGGCTCCAGGAGTCTGCCATCCAATACCTTAGTGATGCTCTCCGGCTTGGACACCTGGAATTCATAGCCATCGCGGCGCATAGTCTCGATCAGGATGGCTAGATGCAGCTCACCTCTACCTGCCACCAGGAAGACGTCGGGACTGTCCGTATCGTGTACCTGTAAAGCGATATTGGTCTCTAGCTCACGGTGAAGCCTCTCTCTCAACTGGCTAGAGGTGCAAAAACGCCCCTCTAGCCCAGCAAATGAGGAGGTGTTGACGCCCAGTGTCACCTTCACCGTGGGCTCGCTTATCTCTATGCCCGGCAGTACCTCGGGTTGCTCCCAGTTGGCGATGGTTTCACCGATGCTGACCTTATTTAGGCCGGTGATCGCCACGATGTCGCCCGCCTTGGCCTCTTCTACCTGCAGACGGTTGAGGCCTAGATATGTGAATACCTGGCCAACCTCGTGCTCTGTGATATTGTCATTTTTATCTATTGTTACCACTATGTCATGCGGTGCCACCTTGCCCCGGAAAATCCTGCCAATGGCGATCTTGCCTCTGTAGCTGTCGTAATCAAGGCTGCATACCAGCATCTGAAGAGGTCCTTCCTCGATTACGGGGGGCGGCACCTGCTGCAGGATGCATTCGAAGAGTGGCACCAAGTCTTTGCCCTCAGCGCCTGGCTCGGTCACGGCAATGCCGTCCCTGGCGCTGGCATAAAGCACGGGGAAATCGAGCTGGTCGGCGCTGGTTGCCAGCTCTAGGAAGAGGTCCTGGGTTACCCTGACCACCTCGTCTATACGTGAGTTACCCCTGTCTATTTTATTGATGACCACAATGGGTTTTAGGCCTTTTGCCAGAGCTTGGCGCAGCACGAATTTGGTCTGGGGCATGGGCCCTTCAATAGAATCCACCAGGAGCAGGCAGCCATCAGCCATCTTTATCACCCTCTCCACCTCTCCGCTGAAATCGGCATGCCCTGGTGTATCTATTATGTTGATTTTGACTCCCCGGTAGATTACTGCTGTGTTTTTGGCCAAGATGGTGATGCCCTTTTCACGCTCCAGGGCATTATTATCCATGATGAACTGGCCTACCTGCTGGTTATCACGAAAGATTTTGCTTTGCTTGAGCATTGCATCTACCAAGCTAGTCTTCCCGTGGCCAACATGGGCAACAATAGCTATATTTCTTATATCATCACGGTGAATCTGCCCCAACCCTACCTCCTCTGAGCCAGGGAACTGCCCTCTGTTCTTTCTCGAATGAGGAAATTATCTTCTGGTCACTTTACCCTACTTGGAAGCAATCCCTGCTTTTTCATCCACCAATAGACACCGAAGGTAGCTAAAACCCCCTACCGCGAAAAAGATTTGCAAAATGTTAGTAAAAATCGAAGGGACAGGCCCTTGGACATGGGAATTGGTTGCATTTCATTCCACACACCCTACGCCTTGCTTCTCCTGTTGCTCCGACGACGTCTTGTCCCTGAGGCTCGCGGATGTGGCTGCGATGAGTCGTCCGCCGCGGGACGTGACACTGGAGTGAGCAATGCATCGTCTGGATAGGCGCAGCGCAGTGTTTCTGCCAGGTATTTCTCAATAGCTGGTATCTGGAAAGACTCATCCTCGGTGGCAAAGCCGACTGATGCTCCGGTGGCACCGGCCCGGCCGGTGCGTCCGATGCGATGGACGTAGTCCTCCGCGTCCAGCGGCAAGTTGTAGTTGACCACGTGGCTAATGCCCTCTATGTGAATACCGCGCCCGGCCACATCTGTGGCTACCATTACCCTGATGGTGCCCGAACGGAAGTCCTCAAGCGTCCTTATTCGCTTCTTTTGAGCGATGTCGCCGGAGAGTACGGCGCAACTGATGCCATGAGCCGTGAGCCGATCTGCCAGCCTGCGAGTCTGATCCCGGCGGTTGCAGAAAACGAGGACACGCTTGAGGTTCTGCTGGGTGATCATGTTGTACAGGACGGTGAACCTTTCCCTGGCCCTGACAAGGTACAACACCTGGTCGACGGTATCGACGGCCACTTGCTGGGGATCGATCTCAACTGTGACGGGATCGCGCGTCCACTGCGAGGCAAGTCGGGTCACCTGGGATGTGAGCGTGGCACCGAAAAGCATGGTCTGCCGCTGCGCCCTGGGCGGGGTACTATTTACAATCTGCCGTATGTCGGGTATGAAGCCCATATTGAGCATCTCGTCAGCTTCGTCGATCACCAGTATCTCGACTTTGCCCAGGTATACGTCAGCCTGTCGCTTGAAATCCAGCAGGCGTCCAGGGGTGGCCACAACGATATCGACCACCCTCTCTGCCAGCATCTGCTTCTGTTTCTGGTAGTCCATCCCGCCGAACACGGCAATAACCTTGCATCGACAGTATTTCCCCAGTAGACTCGCATCCTTATTGACCTGCAGAGCCAGTTCGCGTGTGGGAACCATGATCAGAGCGCGGGGCGTACCGGGTTGGCGTTTCTCGCTTGACGGCCTGCGTATCAAGTGTGTGAGGATGGTGATCAAGAAGGCGGCGGTCTTGCCGGTACCAGTCTGTGCCTTGCCTGTGACATCCATGCCTGCAAGGGCCTTTGGCAGTGTCGCGGCCTGGATAGGCGTGCAGTATTCAAACCCAAGATCACAGATCCCATGCATGATCTCGATCGGCAGGTCCAGGTCATGGAAGCGTGTCTTCCCTTTGGCTGGCGCTACGTGAAACTCCGATGGATCCCATGTGGTCTCGGGCATGATCTTAGCCCTCTCTTTGGGGGATGACGAAGTAGGTCTGTTTTCGGGGGCTGGCTGTCTGCGACTTTGACTCCGTCGGTAATCCCAGGCTTTAGAGGTGAGGCGTCCGGCTTGCGCTTTGGGCTCTCCTGGCTTCCCCAGGTCCGCCTCATTGTCCGGCTGTCTTGGAGGGGATGTTGAATCCTGCTCATCCCCGCTGTTGGACAACTTGTCCCGGTCTGTCTTGACGATATTGCGCAGCAATGTCTTCTGTTCCTTTCAGTTATATGTCGATTACTATGTGAGTACTATACCCAAATCATCAGATTTGAGAACCGGAGCATAATACGCGCGCTCTTTGCGGGCGGGCGCAGTGAGCTGTTATGACCTGCTCCCAGAAATCGGTTCATATAAAATGTCTCCCTTTTTCATGCTTCAGAAGCCCATGATGAAAGGAGACATTCCCCCATGGGATTTTCACTCGGGCTAGGCGCCCTGCTAGAAGCTCCAACCCTTTGGCTGTAGGACCCTGGCAACTTAAAAAGATCGCCGTCTACCACCGCCTGACCAGCCACCTCTCCCTCCCCCGCCCGGCCTGCCCCCTCCACCGCCACCATAGGGCCTGTTGTCCCTTCCTCCTGTACGGGGAGGGCGTGCTTCACTGACATCAAGCGTGCGCCCAGCCAACTCCTTCATGTTCAGACCTTCGATGGCAGCTTGAGCTTCGGCTTTGTCTGACATCTCTACGAAGCCAAAGCCTTTGGATACGCCGCTGTACCTGTCCGTGACTATCCTGACTGCTGCAACTTGCCCAAATGGTTCAAAGGCTCGTCGCAACTCTTCTTCAGTGACTTCGCGCGCTAGATTCCCTACATGGATATTCAAATCGCTCCCTTTTGTGGGCAAAAAGCCCAATTAGTATATCAGTGGAGATGAAACGTCAGCTTTTGGTGCCCGGAACACTAAGTTGCACCTTGCTAGACCTGTTGCCCCAACCGGCGCTCCACGAACCGGAAAACTGCTTACTCGCTCCGCACTTCCTGCAAACCCCCAAATTCCTCTGATCTATTAACCAGTGATGAATACACTGCTTGCAATCGTCATCATGAACTGGCTCGCACTCATTCCCCATCTCAAACCCCCCTTAAATAAAATGGAAAAACTGCTGCAAACGACTGCGATCGGTTATCTGTCAAATAAACTCAAGAGCACTTTAGGGCTAAGCGCGTAAAAGTGGTAAAAGCGCAGAAAATGTTGCGATGCACACTGCATGATTGGCAACAAAGAGGAATCGGGCACCACTCCCACCTGCCTCTCATCCTCATCGTGGTTCCGCGCGGCAGTGCTCTGCCAACGCTCTGGCTCACTGCTCAGTTGTCTATCGCCTTGGGGGGGTGTAGCAGTCAGAGCAATACACAGGTCGCCCGTTGCGGGGCTCGAACGGTACTTCGCAGTCTTTGCCGCACGAGGCGCAGACGGCCGGATGCATTTGCCTCTGCCGGTAGCCTCCGCCACCGTACCCACCACCGCGCTGTTGTTTTCTGGCTGCCCGGCAGTCAGGACAACGCCCAGGCTCATTGGTGAAGCCCTTGGAAGCGAAGAACTCCTGCTCGGAAGCGCTGAAGGTGAAGCTTGTGCCGCAATCCAAGCAAGTGAGGGTTTTGTCCGTGTAGCTCATGGATGACCTCCTTTTTTTGTGACCTGACTGGAGTTTGATCATCCATGGCCTGGGGAATGCCTGGGTAATAGAACAGGTCGGGGAATAGCAAACTTTTAACAGGTTATTAATATCATGATATCACTTGATCAGAGTTTGTCAAGCTAACCAGTGTTGCGGTTCAGTTCAAATGTGGTGGCAAATATTACTTTGGATTGCAGC
>CAZCXP010000153.1:0-5582 GCA_964502665.1 uncultured Dehalococcoidia bacterium | reverse complement strand
TGGCTAGAGTCCTGTAGTACTCTGCCGTTTTTGCTATTCCTTCTTTGAACGAAACCTGTGGGCTCCAGCCAAGTTCCTCCTTGGCTTTGCTGCATTCGAGGCAGATGCGGTAGACCTCGCCCTTGCGAACTGGAGCATAAATAGGGGAACCTTGATACCCCAGTACATCAGCCAGGGTGTCGAATACCTCCTGGTCGGAGGTCTCGATACCCGTCCCGATGTTGAGTATGGTGTTCCTCCCTCGATCGAGAGCGAGGATATTGGCGTCTGTCACGTCCGAGACGTGTACATAGTCCCTGGTTTTATCGCCGGTGCCGAAGATGGTAGGTTGTTTGCCGGTGAGCATCTGGGTGGCGAAAATGGCCACCACTCCTGCTTCTCCGAAGGGATTTTGCCGAGGGCCATAGACGTTGGCATATCTCAATGCTACGTACTCAAGCCTGTAGAGGGTACTATAAAGATGAAGGTAGTGCTCGACGGTATGCTTTGATACGCCGTATTGGGAGATGGGATTTACCGGGTGATTCTCATCAGCGGGAAGATACTGTGCCTCGCCGTATATCGCTCCTCCCGTGGAGGCGTATATTAGCCTCTTTACGCCGAATTGGAGGCAGTTGGTGATCAGGTTCAGGCTGCCCAGGATATTGTCCTCGGCATCCGCGATGGGATCGTCCGCTGACTTCCGTACATCTATCTGGGCTGCGTGATGGTTCACTATCTCCGGCTTCTCCCGCTCGAAGATCGACGATAGCTCCTTATCGCGAATGCTGAGCTGGTAGAACTTGGCATTGGGGTTGAGGTTACGTCGGAATCCGCTGGAGAGATTGTCTACCACCACTACCTCGTGCCCGAGGTTGATTAAGGCATCCACTACGTTAGAGCCAATGAACCCCGCGCCTCCGGTGAACAGAATTTTCAAGCCTGTCTCCTGATCGTTCTCAATTTGCTTCGTAAATAGAGTTTGATCCGTTCGCCCTGAGCCCCCGCGTACGCGGGGGGCTGTTCATGGTTCGAGGCCGACAGGTCGGCCGTCCTACGGCCCAAGCTCACCACGAACGGCATCTGGCATATCGACTTTCAACGTTCGTTGGTTGGGTAGGTTGCCCGACGTCGGGCAACCTACCCACTAAGAATTCCTCTCCCTCGAAGGGAGAGGTCAGGTGAGGGTGAGTTTCCCCTCCCCCCTAACCCCCTCCCGCCAGGGGAGGGGGATTATGAGAGATTCTACAGTCAGCTATAATTGTTCTCGACTTACTCAACGGTGACGCTTTTGGCCAGATTTCGCGGCGTGTCTATAGAACAACCCCTCTCTTTAGCGGTGTAATAGGCGAGTAGCTGCAGTGCGATTGAATTAACCACAGGGGAGAATATGGGGTGGACTCTGGGGACCCTGATCACAAAGTCAACGTATTTCTCGATCTCGTCATCGCCTTCCTCGGCGACGGCGATCACCGGCGATTCCCTGGCCTTTATCTCTTTTATGTTTGCCAGGAGCGTTTCGTATGTGTTATCCCCGGCGGTGATGGCGATAACCGGGGTATCCGGCGTGAGCAGGGCGAAAGGACCGTGCTTCAGTTCCCCGGCGGCGTAGCCCTCGGCATGGATATAGGCGATCTCTTTCATCTTCAGCGCGCCCTCAAGAGCTACGGGGAAATTGATCCCCCTGGCAACAAAGAAAACATTTTCATGCTCTGCCAGATACTTCCCACGCTGAGCGATCTCCCCTTCCCTATTGAGTATTTCACGGACTTTGTTCGGCAACTGCCTTAGCTCTGCAAGCAAGCTTCCCCGGGAGCGAACGTCTACCGATGCCCGGGCCATGGCCAACAAATAGAGCATTATTAGCTGAGCGATGAAGCTCTTAGTAGCGGCTACACTTATCTCGGGCCCTGCTTTTATGTAAAGTACATCGTCGGCGATGCGGGTAGCGCTGCTTCCGACTACATTGGTGATCACTAAGGTACGGCAGCCCAGCTCCTTCGCCTTCTTCAGTGCCCTCATGCTGTCGGCGGTCTCTCCTGATTGGGTGATGACTACGACCCAGGTCTTACCCAGCACGGTGTCAGAGTAGTTGAACTCCGAGGCTATATCGACCCTGACCGGTATCTGTGCCAGTCTTTCAATCACGTGCTTGCCTACCAAGGCGGCGTGGTATGAGGTACCGCAAGCCAGGAGCAGGATATTGTCGAAGTCCAAATCTCTCCTTATCCCCAGGTCTATCTCCGGCTCCAGCGCTGAGATATAGCCTGCGAAGGTACTTCGAATCACCCTGGGCTGCTCATGGATTTCTTTGATCATGAAGTGGTCATAACCCGCTTTTTGGGCTTCCTCTGTGCTCCAGGGAACCCTATGTTCGGCCCTTTTGACCTTTTTGCCGTTTCTGGTGAACTTGACGTTGTTCTTGGTGATAACGCCTATGTCACCATCCTCGACGTACACTACCCTATCGGTGTAGTCCAACACCGCGGGCACATCTGAAGCCACCAGATTCTCCTTGTCGCCGATGCCTACGATCAAAGGGCTCTCTTCTCTAGCTATGACCAGCTCTTTGCTATCGGCGTGAATGGCAATGAAGGCGTATGTTCCCGTTATGTCAACAATGGCTCGGGATACCGCTTCTTCCAGGTTTCCCTCATAGTATTTCTCGATCAGGTGAGGTATGACTTCGGTGTCTGTCTCCGAGCGAAAGGTATGTCCTTCATTGGTTAGCTGTTCTCTCAACTGGAGAAAATTATCGATCACCCCGTTGTGGACCACTGCGACCTTGCCGCTGCAGTCTGTGTGTGGGTGGGCATTTGATTCCGATGGCTTGCCGTGGGTGGCCCATCTGGTGTGTCCGATGCCTGTTCGGCTGTCGTTTGGCTGCAGGCTTCTTTCCAGGGTTTCAATCCTAACCGCATCTTTGTAGACCTCGGTGCCTCTGCCCAGCAGTGCGATACCACATGAGTCGTATCCCCGATACTCCAGTCTCTTCAGGCAATTGATCAAGACAGGCTGTGCTTCCCTTTCCCCCACGTAGCCAACGATGCCACACATGATTACACCACTAAGCCTTCGTCCGGGATACTTTGTTCGAGAACCTTCAGCGCCTTTACCTGGCAGCGATTGCCTGCAATGATTCCAGGGGCGGTTACTACACTGGTACCAATGCTACAGTGTTCTCCCAGCATTGCTCCAATTCGCACCCGGTGATATTCGTCATCGACCTTGATCTCCGTCTCGCCGCTTTGAGTGACAAGGTGTCCTCTTACCTGGCACCCTCTATCGATGATCGAGTCTTGAACGGTGGAGCTGGGACCGATCTCCACACCATCTGCTATTATGCTGTTGGCGATTATGGTGAAGGGGGAGATGCACACGTTATCCCCTATGCTGGTCGAGGGCAGGATACACACACTGGGTCCTATTTCACAGTTCTCCCCGATGATAGCTGGACCTACTATGTAGGAGTTTGATCTTACGGTAGTGCCCTTACCTATTGAAACGAGCCCCCTTATGGAAACACCGCTTTCTATAGTTCCTCCGGTTGCTGGGGATATCTTAGCCAGGGCCAAATCATTTAGCTGCAACATGTCCCAGGGGTAAACCACATCGAGCCAGGGGCCGGTTGCCTCACAGGTCCTCACCTCGTGGCCGAGGGCAATCATGTTGACAATAACAGAGGTCAGGTCTGTCTCTTGAGCGATCAGATCGAAGATGTCGTCGCTGAAGGCGTAGATGCCGGTGTTGACTAGGTGGCTCAGGGCCTCCTTCGGTTTCTCCACGATGCTGGTTACCACTCCGTCCTTTGCCTCTATCACGCCATATTTAGAGATGTTTTCCTGTTCCTTGACCAGGATAGTATTCGGTTGCGCCTGTGTCAGTTTGGCGATGGTATCGGGCTCGATGATGTTGTCACCGGACAGGGTCAGAAATTTGCCACTGACTCTTTGTTTTACCTGCTTCAGCGCGTGAGCGGTGCCAAGCTGCTGTCTTTGCTCGAGGTACTCAATCTCCACATCGAGCTGATCCCCGGCACCGAAGTAATCTATGACCTGATCTTTTCTGTAGCCCACGACGACTACTATTCTGCGAATGCCGTTCTTTGCCACTGCCTCGATTACGTACTGCAATATGGGCTTATTGGCAATGGCGATCATGACCTTGGGCTTTGAGGCGGTAAATGGCCTCAGCCTTTGCCCCTCACCGGCAGCGAGAATGACAGCCTGCTCTATTCTTTCCACTTTTTTCTCCCCGTCAGAATATCTTGGAATTGGGCAACACCACACCACTGGCCACAGCCCCGGGGCCGATGTAGGTGTGGTCGCCTATTAAACTGCCCACATTGATATTGGCATTGATACCTGTTTGAACGCCGTCGCCCACTATGGCGCCCAGCTTGCGCCTCTTGGTATCGATATTCGCAATGGAGATGTCCTTTTTATCTAACCTGAGGTTTGCGATCTTGGTGCCGGCGCCGAAGTTGCACCCCTCTCCTATGATGCTATCCCCGATATAGTTGTGATGAGGGATTTTGCTGTCCTGCATAATGATCGAGTTTTTAACCTCCACCGCGCTGCCCACATGGCAGTTGTCACCGATGGCGGTGCTGGGGCGGATATAGCAACTGGGGCCCACCTCGCAGTCCTCGCCGATTGCCACAGGCCCCATAAGGTAGGAGTTTGCCCGCACCACCGTGCCCTTCCCTATAGAGACCGGCCCTCTTATGACTACGTTCTCCTCGATCGTTCCCAGGTTTTGCGGCTCGATCCCCGCCATTAGCAATTCGTTCGCTTCCAGCAAGTCCCAAGGATAGCTTACATCGAGCCAGTGGTCAGTTTTCGCCCAGGAGATGGCGTAGCCCTCGCTCAACATGATTTGCAGTGAATCGGTTAGCTCATACTCGCCTCTGGGGGACTCCCTGGTCTTGTCTATAGCCGGGAATATCTCCGCTGTCATCAAATATACGCCGGCATTGACCAGATTTGAGGGAGGGTTCGCCACTTTTTCGTAGATTGCCTTTATTCTGTCACCGGCTATCTCCACTACCCCTAAGTCCCGGGTGTCCTTTGCCTCGGTCAAGCTCAGGGTTATTCTGTCTTCTGCCAATACCTTCTTTATATCCTCCGCCCTGACCAGGACGTCCCCATTCGCCAGGACGAATCTGTCGTCAACGAGCCTTTGTACGAGCTTCAGAGCATGTGCGGTGCCGAGCTGCTTCCTCTGGTTGACGTATTCAATCCTTATGCCCCATCTGGCACCGTTGCCGAAATGCTCCCTGATGGTTTCCCCGTGGTAGCCGACGATGAAGGTAAAATCTTTGATCCCAGCCTTCTTCAACTCGATTAGCAGGTGCTCCACGATTGGTTTGTTGGCTATGGGCAGCATTACCTTGGGTCTGGTATAAGTCAGGGGGTGCATCCTCTTGCCTTCCCCTGCTGCTAGTATAACTGCCTTCATGTCGTAGCTCTTTCTCGCCTTATGAAGAACTCCTGCTCCTGCTGGTGCTGGAGCGGAGGGGGTGGGATTCGAACCCACGGTCCCGGTGACCCGGGACAGCGGTTTTCAAGACCGCCACCATAGACCTCTCGGACACCCCTCCT
>CAZCXP010000152.1:0-5809 GCA_964502665.1 uncultured Dehalococcoidia bacterium | reverse complement strand
TATCCTACCTTGATCCCTCGATCCGAGAGTTCATTTGGCTCTGGAGGGGTTGCCAAACGGTCTCCGGCGTTGCAACTTGAGCAATGCAAGCTGCTAAGGTATAATCGCTGCTAGTGGAGGGAAGGGAAGTCATGTCAGTTCTGGATAGGATGTCGGCGCTGCTTCCCGATACCGCAGGGGTAAGCGAAAAAGGTCACCTCACCCTTGGCGGCTGCGACGTGGTGGAGCTTGCCGCTGAGTTCGGCACACCGCTTTACATCTTCGACGAAGCTACCTTGCGGCGAACTTGCGCCGAGTACCGCAGGGAGTTCAGCCAGAGCTACGGTGATGTCCTGGTGATCTACGCTGCTAAGGCTTTCCTTAACCGGGCGCTGGCGATGATCATCAAGGAGGAGGGCCTGGGGCTCGATGTGGTCTCTGGAGGCGAGCTAAGTATAGCCAGATCGGTCGATTTCCCTATGGGAAAGGTCTACTTCCACGGCAACAACAAGCTCCGCGAAGAGATAGAACTGGCGATCTCCTGCCGGGTCGGCCGCATCGTGGCGGACAACCTCTACGAGCTTCCATTGCTCGACGAGGCGGCCAAAGGGGCGGGGATCACCCAGGATATATTGCTTCGGCTCACCCCAGGCATTGACGCCCATACCCATCGCCACGTCGCTACCGGCGTCATCGACAGCAAGTTTGGCTTACCTATCGCTTTGGCACAGGCAGAAGAAGCAGTGATTGAGGCAGTGTCATCATCCAATCTCAGACTCATTGGATTGCACGTGCACCTGGGTTCCCTCATCTTCTCTGCCGAGCCCTACCAGGAAGCAATCAAGATCGTTTTCCGGTTCGCCGCTGAGATGAGAGAAAAGCATGGACTCGATTTCCACGAGTTTAATGTAGGAGGTGGATTCGCCATTCAATATACCCGTGATGCTCCGGCTCAAGGTGTCGCTTATTACGCTGGGGCTATTGCCGAGGCTATTCAGTCCAGCAGCAAGGAGCTTGGCATGCAGCTACCTCGGCTTGTTGTGGAGCCGGGGAGGGCGATTGTGGGACGCTCCGGGGTCGCGGTTTACCGGGCAGGGGCAACCAAAGACATCCCCGGCGTGCGCAAGTATATATCTGTAGATGGCGGCATGGCAGATAACATCCGGCCAGCCCTGTACGGGTCTAGATATGAAGCGCTGATCGCCAACAAAGCCAGCGAGGATGAAGTGGAACAGGTGAGCATCGTCGGCAAGTTCTGCGAGTCGGGTGATATCCTGGCTAAGGATGTAAAAGTGCCCAGGGTTGTCCCTGGAGATACCGTCGTAATACCGGTAGCAGGAGCCTATTGCCTCGCTTTGGCCTCCAACTACAACGCATCGCTGAAACCAGCGGTTGTCCTAGTCAAGGAGGGTAAGGCACGTATTATTCGTCGCCGTGAGAGCTACGATGACCTGATGCGTTACGACGTCGTCTAATTCAGCCCAGACACAGGAAGGCCGCAGGAGCTTTGGGTCCTGCGGCCTTACACCGTTCCTGGCTCCCAGGAATCCTAGGTTCTAAATAGTGCAGGCGCGACTTCACCTAACCCAAGGGAAAAACGATCGGCGTTTGTCCTCCACCGAGAGCTCAGGTAGATCGTCCCCATCGTCAGTCGTCGTGTCTTCACTCTCCACATGGTCACCGCCTTCTCGGAAGCCGGTTGCGATCAGGGTGAGCTTTACATTACGACCGATGCCAGGGTCAGTCGCCAGGCCAAAGATTATCTGGGCATTGGGATCTGCCACCTGTCTGATAACATCTGCTGCCTGGTTAACCTCGGAAAGGGCGAGGTCGTTGTAGATGATATTGAACAGGATCCTCTGTGCTCTCTCGATGGAGAAATCGAACAGGGGGCTGACAATGGCGGCCCTGGCGGCATCAACAGCCCGGGTTTCGCCGCTACCATAACCCATGGATATCCAGGCGTGACCAGCCTCATTCATAATGGCTTTCACATCATTGAAATCGAGGTTGATGTTGCCTAAGCAGGTAATCACCTCGGAAATGCCTTCAACGCTGCGGAATAGCACGTCATCAACCATCTTGAATGCGGCTTCGATCGAGACATTGGCATCGCACATGGTTAGGAGACGTTCATTGGGAACGACGACTATACTGTCAGCCCTCTCTTTGAGCCGTACGATACCCTCCTCAGCTACTCTTGCGCGGTAGACGCCTTCAAAGTTAAAAGGCTTGGTGACTATGGCGATGGTGAGGATGCCAAGGCCCTTTGCGATCTCGGCGACCACCGGCGCAGCGCCGGTGCCCGTGCCCCCGCCCATGCCCGCAGTTATGAATATCATGTCGGCGCCATCAACGGCCTCGGCGAGTTCATCCCTGCTTTCTTCAGCCGCCAGCATGCCCATTGTATGGTCACCACCCACTCCCAGCCCTCTGGTAAGTCTGTCACCTATGCGAACGCGGCTCGGAGCTATCGATCTCACCAACGCCTGAGCATCGGTGTTTACCGCGATGAAGTCGACCCCCGGGATCTCCTCTTCAATCATGCGATTGACAGCATTATTGCCACCACCGCCCACACCAACGACCTTGATCTGGGTGAGATTCTCAACAGCAGTCTCAACCGGCTTAGTCCCACTATTTAAACCTGCCCCAGTCGCCATGGTTCCCTCCTAACTAGAGAGGCTAAATGCGCTCGCCGACCCTCATTCTGGCACTGCGACTCCGCGGATTAGCCTGCACCTCGATTGGAGAGGGCTTAATTGCCTTCTTGACTGGTATCTTGAGCTGAGGAGTATGCCCGCAAATGCAGGCTGGCGTTCCCGGAGGACAAAGGCATCCTTGCGCCTCCCGGCGAAGAAAACCCTTGACCAGTCGATCCTCAAGGGAGTGATAGCTGATAACCACAATCCTGCCGCCGCTTCCAAGGAGATTGAGCGCCTGCTCCAGCGCAACCTCCAGGTTATCCAGTTCCCGGTTGACCGCAATTCGCAGCGCTTGGAAAGTCCTTGTTGCTGGGTGAATCCTGCCACGTGCTCCAGCGACGGCTTGCTCCACTGCCTGTACCAGTTCCAGGGTGGTTCTCAGAGGGCGTCTCGCCACAATACGTCTCGCTATTTGCCGACTCCGCCGTTCCTCGCCATAACTGTGCAAAAGCCGGGCCAAATCATGCTCCGGATAGGTATTGACGATATCTGCTGCGGTAATGGCCTGTCTATCGCTGAACCTCATGTCCAGCGGAGAATCCTGCTGGAAGCTGAAGCCGCGACCCGCCTCCTCAAGCTGCAGGGAGGATATGCCTAGATCGAAGAGAATGCCGTTTACAGGGTGAAAGCCATGTCTGGTACAGATATTCTCCAGATATCTGAAGTTCTCATTGACCAAGATGACGTCTTTCCCATAGGGCTTGAGGTTCCCCCGGGCCACTCTGAGCGCGCTGGGATCGGCATCGATGCCGATCAGCTGTCCCCCGGGTGAGCTCTCTTCCAAGATCGCCGCGGCATGCCCTCCGCCGCCGACGGTACAGTCTACATACCTCCCACCACGCTGAACCTGGAGAGCGCTAATACACTCCTTGAGCATAACCGGTTCATGGCCAGTTACATTAGTGATAGTCATAGTCGTCATCACTGTATATCTACCGCCTCTGCGATCTCCGTAGCGTGCTCAGCCATAAACTGTTTCTCCGCAGCCCAAAGCCCTTTGTCCCAGATTTGGAGGTGGCTATATGCCCCGACTACAACCACCTCATCGTTGATATCGGCGTACTGGCGCAGAGCGGGAGGCAAGATTACCCTTCCCTGGCGGTCAAGTTCAAGATCGAAGGCCCCGGAGAATGTAAAACGGGCGATCCTCCTCGGATCACGCCGGGTCAGGGGCAGAGAAACCAGCTTGTCAGCCACTTTCCCCCACTCCGCCATAGTGTAAACGTTGAGACATTTGTCGAACCCCCGGGAAAGCACCAGGCCAGCACGGAATGCCTCTCTGAATCTGACCGGGATAGCCAGTCTCCCCTTGTGATCGATCCTTAGTTCGTATTCCCCGAGGAACATCCACCTTGCCCCACTTTACACCACGTTGCACCACTTTTAGCACATTCCTGCCCTGTTGTCAATAGTCTTTTGCCGGTTTTGGATGGGTAACAGGGCTTTCGCTGAACGCCGCTTACTCTTGGTTCACTCAAATCCCAGTAAACCCCTATAGGCGCGTGACCATCGACGAATGATGGGAATTAACATACCACACGCCGTTCGTGGTGAGCTTGTCGAACCATGAATGGCCCCCCGCGTACGCGGGGGCTCAGGGCGAACGGAAGAAAGACTATTTTCGGACAAGGGCCAAGCAATGTCGGGCGACTGGCTGGAGACATTCCTCAAAGAATCCTCCAGGGCGCTCTTTGCAACAGGGTTTGGGTGTGATACTATAGATAGAACGCAAGTAGGGGATTGGGTCGTGTTTACTGTGAGTATACTGACCGTCAGCGACAGATGTTCACGAGGCGAGCGCGAGGATAAGAGCGGCGAGGCTATTCGTGAGATTATCTCTCAGCTCGGCGCTCGTGTAATGGACTACGCTACTGTTCCCGATGAAAGAGAACTGATTGCAGAAAGGTTAACTGAGTGGGCCGACAAAAGGGGGGTAGACGTGATCATTACCACCGGGGGAACTGGCCTTGCCCCACGCGATGTCACCCCCGAGGCCACACTTGATGTGATAGACAGGACCATCCCCGGGTTCTCCGAGGCGATGAGAGCGAAGAGCCTTGAGAAGACGCCCCACGGTATGCTTAGCAGGGAAGTGTGCGGTACCCGTAACAAAACCCTCATCATCAACCTCCCCGGCAGCCCCAAGGCAGTGCGAGAATGCCTGCCGGTGATACTGCCAGCCTTGCCTCACGCTGTCGAGGTCATCAAGGGTGAGGCGGTAGAATGAGTGGAGGGATGGGAGAGGATTAGACGGCAAGGTGAGTGGGGATGGGGAAAATGCGCATCGATATTTTGACCCTCTTTCCCAATATGTTCAGCGGGCCCTTCGCCGAAAGCATAGTCAGGCGGGCGATGGACCGCAACCTGATCAGTATCACAATTCACAACCTGCGGGACTGGGGATTGGGCAAGCATAGGGTAGTCGATGACTACCCCTTCGGCGGAGGAACCGGCATGGTGATGAAACCGGAGCCAATATTTGAGGCGATAGAGGCAATAAGGGCAGAGAGCGCCCATTCCTCTGCACCGGTCATCCTGCTTACCCCCCAGGGGAGGGTTTTCAATCAGAAGATCGCAGGTGAGCTGGCAGCCCTTGACCGGGTGATCCTCATTTGCGGGCATTATGAGGGGATCGATGAAAGAGTTAGAGAACACCTGGCCACCGATGAGATCAGCATCGGTGACTACGTGCTAACAGGTGGCGAGCTGGCAGCGATGGTAGTCGTTGACGCCGTGGTCAGGCAACTGCCCGGGGTTCTGGGCTCCGAGGGGTCAGCAAAGGATGATTCATACACAAGAGGCCTCCTGGAATACCCTCAATATACTCGCCCCCAGACATATCGTGGGTGGGAGGTGCCCCAGGTGTTGCTCTCAGGAAATCATGCCCAGATAGCCACCTGGCGCAGGGAGCAGTCAATTCGGCGCACCCTCCGCCGCCGTCCCGAACTCTTAGGGAAGGCCGACCTCTCCCCGGAAGAGAGGGGGTTGATATCTCGCAGTTGATACTAAACGCAATGGGTGGTGCCCACCAACGAATCCTGAAGATAGTGCGTGTATCTGACCAAGGGTATAAACGCAATGGGTGGTGCCCACCAACGAATCCTGAAGATAGTGCGTGTATCTGA
>CAZCXP010000151.1:0-5814 GCA_964502665.1 uncultured Dehalococcoidia bacterium | reverse complement strand
CAAGCACCAAATCCAAAACACTCTCAGTAGCGTTGCCACTCCTGTGGCAACGAATTATCCGTCGTGACAGGAGTCACGACGCTACTCATGTTTAGGTGTGCTAAAGGCGGAGGGCTTGAGGTGTATGAGGAAGCGGCACTCCTCCTCGCCACCGACCATGGGGCTGCCCAACGTCTCAACCGTGGCTACCTCCCTTCCGGTGAACTCCTCGATATAGCTAGCCACACTGTTTGCTGAGCAGGCGCATACTTCAGGTCTTGGCTCCATCCAGCCGAACCTGATGAGGGGACACTGGCATATCGGGCGACCGTCCTTATCTTTAGGAGGAACATATGTCCAGTGAACAATATCACCTATCTGAGTGATCTTCCTCGGCCCAAAGGGAGGCTGCAACTCCGCCATGTGTTTCTTGTACTCTTCCCAGCCCATGCCCGGCGGGCACCCCAGCACCATCTTCGCCTGGTCGCTGCAGGCCTTCGATATCTTCATCAGAATCCTATCCCTGTGCTCCGGCGGGAGCTCGCCGATCCCCTCATAGGCCGCAGCAACAATCTTGTACAGCCAGCCGTGGATCAAGTCCTTTATCTCCGGGCTCGTTTCGAGATAGAACTCATCAATGGACTCTTTCAGCTCCGGTGGCAATTCTTCAGGCATTTTCCCCTCCTTCACCGGGTTACCAAATCCTGCGCCAGCGGCTCAGTCTTTACCCCATTCAACCTCAGGCATGGCTACCGTTCTCACCTCTTCTGCCGCTACTTCGTCCGCCAGAAACGGAGTGCGCAAAGGTGAGTACGGGACCAGGCCATAGAGGAATCTATAAACGACCTTGGGACGCCATTTCCCTGCCTTGGCCTCCCAGTCCTTATAAGCTGGGTCATTCAAGGATGCCTCGCGAATCTTGACCCAATCGCCATGTATATTGCCCGCTGTCCAGATGTTGATAACCTCACCGCTGCTGGCAGTCCCTGCCACCGCATGGTAACATCCCACCAGCTTCATGCCCCAGGTTTGTGCCATGGGCATAAGCCCCCTGCCAATGGCATCAATATACTCCTCAGCCTTGCCGGGCACAACCCGCGCCAGAGTGTGCAGGTATATGGTAGACTTGTAGTCCCCCTCCTTGATCTGGGCCAGGGTAGGTGAGAAGGGCGCGGGCTCCAGCACCTTGCCCACCCAGTCAGTTCGGTAGTCGACGGCCTCGCGCTCCCAGACCTTCGCCAGGGGGTCCTTGTCGTGAAACTCCTGTATCCGGTCAAGCGCTGCCCAGTCATCCACCTCCCAGAGCGCCAGGTTCTCGTTGTAATGGATGCCCACCATGAACATCCCCACCAGGCGCAGCCCGTTCCGCTCCGCATCAGGCACATAGTCAGTGCCCATTACCTTCCAGAACTCCTCCTGAAACCGTGAAAAAATCGTTATGTTCTCATACAGGTAAAGCATTGCTCCATCCCTCCAGTTGGCCCTGCCCTAGTGGAGCAAAGAGTAAGGAACGGGGATCAAGAACTTACAGCTCCACTCCGCACACAGGCTCGATACCTTCTCCATCCACCGTTGAGACTCCGCGTCCTTGAGATGTGCCTCCCGTACCTGGCCCCAGTGCTCCCAGTTCTTCAGCGACCACAGGCTTATGATCTCGCCGGACTCCCCACACGCGCCAAACCAGCGGTAGCAACCCGCCAGCTTCATCCCCCGCCTTTCCTCCATGGGCACCAGCTCCTTTTCAAAGGCCTCCAGGAACTCGTCCAGCTTCCAGGGCAGGACGTTGTAGATTAAGCGATAATATAGCGTGTTCCCGGTGAAATCCCCCTTCTCTTGGCGCTCTTTGATTGTCGCCGCTGTGGGCGCGAACGGGAGACCCTCAAGCAGGCTGTCAAACCACTCGTCCCGGTATCTAAATCCTGCGCGGTGCCACGACAGTCCATCGCGCTCATGCATCACAAAATTGGACAAACCTTCGAGGGTATCCACACCGCGCGGCAGTTCAGACAGGAAAAAGGTCTCGCGGTGCCGAAAAGCGATCCTGAAAACCCCCAGCACATCCATGTAACGGCTCAGGCCAGGAATCAAATCGGTGCGCATGACATCCACGTACTCATCGATCACGCCCGTAAATGGGTAGGTGGTCTCATACAGATAAAGCACGTCCGCTGTTCCTCCTTCCCTCGTTACTCAATCCTGTAGACTAATGCTCGCGACTCCGCAAGCCAGGGAAAAACGCAGGTGAGTGAGCTAGCACCCTTTCTGAGTCCATGTCTGATGAAGCAGGACAGATGCCGTTTGTCGTCCGACAGCACCCGTGGCTGCTACGCAGGTCTGCCCCTCAACGGGAGCAGAGCAAAAAGAGGCCCACAGAGATTATCAGGGATTCCGTGCTTTTTCGCTTGAGCCGCCTTAGTGCTGGTGTTGTACCTTTTATCCTATTTCAACCGAGTTGTCAAGGCGTTCCAACGACCCAAGAATAGCGATTCGGGACGAGGTTGGTGTTGCCACATTCGTATGTCATTGCGAGGACCCCGATTCATCGGGGGACGAAGCAATCCTGAGTGTATTTGGGGTGAGATTGCTTCGCTGCCCCTTCCCCTTCACTTCGTTCAGTGGGTAGGTTGCCCGACGTCGGGCAACCTACCCAGCCTACTTCAACCGAGTTGTCAAGGCGTTCCAACGATGTTGTTCCCACCCACCCCCAGGGGTGTCCTGTGCCCTGAGCCGAAGTGTCCCAGGGGAAAACGAACCACCTCAGCTCTGGCTTGACAATCCCGTATGTTGCGCTAAAGTTGGCAACAGAACCGGAAACCCCGGTTTAAGCCGCTGAGCGATGAACGACATTGAGAATGGAGGCTGAAACATGACACCCGAGACTATCGCACAGCTTTTCGACCTAACAGGAAAGGGTGCCATCGTGACCGGCGCTGGCATGGGCATTGGCCAGGCCATTGCCTTTCGGCTGGCGGAGGCGGGCGCCAGTGTGATGATCACTGACATCAATCTGGAGGCGGCAACGCAGACTGTGGAGCAGATCAAGGTCAGGGGTGGCAAGGCGCAGGCCATCCACGCTGATGCCAGCAGCGCGGCCGATGCCGAGAAGGCGACCCAGGCCACTGTAAAGGCCTTCGGCCACGTTGACATCCTGGTCAATAACGCGGGCATTTTTCCTCACTCACTGGTTCTGGACATCAGCGAAGAGATGTGGGATAAGGCGCTCGACATCAACATCAAAGGGGTGTACTTCTACTCCCGCGCCGCCGCTAAGGAGATGATCAAGGCCGGGCAAGGAGGGAAGATAGTCAACATGGCCTCGATGGAAGGCCTCCATCCCAGGGCCGATCTGGCACACTACGTTACCTCCAAGGGGGGCGTGGTCATGCTCACCAAGGCCCTGGCCCTGGAGTTGGCCCCGCATAACATCCTGGTCAATGCCATCGCGCCAGGTGGGATTATGACACCCGGTGCTGCGGAGCAGGGCATCGCCCTCAAAGCCATGGGCAGATCACTAAAGGAGGTCTCGGATAACTTCATGGCACGGCTGCCCCTGGGCCGCATGGGGGAACCTGACGACGCTGCCAAGGTGGTGCTATTCCTGGCCAGCGCGGCCGCGGACTATATGACCGGCAGCGTGGTAGTGGTGGATGGGGGATACTTGCTGTCCTAGGTCGTGATACCCCTCCAAGCCCTCAGTGCCATCACGCCCCATGAATAAGGTGGAGGGCGCTTTCCGAAGCGCCCTCCACTGGTTGTTCCTAATTTACTTGGTTTTTTTCCTCGAGCTCAGCTCCTTCCGATGTTCACCACCGAACGGGGCCTCTTACTTAAGACTGGCCTCCTTCATACTCTTCTCGGCCGAGCCCGAGATCGGCCTGCCCCGCCTCTCGGCAGGGCCTCACTTGTCAACCTGCCACACTCCGTATAACCCGTGAAGCCTCATAGAGCACCTCCTCCGGTCAGACTCGGCGCCTCTTGGCTCCGTATATGAATGATACCACCAGCCCCCTTGTTTGTCAATCGTCGCAGTCGAGCCAAGCCGCCGAAAATCGCGTCATCTCAGCAGAGACTCAAGCCTGCTCGAGACTTCTCCCATCGACACGAGCTCGGTTTCCTTCTCTCTGCGCAGCTTGAGTTCAGCGCTATTTGACTTCAGAGCGCGCCGGCTCACAACGACTCGTACAGGCACTCCCAGCAGGTCAGCATCGTTAAACTTGACCCCCGCCGATTCGATGCGATCGTCGAAGAGCACCTCAAATCCCTTATCTTCCAGATCAGTGTAGAGCCTCTCCGCAGCCGAGACTACCTCTGGATCATCCATGCCCAGGGGGCAAAGATAAATATGGTAGGGCGCTATGGGGACAGGCCAGATGATGCCCTTTTCGTCGTGGTTCTGCTCGATAGCCGCCGCCAGGAGCCGGCCGGTGCCAATCCCGTAGCAACCCATCACCAGCGACTTCTGATTGCCATCCCGGTCAAGGTAAAACGCCCCCTGCTTCTGGCTAAAGACGGTCCCCAGCTTGAAGACGTGACCCACTTCAATACCTCGCATTGACAGCAAGCCGCTGCCGCACTTGGTACACTGATGTCCCGCTTCGGCCAGGGCGATATCAGTCACCACATCCACCTTGAAGTCGCGAGGGTAACTAGCGTTCATGAGGTGGGTATCCTCCTTGTTGGCGCCGACGACGAAGTTTTGCCCCAGTGTTATCGACTCGTCGGCGATGACCTTGACCCCACTGAGACCCACCGCCGATGCCGATCCCGCCACCAGCCCCACCCCCCGCACCTCCTCATCATTGGCCAGCCTCAGCTCAGAGCACTTGAGCGCGTTCTTCAGCTTGACCTCGTTTACCTCAAGGTCGCCCCTTATCGTGACAAAGACCAGATCGCCATCTGCCGAGTAGAAAACAGCCTTCAGAGTGCGGCTCGTGGGGACACCAAGGAAGCTGGCTACCTCCTCGATGGTCTTGGCTCCGGGAGTGGCCACCTCCTCAAGGGGCAAAAGAGGTTCCTCCTCTGCCCTCAGCTTGGCGCTCGCTGCCTTCTCCGCATTGGCTGCATAGTCGCAGCCACTACAGTAGATAATCTCGTCCTCTCCGGTTTCGGCGATCACCATGAACTCGTGAGAGTCCTTGCCGCCGATGGCGCCGCTATCGGCCTCGACCACCACGGTTTCAAGACCGCAGCGGGCATAGATATTCCTGTAGGCCTGAGTCATTTTACGGTAGCTGAGGTCAAGGGCCTCCTCGTCGGCATCGAAGCTATAGAGGTCCTTCATGCAAAACTCACGCACCCTCACCAGCCCGCCACGGGGACGGGGCTCATCGCGGAACTTGGTCTGAATCTGGTAAAGCATCAAAGGCAGATCGCGGTAGCTTCTTACGTTGCGGCGGGCGAGATCGGTAACCACCTCCTCGTGTGTTGGAGCGAGCACGAGCTTGCGCTCCCTGCGGTCCTGCAGGGTAAACAGACCTTTGCCGAAGGCAACGTCGCGCCCGCTCTCCTCCCATATCTCCAGGGGCTGGAGGACGGGCATATTCAACTCCTGCCCGCCGGCGGCGTCCATCTCCTCGCGGATTATCTGCTCCATCTTGCGCAGCACCCGCCACGCCAGAGGCAGATAGGAATAGACCCCCGCCGCCACCTGCTGGATCATCCCCGCCCTGAGCAGTAGCTGGTGGCTTACAGTCTCCGCCTCCGCAGGCACCTCCCGCAGGGTCTTGCCGAAAAGCTTCGATAGGCGCATTTTTTATCCTCTTTGTTCCAAAACTAAACTTTAATCCGTTCGCCCTGAGCCCCCGCGTACGCGGGGGGCCGTTCATGGTTCGACAA
>CAZCXP010000150.1:0-5847 GCA_964502665.1 uncultured Dehalococcoidia bacterium | reverse complement strand
CTCCCTCCCCTGGCGGGAGGGAGTTAGAGGGAGGGGGATTGGGGCAACCTTGACTTTCAGTGCCTTCGAGTCTATGCTAAAAACGGTGTGAGTAGGCAGAGGATAGACGCCCTGCTTGTTACCAGGGGACTGGCCGACAGCAGGGAGAAGGCCAGGGTTATGGTCATGGAGGGCGCTGTTGTCGCCGACAACAGGACGGTCGTCAAGCCCAGCACCCTGGTCAGGGACGACGCCGAGGTTCATCTGCTGCAGAGCCCTCCATTCGTGGGTAGGGGCGGCCTCAAGCTGGAGGGGGCCCTTGACGAGTTCCAGGTGGATGTTACCTCCCTGGTGGTGGTCGATGTAGGTTCGTCGACGGGAGGTTTCACCGACTGCTTGCTGAAGCGCGGAGCCAGCAAGGTATATGCCGTCGACGTTGGTTACGGGCAGCTTGACTACCGTCTGAGGCAAGACCCCAGGGTTGTGGTGATGGAGCGGGTCAACGCTCGCTACCCGTTCACCCTGCCTGAGGCGGTTGACCTGGCCACAGTTGACGTATCATTCATCTCTCTGGAGAAGGTGGTCCCCGCAGTGGCCGGTGTGGTGAGGGGCGGGGGGCGATTGATTGTGCTGGTAAAACCTCAGTTTGAGGCGGGGCGGCGGCATGTAGGTAAAGGCGGTCTGGTCAAAGACCCTCTTATCCATGCTACCGTTCTGGGCCGCTTCATCTGCTGGGCTGTTGACAGGGGCTTCAGGTTGGAGGGCCTGGTGGCGTCGCCGATCTTGGGCGCTGAGGGCAACAGGGAGTTCTTTGTCCTGTTACGAAAGCCGTAGAGCGGATTAACGAAGAAGAAGATGGACTTGAAGAAAAAGGTTGGCATCCTGTTCCAGCCCAAGATCCAGGCTGCCGGGGATTTGGCTCAGCGACTGGCTGAGGTCGTGGGCGGTCTGGATGTTGCGGTCTGGATATGCTCATCGTGGGAGGAGGACCGGGCGAGAGAACAGGCGGATGAAACCGAGCTCCTAATCTGCCTGGGAGGCGATGGCACCATTCTCAGGGCAGCGCGCATCGCTAATGCCCAGTCGATTCCTATTCTGGGCGTAAACCTGGGACGTGTTGGTTTCATGACTGAGCTGCGTGCAGAGGATGCCTTGAGCCGGGTGCCCGCTTTTGTCAAGGGAGAGGGTTGGCTTGAGGAGAGGACTATGCTTCAGGCGGAGCTTATCTCAGCGGATACCCCTGCGTTTCATGCGCTAAACGATGTGGCTGTCGGCCGTGGGGAGAGATGCCGTCTGATTCGCGTCACGGCAACTGTCGATGGAGAACCGTTGACAACCTATAGATGCGATGGTGTGATTTTAGCCACAGCAACCGGCAGCACTGGCTATTCCCTGGCGGCAGGCGGTCCTATACTCCATCCTCTCGCCAGGGAGATCCTGCTGCAGCCAATCGCAGCTCATCTCAGCTTAAGTACCGCTCTGGTTTTGCCTGCTGACACAAAGGTGAAGCTCGAGGTGAGCACCACTCATGGAGCAACGCTCAGCATTGATGGTCAGATTGAAGTCCCGCTAAGCGACGGGGCTGTTGTGGAAGTCAGACGCAGTCCTCATGTCACCCGGCTGCTCAGGTCCGATCGACCCGCATCCTTTTACGGAACGCTGGTGCAGAGGCTGGCAAAGAGGGAGTAGACGGAGATGAAAGTGGAAAAAGCCAAAATAGCCGATGCCGTCCAGATGCATAAGCTTATCAACAAATTCGCCACTCAGGGCGAGATGCTTCCTCGCGCCCTAAGCGAGATTTACGAAAATATTAGGGACTATTTTGTGGTCAGGGATGGCGACCGGGTCGCTGCCTGCGTGGCGCTTCATGTGAGCTGGTCGGACTTGGCTGAGATCAAATCCCTGGCAGTCGGTGAGGGTAGCAAAGGTCAGGGTATTGGCATCACCCTGGTCAAGACGTGTATTGAAGAGGCCAGGGAACTGGGCATCTCCACCATTTTCTGTCTGACCTATAAGCCAGCCTTTTTTGAGAAGTGTGGCTTTGTTCTCATTGACAAGTCAGAGCTTCCCCGCAAGGTCTGGGGCGAGTGCTACAGATGTCCCAAGTTTCCCGATTGTGATGAGGTGTCGCTGACCTTACATCTCGGGCCGCCGCGGCCGTTGAGTGAAGAACGTGAGCCAAGAACGGACTCTGCATACTGAGCGCATCTACCAGGGAAGACTGGTCGGCCTGAGGGTTGATACAGTGGAGCTGCCCTCCGGCAGAAAGACGAAGCGCGAGATCGTAGAGCATGGTGCCTGCAGCGCCATCGTCGCCATTGACTCCGAGGATAACGTCCTTCTTGTCCGGCAGTATCGCAAGCCGGTGGAGAAGGCGCTGCTGGAGATTCCGGCAGGCCTCATGGAACCCGGCGAGGATACGCTTCAGTGTGCCCGCAGGGAGTTCGAGGAGGAGACGGGCTTCTCCGCTGAGCGATGGGAGAAGCTGGGTTCCTTCTATACCAGCCCCGGTTTCTGCACCGAGGACATGCATCTCTATCTTGCCACCGAGCTCACACCGGCTGAGAGTGTAGCTGACAGCGACGAGAATATCGAGCTGGTGCGCGTACCCCTGACTGCAGTCCCCGAGCTTATCGCCTCAGGCGAGGTGTGCGATGCCAAGAGCATCGCCGGGCTGCTGATGGCGCTGCGCAGGTTTCGGGCTTAGTGAAGGGTTGGGGGAGCGTTTTAGTTTTGCTACCTCGGCAAACGCCTCACTATGAGCTCCCTTTGTATCTCAGACGTCCCCTCGAGCAGCTCGTACATCTTGGCGTCTCTGAACAGCCGCTCGATCTTGTACTCCTTGCTGATGCCATAGGCACCATGTACCTGCATGCCCCATCTGCAGACATCCACAGCGGTCTGAGTTACGAATAGCTTCGTTATGGCCATGTCTTTGATAGTATCCATGCCCTGGTCTTTGAGGAAAGCAGCACGATAGGTCAACCACCGCGAGGCCTCGAGCTGGGAGGCCATCTCAGCCAGCAGCCAGTGAATGGCCTGCAAATTGAAGATCGGCTCATCGAAATGCATCCGGTGCATGGCATACTTGATGGCCTCGTCCAGCGATGCCTGCATAAGCCCCACACACTGTGCGCTGAGGCAGAGCTTGCCTATGGTCATCGCGTCCTTCAGCGCATCGAACTTCCCGCCTTTGCCTCCCATCAGGTTCTCTTTGGGTATTCGGACATCATCCAGGACCACATCACAGAGCTCGGTACCCCTTAGCCCCAGCTTATCCATCTTCTTTTCGGTAGCGAAGCCCTTTCTATCTGCTTCCACAAGGAACAGGCTGATGTCCCCTTCATCGTCTTTTGCAAAAATGAAGGCTGCGTCGGCAAAAGGAGCGTTGGTGATGAATCTCTTCCGTCCGTTCACAACATAGCCATCGCCATCCAATTTTGCTGTGGTCTTGAGCATCTTCGGGTTTGAGCCTGTATCCGGCTCGGTGAAGCAGAAGCAGACAAGCTTCTTACCTTCAGAAATCGGAATCATCCATTCCCTTTTCTGTTCCTCGGTGCCCAGCTTATTGAACCTGTCGCAGGTAACGTTTCCCACCTGCATGTGTATCGCCAGAGGAGCCAGTATCTTTGCCACTTCCTCCATGGCTAGAGTCAGGCTAACATGGTCGGAACCAGCCCCACCGTATTCCGGATCAAAGGGAATTGCATAGAGATTCATGGCAGCCAGTTTCGGCCGTATCTCATGGGGGAATTCGTTCTGCTTGTCCATTATATCGACCAGAGGGGGGAGCTCCGCTTCAGCGAACTTCCTCACTTCCTTCTGGAACATCTCCTGCTCTTCGGTCAAGTTGAAATTCACCGTTGCTTTCCTCCTTCTCTCTTTGGTACAGCCCTACTCCGGATACGGAGGCGGAACTCAGGAGCCATTATTGCTTATCGAGCCCCAGTTCCTCTACGGCTGCATCCTTGAGGACGAACTTCTGTATCTTGCCGGTGGCCGTCATCGGGAAATCATCCACGAACTTCACGTACTTTGGAGCTTTGTAATTGGCCATCTTCTCCCTGGCGAAACCTATTATTTCCTTTTCAGTGGTGGTCTGGCCTTCCTTCAACTTAATGAAGGCCATGGCCACCTCGCCCATCCTCCTGTCTGGCACTCCAGCTACTGCAACCATGGCTACCTTGGGATGTGTCATCAGGAAGCTTTCTATCTCTGCAGGATAAGCGTTCACCCCTCCGGTAATGAACATATCCTTGAGCCTGCCGGTTATCTTGACGTATCCGTTCTCATCCATCGTGGCCAGGTCAGTGGTATGGAACCACCCTTTAGTGTCAAAGACTTTCGCCGTTTCTTCAGGCTGCATGTAATACTCCTTCATAACAAACCAGCCACGAGTGCAAAGCTCTCCTTGAGTGTTTGGGGGAAGTTCCTCTCCGGTCTCCGGCTCCAGTATCTTGAGCTCGCAATCGTCAAACATGAGCCTTCCACAGGTGTTGGCAACCAGCTCAGGTGGGTCACCACGACGGGTGCAAGTGCTGATGCCAGTGTTCTCCGTCATTCCATAGCCCGATATCATGTCTCTTATTTTCATTTTCTCGATGATGGTTCTCACCAGGTCCGGAGACACATCTGCTCCGCCGATAATCGCGCTCTTTATGCCACTGGTATCACGCTTGGAGAAATCGGGATGGTCCAGCATCATGATGTACATCGTGGGCGAGCCGGTGAAATTGGTGACCTTCTCCTCGTCTATCAACCTCAAGGCCTCGCCGGGGTCGAAGGACTCCATGGGCAGAATGCAGGCCCCGTGGCACGCACCCAACGTCATTCCAGTCATATTCCCCATGTTGTGGTAGAAGGGGGATACGACCAGAATACGATCCTTTTCTGTCATCTGAAACCTGTCGCTGAAGGCAGCGATAACCCTTAGGTACTGGTAGTGAGTGGTCACCACGCCCTTGGGAAAGCCAGTTGTACCCGAGGTAAAGGGAATGATGTAGACATCCTCAGGCTCTACCGCCTCCTGAGCCTTCTTCAAATCATCGTTACTGGCATAGTCCTTGCCAGATTTGAGCACTTCATTGTAATCGAGCATTCCCGGATAGCTTTGCTCCCCAACAATGATGACTCTTTTGAGCAGCGGTAGCTTTTCGCATTTCAGTTCACCAGGCTTGCACTCCTTCAACTCGGGACAGACCTCGTAGATCATGGGGATGAAATCTATCTTGAGGAAGCGGTCCATCATGAAAAGGGTGGTTGTATCGGACTGCCTGAGGATGTATTCCAGTTCGTGAACCTTGTATCGGGTGTTGAGCGGGATAACGGGAGCCCCTATTTTGACACAGGCGAAGTGCGCATCTACCCACTCGGGTATATTGCTCATCCAGATAGCTACCTTATCGCCCTTCTTGACGCCCATTTTCAGCATGGCGCTGGCCATGCAATTCGCTCTGTCCAGCAGTGTGTCGTACGTTATCCGCTCTTTTGCGCAGACCATAGCCTCCTGCTTTGGGTATTTGGCTCCCACTCTGTCCACTATGCTTCCTAAGGTATCGCCGGGTTTTGTCTCCATCGTCTTCTTTCCCCCTGACAGATTTCTTCCGCGCAGCTTCCTCGTTTGAACAAGAGCTCGGCCAAAATAGTATAAGCTGGTGCTCTGCGACGTGTCAATGTCTGGGGTTCTTCCCTTATGGTGAGTGCGGATTCAACAAGCCCACCTCTTCAAGTGACCTATTGGTTGGCCGCAGGAGTCTCTTGCGGTTCCCCTCCCCTGGAGGGAGGGGATTAAGGGGAGGGGGGAGTCACCCTCATCCTTCGGCAAGCCTTGGGCCTAGCCAAGGCCAGGGCTCAGGACAGGCTCTACCC
>CAZCXP010000149.1:0-5850 GCA_964502665.1 uncultured Dehalococcoidia bacterium | reverse complement strand
GCTTCGCCATGGTGACCACGTTATCCAGTTGTTTCAGGCTGGTCAGCCCCGACATGAAATGCTTGGTGGTATTATTTAGGGAGGCGAAGAATTTGTTAACATCCTTATTATCCTCTGTTATGTCTTTATCCTGGATGTTTACGGTACGGATGTAGCCATCCAGGGTCTCAAGGTGCTCACAGACATGCGCTGACTGGCACAGGTCAGCAACGGTACCGCGTCGCGGGTGAAATTCGGGCACCTTAATCTCAGTACCGGGGCCGGATTTCTTAACATAGGTTGGAAAATCGACATCCAGCCAGATATTGGTTTCAGAGCCAGAAATGAAGTGTACCCTGGGCTCCTCACCGTTCATTATCAGACTGTTGTCCGGGTTCCTGGCACCCAGCTTAACCGTCTTAGGTGCGCTATCGAGAGCATCGAGGACAAGTCTCTCCGGAATCTTCACAAGCCAGCAGGGATGGTCGCTGGGAGAAACGGACGTAACCTCCGCACCGTTGCCATGGAATATCTCCGCGGCCTCGCGATTAAAACACATCAGGCCAGGGTCATTCAGAATCTCCATAGAAGCCTGGTGAATCTGCGTTACCTGCTCCTTGGTCATCCTCTCGTAAGGGGTATCAATCAGGATTCCTTCTCTGGGCACCTTATCTCTCCTCGTTAGATTCTCAGTTCCGTCTTGAGCTGTAGTGAGCGCATTTGCAGGCTATCTGGGAAAGTATCAGTGGAGCCCTACCTAAGCAGAGGACAGGGATTCCACAACTCGTACCGCATCAAAACCGTCTGCCCCATAGCCGTCTGCACCTATGCTCACAGCGAATTCTTCCGAGACCGGGGCTCCGCCAACGATGACCTTCACGCTCTCCCTAAGCCCGCTCTCCGTCAGCGCCTCGATGACATCCACCATATACCTCATAGTGCTGGTTAGCAATGCGGATAAGCCCAGGAATTGGGGCCTCTGTTCTCTTACGGCGTCCACGATAGTCTGAGCATCAATGTTATTTCCCAGATCGTTGACCGTATAACCAGCTCCCCGAAGCAATATGGAGACAATGTTCTTCCCGATATCGTGAAGGTCTCCTCTTACCGTGGCCACAATTATCTTGCCCTTAGGCTTCATACCACTCTTGCTAAGGTGGGGCTCCAATATCGTCATGGCTGCTCCCACGGCCTCAGCGGAGGCCAGCATGTCTGGGATATAGTATTGCTTGGCCTCGAATTTCTGGCCCACAGTGACCATGCCCGCAGTAAGTCCCTTGTTGATTATGTCCTCCGCATTTATGCCGCGGGCGATGGCTTCCTCGGTAAGCTCAACAACCCCAGGCTGTCCTTCCATCCCCCCCTCCAGCCCCTCATCATCCCGAGTTACTCTCCCCTGGATGACATTTTCTTTCATGAGGCTAAGTATATCATCCACCATATTCTCCCTCTGAGTTCAGTGATGTCCTAGGTCTGCCAAAGGGGCGGGCAACCCCCGAAAATATAACCATATCCGATCGTTCCCGTCACACCCGCATCTCTCCTAGTCTACCAGAAGGCCCCTCCTGTGGGCCCTGATATACCCTTTGCATGAGGAGTCTTTTCCGGTGAGCATGTCGGCAACCCTGACAAAGCTCATCATCTTAGCATCGAGGGGGTTAAGGATAACGGCATCGAGGCCCGCATAAGCTGCCATTAGCAGAAAGGACCGGTTAACCATTCCCCTCTGCGGGAGACCGTAGGAAATGTTGCTGAGCCCCATCACAGTGTTGGCATCCGGATAACGGGATTTGACCCGCTCGATGGTCTTAAGAGTAACCAGGCCCTGGGTCGAATCCACCGCAATGGGGAGCACCAGGGGGTCAAAGAATATCTGCTCCTGTTTCAAACCTAGCCGAGTCAAGTGCGTCATTATCAGCTCACAGGCAGCCAGTCGCTCCTCGACATTGTTAGGTATCCCCCCCGCTCCCATGGCCAGAGCCACCAGCATAGCCTGGCGCTCCGCTGCCAAACGCCCGACAGATTCCAGCCTCTCGGGCTCAGCGCTGACCGAGTTAATCATCACCCTATCACCATGGTATCTGCGCAGGGCAGCCTCTATAACACTCGGGACGTCGCTATCAATGGCCAGAGGCTTGTCCGTGACCGCCTGGACTACCTCCACCAGCCACTCCATAGCGGCTTCCGGATGCTCCCAGGCCCCGTGGCCAGCACCGGCGTTCACATCGATGAAATCGGCCCCAGCAGCAGACTGCGACCTGACAATATTCTGCAGGAATTCCTGGTCTTTGCCAGAGATAGCTTCCCCTACCGACCTGTTTGATGCATTGATCTTCTCACCAATTACCAGCATACTGCTCCACCAGACAGTTTACAGTTGCCAGGGGTCAGTTGCCAGAGGCAGTATTCTTTCTCCTGATCCCTGTTCCCTGTAGACTATTCACAGGCATTCTTTGCCAAAGACTTACGGCAAACCGTTAAGCATCCTACCGACTTCCGCTGTCTTGTCCAATATTTGCTTCGACCGATTCGAATCGATATATTCTAGGCGCTCGGCTATCTCGACAAGCGTTTCCAACTCTGCAAGAGAGCCATAGGCTATAGACAGATGTTGAAGAAACTCCCTGGTATATTGTCGTTCTCGTCCTTCAGCAATATTTGCCGGGATCGATACAGATGCACGTTGCATCTGACTAGCTAGCCCGTAGGTTTCGCTCTTCGGAAACCTTTTCGTTATCTGATAGCAGTTCACCACCAGACTCATCGACTTCTGCCAGACTTCCAGATCTCGATAACTCTTGAAACTCATTTGCTCCCTGATCCCTGTCCACTGATCCCCGCGAACTGCTGTCAGTCCACGATACCTCGTATCTCAGAAAGCACCTGTTCCCTTATGTCAGCAGGCAAGCCGTAGCCATCTCTGGCTAAGATTTCCTTAACTTCATCCGCCGCCCTCTCCCAGGTGGTCTTTCCACCCTGAGCCTCCCAATCCTCCCTGCTATCCCTGTTGCTGAGGGAGGGTTCATAGTGCTCGCTGCGCATAAACCGCCTGGTATGCTTTGCAGTGACGAAATTGCCCCCCGGGCCTACCTCTTTGATGAGATCAAAGGCAAGGGTGTCGTCGTTTACCTTTATGCCCTCGACTGCCCTCATCACCATTCCCAGTATCTCGTTGTCTATGACATACTTCTCGTAGCAGACAGTCAGAGCGAATTCCATCAGTCCCGCAGCATCGTGGATGAAATTTGCCCCGGCCAGAGCGCAGAGCAGGTTGGTGATCGCAGATTCATAGCCGCTCTGCGCGTCCAACACCTTAGAGTCGGTCATGCCTCCGGTGGCGTAGAAGGGGAGTTTGTAGAACTGGGCCATCTGGGCGCCAGCCGCATTGATGAGGCCCATTTCAACAGAGCCAGCCAGATACTTGAGGTCCCTGAGGTCGGTGCTGCTAGATACCGAGCCAAGAATAACCGGTGTCCCCGGATTGACAATCTGGGTAAGCATTACTCCCATCAAGGAGTCAACGGTCTGGATTACCAGGTTCCCGGCGAGGGTCACCGGTGAGGTAGCTCCACACAGTGGCTCGGCAGGACAGACCACGGGTATGCCACTCTCGGCAATGGCTACAATGAAGTCACCGTATCCCCCATCCATCTTCAGCGGGCTTATGCTGCAGGCTATCATGGAGATAATGGGACGCTGGCGAAGCCTCTCGCCAGAGCCAGCGATGATCTCCGCCATCCGTGTCACCTGTTTAACTCCATCGAAAGTATAAACCCCTCCCATAACATGCTTGGTGGTATTGTCCAGAGCGGCAAAGAAGCGGTTTACATCCACCTGCTCTATGGGCAACTCGCTGGGGTAGGTAGGCAGCAGGAAAAGATGAATGTTATCTAGCCCATCGACCAGTCTGGCAATGCGCTTCAGGTCGTCCAGGGTGGCCAACTGCTTTTCCCCGGTATCTTGGTGGTAGACATAGAGAGCGGTTCCCCCAGTTCCTGTGTAGACGCGGTTTCCACCGAGGAGAATGTCGTCCTTCTCATCCTGGCCACAGAGTCTGACCTCCGACGGTGCCACCTCTATGAGCTCCATGGCCTTTTTCTGAGGCAGGCGCACCAAGCGCCTCTCCTGGTCTACCGAGGCCCCCGCTTCCCTGAAGAGTCCCAGCGCAGTGTCTGAGTTCACCTGAAAGCCTACTTCCTCGATTATCCGCATCGCGGTCTGGTGAACCTCGTGTATGGCCTCTTCGGTGAGGGGCTTGAAGCTACCGCCGGCTAATCCTCTTCGAACCATATTCCCAGATTCTACCTTCTTCCCTGACAATCGTCTTTAGCGTGACCCATTCTTCGTGTCGACCTCAGTATCGACCTGCCCACCGACCACCACCATGTACTCACACTCCCTTCATACAACGTATAGCAACTAGGTTAAGGACCTATTACCTCCCAAGCCACCGTATACAGGCATATATTGTCAATAGGGAGGGCTAATTCGACCGGTTCTTCGCCAAGCAAAGACTCTTACGCGGAGCTAGAGGCTAAAAGAGGTTGTTACGGGGACTTAAGGGGGAAAACCAGGATGCTATCTACCCGCAGATATGGGTGAAGATAGAGGGCCCCCTGCCTGTATACGATCCTTCTTCCGTCACGTCACTTCGTCCCCTCCACGCCAGGTTTCTCGCTCCTCTCCAGACATGCTGTCTTGGACGAAAAGTATTCTAGCACACGGGCTATCTTTTGTCCAGACCAGCCACCTGGCGTACGTAGATACATGCCCATGATCCCCCTTTTCCGAGCAGCTTCAGATTATGTGAGGCCAATGGACGCTGGAGCAGCACAGTTGCACAATCTGGCGGCGTCTGCACTGTCTGGACAGATTGTGGCAATTGCTGGACAAGAACCTACATGAGTGGCAGCATCATGCCTCAGTACCAGGTCAAGGGCTGCCCCCCACTTGCGGTATGGTCTTTATTTGCCGCGCCATCCCTCGTTCACCAGCCTTCGGTAGCATTCTATGCCATCCGATGTCGGTGTGTAGGAGTAAACAGATAGCCTGCCACCTGGCTGTCGCTCCAGCAACCCCCCCGATAGCAGAGTCCGCAATGCGACCTCCTTCAAGTACCCTGAGATGGTAAGACGATGATCAGGCACGGGTGCATTGCTTGCTTCGTGTTCCTTACAAATGGCATAGAGCAGCCTGACCGGCTCCTTCTCGAGCTCGGCCAGAACCTCACTCATCACGTCCGTCTGCCTCAACCTCTCGATGAGCTCTTCGTACGCTCCCATATTCTCGCGACAACACTCCTTGGGCAAGGTGGAACTATATCTAAGGTATATCATAGACCACAGTCGTGAGTCATTCAAGGCGACCCCGATGTCCCTAATCCGTGAGTATAGATTCAAAAAGCAAACCTGGCGGGTAGCTTATTGGCTAGCCGCAGAATCTGTTGCAGTTCCCCTCCCCTGGAGGGAGGGGATCAAAGGGGAGGGGGAAGTCACCCTCACCTACCCTCTCCCTTCGAGGGAGAGGTATTCTATGCGAGAATCTATAACCTACAAAATCCACGGATTAAGGAATGTCTTGCTCAAGTCGTTTCTGTCAGCTTTGCACATCAGCAAACGCGATCTGGCAATATCTCTTTTCAATCCAAGAACAGCGATTCGGGAGCAAGGTGGTTTTGCCACATTCACATGTCATTGCGAGGACCCCGATTCATCGGGGGACGAAGCAATCTTGAATACATTTCTGTTGAGATTGCTTCGCTTCGCTCGCAATGACACCCCAAATCCCAGTTTTTGAAGGTAATCGCTGTTTTTGGGTTCAATTGCCTCTTTGACGGGAAAGTCAAGCATGTTGCCAAAGGGATAAAAGGGA